>CADAGD010000022.1 GCA_902787375.1 uncultured Eubacteriales bacterium
GTCTCCTTTCTTTGTTTTTCGCCAACTACATTGTAGCAGACCTCTTGCTATGGAGCTATTCTTTTTTTATTCTTTGGACACTTAATTATACAACTTACCCTCGTTTTTGCATTTTCAAAGCAACTGTTTGACGCGAACCTGAGCATGTGATAGAATAATAATGGGGTTATGCCGCACGGCATAAAACACAGCACGGCAACTATGGGGAAAGCAACATGGAAAAAACCTTTTTTTTGCGTGATAAGGAGCTTCTTGAAAGCACCTGTGTCGATAACATATTCATATCGAGCCTGATGCCTCAGGCACCGGAGATAGCTGTAAAGACTTATCTTTATGGGCTCATGCTCCTTTCAAGCTCGGCCCATGACGAGGATATAGCTGCGGTGCTTGGCTGCGAGCAGTCGGATATACGCTCGGCATTTGCCTACTGGGAGTCCGTCGGTATAGTCAAGGTCATAGCCGAGGAGCCGCTGAGAGTCATGTATCTTAACATAAAGACGTCGCTGTCAAAGGGAAGAATTAACATGGACGGCGCGGTTTACGGTGATTTCGTAAGGCGGCTTCAGGAGGTGCTGGGAACGAGAATGCTCTCCGGCGCGGAGCTTTCAAAGATATATGACTGGCTCGACGTGTTCGGCTTCGAGCAGGACGCCGCGCTGGAGATAGTCAGGCATTGCCTTGATAAGAAGGGCGCGCGCACGGCGGTGGCGTACATGGACGCCATGGCGAGGAACCTTGCCGGAAGGGGCTTTATAACGTATGACGCCGTGCGGGAGTATTTTGTGACGGAGGAGATAATAAAGAGCGGCGCGGCAAGAATATTGAAACGCTGGAACAAAAGACGTCTGCCGACCGATGACGAGATCGCCCTGTATGAGAAATGGATCGAGGGCTGGGGTTTTGATGAGGACGGTATAGACGCCGCCTGCGCCTGCATGACTGCGGCGGAGAAGCCCACATTCAAGTATCTCGATTCGGTGCTTGAAGAGTGGCATTCAAACGGCAGTATTGACCGCGCGAGCATCGACGCCATGCAAAAGCAGGATGATATTTTGATCGAGCTTGCGCGAAAGGCGTTTTCGCGCGCGGGACTTAAAAGCAGAGCCAATGCCGAGCAGCGATTGCAATTCAGACAATGGAGCGTGGATTGGTGTATGTCGGATGATATGATACTGCTTGCGGCGGATTATTCAAGGCTTTCAACAAAGCAGTTCGCCTCCATGAAACGATTGCTTAACGAATGGCATGACAGGGGAATATCATCCGCTGCCGAGGCAGAAGTATATTACAACGGCAGCCGGAAGTCTGCGGCGAGGACGAACAGGAAGGATAATCGCGCTCTCAAATACATACACGGCAGGCAGTACAATGATGAAGAGCTTAAAAAGCTCGGTATAAGCATGGGAGAGGAATTCTATGATGACGACGACTAAGAGCTTGCATTTCGGCAAGGAAGTGGAGGGTGAGCTTTCCATCAGAAAGAACCGCTCAGGACGGATGCTTATGGAGCATAAAAAGAATATCAGCAGGAACTATCCCGCAATTGAGGAGCTTCGCCGCGAAATATCGGAGATTTCGCTTGACTTTGCCGATAAGATAATGGCGTCCCCAAAGGATGCGGATGCGCTTGAAAGCCTTGCCAGACAGATGCTTGACACAAAAGAGGCACAGCTTCGGGAAATGCTTGTAAATAACGGTTTTCCCGCGGACTATCTGGAGTTCAAATATGTATGCGAAGCCTGCCGCGATACGGGTGTGGCAGATGGTCAGATGTGCGGCTGTGTAAAGCAGCTTGTTATAAACGATATGTTTTCAGGCTCAGGCATCAACAGGGTGGAGTGCTTTGAGAATTTCCGCCATGACCTGCTAAGCGTTCCAAAGGAGCAAAGGGCAATGGAGCGCATATTTGAGTACTGCGTGAACTATGCGGACAGCTTCCCGAATAATGATGTGCAGGATTTGATGCTTATAGGCGCACCCGGCATAGGCAAGACATTCCTTCTCAACAGCATAGGGTTCAGAGTGCTTGAAAACGGTCATTCCGTACTCAAGATAACGGCAAACAGACTCGTTAATACCGTGCTTGACAGCATATCCGACAAGGAAAAAGGCAGGCCCGATTTCGTACTTCCGGAGCTGCTTATTATAGACGATCTCGGAACCGAGCCCATGATTCCCAACATAACCATAGAGACCATACTTTCCATAATCTGCGAAAGGCAGGACATGCGCAAATCAACGGTAATTGCGACAAATAAGGATGTTGGCAGCTTGCAGGAGGATTACGGCGACAGAGTGCTGTCAAGACTTATTTCTCCGAACTTTGTCAAGATGATAAGGATAAACACGAGCAGCGTAAGAGAAATAAGGATATAGGCATATGCCGATTAATCATTATCCATATAGGTTTTAATAAAGCCCTCCGCATCATATAGTTAATAGAACTTTATGTGTGGAGGCTTTGTATGAAAATATTCGTTATCACGAAAAGGACACTCTATATTGCGGCGGCGGTAATAGTCGTGATTATCGCGGCGATAATCATTGCGGTATCGGCTTCGGGAAGCAATGACAGCGTTGCTGATGACAGCCGGAAAAGCATAGAGGTTCCCGAAACGACACAGTATGCTGCCGCATGGTCGCAGAAGCTGTCCGCGACGGGGCTGCTTTCGGCAGACGACGCCTATGAGGTCGAGGTGCTTGCGGGGTGCAAAAAGGAGCTGCCCGTCTATTCCGTCCAAAGGAATGACAAGAAGATCGCGCTCACGATTGACGCGGCATGGGATGATGATAAAACCCCGTTCATACTTGAAACCCTGAAAAAATATGATGTCAAGGCGACATTCTTCCTGTGCGGTTTCTGGGCGGAGGCTTATCCCGATCAGGTCAAGGCGATTCATGACGCAGGGCATACCATCGGCAACCACAGCATGACGCATCCGCATATGTCAAAGCTGAATGAATCACAGATGCTTGATGAGATAAATAAGCTTGACGATGTGATTGAGAGCATAACCGGCAAACGAAGCACCCTTTTCAGGGCTCCTTACGGCGAATATAATGATAAGGTGATACTTACGGTCAGAGCGTCCGGACATGAGCCGATACAATGGGACATAGATACGATTGATTGGAAACCCGAAAGAAGCTCCCAGACGATACTCGATACAGTGCTTCCCAAGTTGAAGGATGGCAGCATTATACTCTGCCATAACAACGGATTCAAGATAGAGGAGTACCTTCCGACGCTCATAGAAACGGCAAAGGCGGACGGCTATGAGTTTGTTACGGTCGATAATCTGCTTTTGCAGGGGGAAACCGTTATAGACGTGAACGGAGTACAAAAGACAAAATAGCATTTAAACGCAAAAAACAAGCGCGGATCATCTCGAACCGCGCTTGTTTGTTATTGTTTATTCGTTGCCGCTCTCGGTGCTTTCGGCTGTTTCGGTGCTTTCGGCTGTTTCGGTGCTTTCGGCTCCGGCATCTTCTGTGCTTTCAGCCTCCTGCTTGGGAGCGTATTTGGCCTTTATTATATCCTTATTGATGTCTATGGTGTAATCCTCTTTCCATTGCGCTGTCAATGTCTCAAACTGTTCTGTGAGTTTTGCATCGGAAAGGGAAGAACGCCACGATGCCCACTTCTCGTCGCCCTTCTCATAATCGACTGGACCCTTTTTGTATTCCTTGTTGACGATTATATAGTGGACGGCGGATTCGGTATAGACCTTAACGATCTTGGTGCCGTCCTTGAGCGTGAAGAATTTAAGCTCAGGATCGGGAAGGGGCGTTGTATCGGGTTCCTGAGTGGCTTCGGGATCGACCGGAGTTTCCCAACTGCCCTCATGCAAATTCATAGCGGCATACACAAAGCCGTGGAAATAGCTGTTTACGAGGTCGGAATGAATCAAATAACCGTTTTCAACGTATATCTCATTGTCCATGCCGGGATCCTCGCCGTATTCCTTCTCAAGCTCCATGAAAGCATCAAAACCGTCGGTTTCGGGGAACAGGGACTCAAGCTTTTCCTCGTCGTCCTTTCGGCTGTCAGTCAGGTATTCGACGCCGCCTTCATCGGTATTCTTTGTTTCAAAAGCCATGTAAATGTGGTTTACGGAGAAACAGTCGTCGGGAATGAACGCAGGACACTCACCGTTGCCTTCGTTGTACGCGTTTAAAGCCGTCATAAAATCGAGCATGGTCGCTTCCGAATCGGTTGTACGCTTCTCCTCGATGTGCTTTATGATGTCCTCATCGGATATTTCTATGGCGTCGGAAAGCGAGTTATAATACTTTTCGACGGTTTTGCTCATGACTATATTGTTCTTGGCGAGCTTTAAGAATTTATTATAATCAAGACCGTCGTTGGCAAGATCGGTCTCCAGAAGCTTTCTGGCTTCCGCGCTCTTATCGGCAGCATCTTCCTCAACACGCTCCTCGTATTGCTTCAATACCTGCTCGATATGCTCGTCAATCAGAACGTCTATCTCGGAAAGATCTTCGTCTGTAAGCGCGATACCGTTCTTCTTAGCCTCATTAAACATATAAAGAACGCTTGAAAGCTCGTCACAGATCATATCGCAGTACTGATCCGGGTCTATCATGCCGTACATCATATACTGGAAATACTGACTTCCGTAATAGGACTGACCGAAATCATAGAGAGTGATATCGACATCATTGCATTTCATAACAACGGTTTCAGCGGGAATGATGTAATCATCGGGAATGGGCGAAGCGTCAGCGGTTGCGGTGCTGACCGGCTCATCGGTGTTTTCGGGTTCGTCTGTTGTGAGCTTGCAGCCGTAAATCATTGATGCGGCAAATACAAGAGTCAGTATCGCCGCGATAATGCGAAATCTGTTTTTGTGTTGCATTTTATTCGCTCCTTTAAAAAATATAGGTCTATTATACCAGAGCGAAAAATCAATGCAAGTATTTTTGAACTTTTAATCGGACTGATTTTGAATTGTAGCAGGTTTGCCATATTTAAATTTAATGTGTTTTTTGCGAATAATGCCGCATGATTTTGACGACGCAATATTGAAAGGAACGGTTTTTTATAGTATAATTGGATAAATGCTGATTAACTCAAACAAGCTCTGAGAGTGTGCGACCAACGGGAGCCGCGCGAGCCAGCGCGTCCGCGCCGCGATAGGCGCGGAATCACGATAAATCAAGCAAGATTTACCGCTCCCGCGAGATATATCCGTGTAATTACCGAAAGGCGGCAGGATAGAGCAGTTGAGATTGGTTGAAAGCAATATGCTTTTAAACTAACACTTGCCAAGCGTTAGTTAGTCATTTTAACTCAAACAAGCTCTGAGAGTGTTGAAATTGCGACCAACGGGAGCCGCGCGAGCTGGCGCGTCCGCGCCGCGATAGGCGCGGAATCACGATAAATCAAGCAAGATTTACCGCTATCAAGCGTTAGTTAATTATTGCCTGTTTATATATTTTTTATCTTCGGAGGATTCAATGAAACCCAAATTTGTTGAACAAAGCGTTATTGAGGAATCGTATGCCGCGATAGAGCGAATAAGCAAAAGGCTTAACGGCGCACATCCTCACTATTATATAGAAACATACGGATGTCAGATGAATGAGCATGATTCCGAAAAAATAGCGGGAATGCTTGAGGGCATGGGTTATATCCGTACGGATGATAAGACCACGGCTGATTTTATACTGTTCAATACATGCTGTATACGCGAACACGCCGAGAACCGTACATTTGGAAACGTCGGCTTTTTAAAGGAGCTTAAATCGAGGAACCCCGCTCTTATTACGGCGGTATGCGGCTGCATGATGCAGCAGAGGGAGGTCGCCAAAAGGCTGGCGGCGAGGTTCCCGTTCGTCGATATGATATTCGGAACCAATGAGCTTCATCTGATACCGCAGATGGTTGAGAAGGTCATGGACGGCGGCAGGGTGTTTGAGATAAAGGATTCCGACGGCGATATAGCCGAGGGACTGCCCATCAAACGCTGTGAAGGCTTCTCCACATTTGTAAACATAATGTACGGCTGCAACAATTTCTGTTCCTTATAATGATAACGGCATGAGATTTCCTGAGCTTCTCCGCAGAGTGAACGAGATAGACGGCTTGAAACGCCTTAGATTTATGACATCGCATCCCAAGGATTTATCGCATGAGCTTGTAATGGCGATGGCGGAGTGCGATAAGGTCTGTGAGCATATACATCTTCCCGTACAGTCGGGCAGCAACCGCATACTTGAGCTTATGAACCGCAGATATACAAGGGAACACTATCTTGAACTTGTCGATGATCTGCGAAAGAATGTGAAGGGTATCGAGCTTACGACGGACATAATAGTCGGCTTTCCGACCGAAACGGAGGAAGACCTTGAGGATACGCTTTCCCTTGTCAGGGAGGTAGGGTATTCCGCGGCGTATTCGTTCGCGTACTCCGTCAGGGAGGGAACAAAGGCTGCGGCTATGGATGGACAGATACCGGAAGCCGTAAAGAAGGACAGATTGATGAGGCTCAACTCCGTCATTATGGAGTCGGCAAACGGGGCGAATGACAAGTACATGGGTCTTGAGGGCGAGATACTCATTGAGGGACGCGATATGCGTGCGGAACCCATGATGTTCGGAAAGCTTCCGAGCCTTAAAATGGTCTATGTAAAGGGCGATGAGAGCATGATAGGAAAATATTGTAAGGTCAGGGTAACGGGAACAAGATTCAATTCCCTGGCAGGTGAGATAATAGATTGACGAAAGCGGCCCGTATGACGGGAATGGGTGATTTTTATGGCTTCTTTAACGCCGATGATGCAGCAGTATCTTGAATTAAAGGAAAAGTATAGCGATTGTCTGCTCTTTTTCAGGCTCGGCGATTTCTATGAGATGTTCTTTGAGGACGCGCTTACCGCCTCAAAGGAGCTGGAGATAG
Source organism: uncultured Eubacteriales bacterium (assembly GCA_902787375.1). Lineage (GTDB taxonomy): Bacteria > Bacillota > Clostridia > Christensenellales > CAG-138 > UBA3857. The sequence continues at coordinate 6,921 of CADAGD010000022.1, forward strand.
TGCTGACGGGAAGGGACTGCGGACTTGCAGAGCGCGCTCCCATGTGCGGAGTGCCTTATCACTCCGTGAACAGCTATATAAACAAGCTTATAAGCAAGGGCTACAAGGTGGCGATCTGCGAGCAGCTTGAGGATCCCGCGCTTGCCAAAGGGCTTGTTGAGCGCGACGTTATAAGAGTCATTACTCCCGGAACGGTCATCGAGGAGCAGATGCTTCCCGATGACGCCAATAACTATATACTCTCCGTGTTCGCGTCAAACGGCGTTTTTGAGCTGGCTTACTGCGATGTTTCAACCGGCGATTTCTATGTATCGGAAATAACGGGCGAGCATTTTCAGCAGGAGTTCATGGATAACATAGCAAGGATAGAGCCAAGGGAGATAATCGCAAACGAGTTCCTTTTCACAAGGGAATTTATAATGAAATGGCTTGGCAGCAGATACTATGTTGAGAAGAAGGAGCAGAAGTTCTTCGATATTGAGCGCGGGCAGAGAACGCTCCTGGAGCATTTCAAGGTTGCGACGCTCACAGGATACGGCGTCAGCGACAACTCGATGATGGCAGCGGCGGCGGGAGCGCTCATAAGGTATCTTGAGGATACGCAGAAGAACGCGCTCGTGCATATAAAGAAGATAACGGTTGTAAAATCGAGTGAGTTCATGGGCATAGACGTGTCAACAAGGCGCAATCTGGAGCTGACGGCTCCTCTGCGCTTTGACGGCAATAAGAAGAATACGCTGCTTGGGATACTTGACAGAACAAAGACCTCCATGGGAGCGAGGCTTTTGAAGGCATGGGTGGATCAGCCGCTCCAGTCGATAGACGGCATAAACAGAAGGCTTGACGCGGTGGAGTCCTTTGTAAACCATACCAAGGAGCGCGGGCTTATGAAGGAAGCCCTTGACGGCGTGTATGATATAGAAAGGCTTTGCAGCCGTATAGCGTATGGAACTGTCAACGCAAGGGACTGCGTCGCTTTAAGAAAAACGCTGGCAAAGATTCCGCTCATTGCGGCAATAACGGAGGCATTGAGCGATGGTGGGGCTCTGTCCTACATAGCGGAGCATATCGACCCCATGCAGGATATAAAGGAGCTTCTTGACAGGGCGATTGTGGACGAGCCTCCGATTTCCGTAAAGGATGGCGGACTTATAAGGAAGGGCTACAGCAAGCAGATAGACGAGCTTAACGACCTGCTCCACGGAGGAAGGGGGGGCATTGCTGAGCTTGAAAGCCGCGAACGCGAGAGAACGGGCATCAAGAACCTTAAAATAGGTTATAATCGGGTGTTCGGCTATTATATAGAGGTTACAAACTCAAATAAACAGTTTGTTCCGCCTGAGTATCAGCGCAAGCAGACGCTTGCCAATGCCGAAAGGTTCATAACTCCCGAATTGAAACAGCTCGAAGAAAAGATATTGGGTGCGCATGAAAAGGTCATAAGCCTTGAGTATACGACGTTCTGCGAGATAAGGGATGTGCTTGTTGACTGCATTGACAGGCTCAAGGCGGATTCGGCTATGACAGCGGAGCTGGATTGCTATTGCTCGCTTGCGAATAATGCCGTTGAATACGATTATTGCCGTCCGAGAATGAGCAAGAGCGGAAAGCTTAAAATAGTGGACGGAAGACATCCGATAGTTGAGCGCAGCGTTAAGGGTCAGTTTGTGCCGAACTCCACGGAGCTGGACGATAAGGAGGAGCGCATTGTAATTCTCACAGGTCCCAATATGGCGGGAAAGAGTACATACATGAGACAGGTCGCGCTGATAACGCTCATGGCGCATATGGGTTCGTTTGTTCCGGCAAAGCAGGCTAATATATGCCTTACGGATAAGATATTCACAAGGGTGGGCGCGTCCGACAGCCTTTCGACCGGCAGGTCAACCTTCATGGTCGAAATGAGCGAGATGGCGAACATTCTGAACAACGCAACGTCAAGGAGCCTGCTCATAATCGACGAGATAGGAAGGGGAACGTCCACGTTTGACGGTTTGAGCATAGCTTGGGCTGTGGTTGAGCATATAGCCGATAAGCACAAATGCGGAGCAAAGACGTTGTTCGCTACGCATTACCATGAGCTGACCGAGCTTGAGGGCAAGCTTGAAGGCGTAAAGAATTATAGGATAACTGTAAAAGAGCATGGTGACAGCATTATATTCCTCAGACGCATAATGAGGGGCGGCGCGGATAAGAGCTTCGGCATACAGGTCGCCCGTCTTGCTGGGCTGCCGTACAGCCTTATAGAGCGAGCCAAGCAGATACTTGGGCAGCTTGAGGATTCGGATATAAACAACGCGGCGTCGCGTGTCAAGGAAAGCGTCGCGCAGCAGATGAGCATACTCGGCTCAACGGATGACGATGACATACTCTCCGAGCTGCGGAGCCTCGATGTGAACACCCTGACGCCAATGGAAGCACTTGGCAAGCTTTATGAGTTGAGTACGAGGGCTAAGTTATGATAGTGAGAAGGATTGAGGTTCTTGAGCCGCAGTTGGCGAATAAAATCGCCGCCGGAGAGGTTGTCGAAAGGCCGGCGTCCGTTGTCAAGGAGCTTGTCGAGAACTCGCTGGACGCGGGCGCGTCAGCGGTCACGGTTGAGATAAGGGAGGGCGGAACCGAGTACATAAGAGTTACCGACAACGGAAGCGGAATACCCTCTCAGGATGTGGAAACGGCATTCCTTCGTCACGCGACGAGCAAGCTGCATTCGGTTGACGGACTTGACGCCATAGAAACATTTGGATTCAGAGGAGAAGCGCTGGCTTCCATAGCCGCCGTATCGCATGTCACTATGAGGACGAGAACGGAGGACGCCGAATGCGGGACGCTCATTTCAATAGACGGCGGCACAGTTCGGGAATGTGAGCCGTGCGGATGCCCGACGGGGACGACAATAGAGCTGAGGGAGCTTTTCTATAATGTTCCCGCAAGGCTGAAATTCCTCAAGTCAACAAGGAGTGAGGCGGCGGCGGTGGGCGATTATGTGCTAAGACTGATACTCGGCAATACCGATGTGTCATTCAAGTTCATAAATAACGGCAAGCCCATATACCACAGCGCGGGTGACGGTTCGCTTGAAAACGCGCTCATGTGCGTCTATGGCTCGGAGCTTGCCGACTGTATAAAGCCCGTCTATTATGACGATGGCTACATACTCATAAACGGCTACTGCGGCGATGAAAGCATATCAAGGAGCAGCAGAATACAGCAGAGCGTATATGTGAACGGCAGATATATAAGGTCACAGCAGATAAGCCTTGCCGTGCAGAGAGCATATGAAACAAGGCTGATGACGGGAAGATTTCCGTTCATAGTGCTGAATATAAAGCTTTCCCCGCGTGAGGTCGATGTAAACGTGCATCCCAACAAGCTCACGGTAAGGTTCCGTGACGAGGAGAGGATAGCAAGCGCGGTTATGATCGCGGTGAGCGACGCCCTGGCGGGAAGAACGGAGCTGCCAGTTGAGAGAGCCCAAACCGTGGATGAAAGACCCGTCACATTCGACGGCGTTTGCGAGGCGTTCAAAAACAGCAGAAGCGAGAGCGTAATTGAGAACCATGTGCTTGGAGCAGCCGATTCGGAGAGCGAAACCGATACCGCGGAATTTGAACCCGTAAAGAATTACGAGGAGCAACTGCCGCAAACGGACGCGGCAGAGAATGCGTCTTCAAGCGCGGAATCGAAGCCCGAAAAGGCAGATGCCCCTTCCGATAATGAAGAATTGGGGTATTACAGCTTTATCAATGAAAGCAAGCCTGCAGTTGAAAAGACGGAGCCGATTGCCTTCGGTATGGAGCGGTTCACGGTAATAGGCGCAGTATTTGATACCTATATAGTCGTTGAACAGGGCGATTCGGTTTTCTATATAGACCAGCACGCGGCGCATGAGAGGATACTCTATGAACGCCTGATAAGGAATGAATTGAAGTTTGATTCACAGCTTTTACTGACGCCGAATGTAATGACGCTGTCGCCCGCCGAATTTGGCTGTTTGATGGACAATATCGAAAGATTCAGGGAGCTGGGCTTTGATATTGAGGAGTTCGGCCCCATGTCGATAAGCGTCAGGGCTGTTCCGACGGGCGTCGGCAGTGAGCCGATAGACAGACTTGTCCATGACATGATAGGGATAATATTGAGGAAGGGGAGCGTCACAGAGCTGGATGTTGTCCGAAATGAGCTTATACAGGCGTCGTGCAAGAACGCGATAAAGGCGGGCAATATGCTCAATGATTATGAGATAAATGAGATACTGAGCCATTACGCCGACGGTTCGACTCCGCTCACATGCCCCCACGGACGTCCCATCATGTTGAGGTTCAATAAGCGGGATTTTGAAAAGATGTTCAAGAGGATAATCTGATATGAATAAGCCGACGGTGTTTTTCATAGTCGGGCCCACCGCAAGCGGAAAGACCGACGCCGCTGTTCAGGCTGCAAAGCGTATGAACGGAGAGGTCATATCCGCCGACGCCATTCAGATATACAGGGGGCTTGACAAGGGTTCGGCAAAGCCGAGCGCGGAGGAGATGCAGGGCATACCCCATCATATGATAGACGTCATTGACTACACATATGAGGATTATAATGTCGCCTGCTTTGCCGCCGACGCATTAAAGCATATCGACGATATAATAAAAAGGGGAAAGACGCCCATAGTGGCGGGAGGCACGGGCCTGTATGTGAACGCCCTGCTGTATCCGCTTGACTTTACAGAGGTGGAGCCGGATAAGGGACTTCGCCGTGAGCTTGAGGACATCGAACGAAGGCATCCGGGCGAGCTTCATAAAAGGCTTTCCGCTGTTGATAAGGAATCGGCGGAGAGGCTTCATCCGAATGATGTAAAGAGGATAATAAGGGCTTTGGAGGTCTACGAGAGTTCGGGAAAAACGCTGACCGAACAGGCGGGGGATTTCCTTAACAGCCGTAAAATGGAGATAGGCTTTGAGCCCGTTATAGCCGGCCTTTGCATGGAAAGACAGGCACTTTATGATAGGATAAACCGCAGGGTCGATATTATGATCGAAAACGGGCTTGAGGAGGAAGTAAAACGGCTGTACCTTTCCTCGGATAAGCCTCCGCTCTCATTACAGGCAATAGGCTATAAGCAGTTTATCGCCTACTTTGAAGGACTTGCGACGCATGATGAAGCCGTGGAGCTTATCAAGCGCGACACAAGGCGGTTCGCCAAGCGTCAGATAGCATGGTTTAAGAGGGACGACAGAATAAGATGGTTTGATACCGGGAATTATTTGTCCCACGATGAGCTGCATGAGGACATTATAAACTTCTTTGAAGAGGAGAAAGACAGGATTGAGCGGCAGTAAAATGAATATTCAGGATGTGTTTCTTAATACGGCTCGAAAGGAAGGCATAACCATATCCATATATGTAACCAACGGCTACCTTATAAGCGGAGCCAAGGTGTTGAGCTTTGATAATTACGCGATACTTGTTGAGGTAAGCGGCAAGCAGATGCTTGTATATAAGCACGCTGTTTCAACTATAACGCCTGAATCGAATATAATAACGGATGTTGAATAAAAGAAAGGGGTATTATGAGCGCAGAAAGCAGAATGCTGATAGAAAGAGCGGAGGAGGAGCTTCGCCCGGTATTCAAACGATTTGAGGAAACGGAGCTTGTGTGTGAGAAAAGGGTGCTTGAAGCCTTTCACAATAATCGGGTGGCGGCAAGGCATTTCAATTTCTCGACCGGATACGGCTATGACGATGAGGGCAGGGACAATCTTGACCGCATATTCGCCGAGGTCATGCAGACCGAGGCGGCGATAGTCGTTCCGCAGCTCTCGTCGGGAACCCATACCATATTCATGGCACTTGCGGCGATACTCCGTCCGAACGAACTTATACTCTCAGCCGTTGGCAGACCCTATGATACATTGGTCGAGGCGATAGGCATAGAGGGAAATGTCTCCGGCTCACTCAAGGAGTTCGGTATAAGGTACGAGCAGATAGAGCTTACAGACGATGGAAGAATAGATATTGAAACGCTTAAAAAGGAGCTTATAAAGAAGCCTAAAATAGTCTATTTCCAAAGGTCACGCGGATATGCGTGGAGAAATTCCATAATGCCGTCCGACATGAAGCCCGCCTTTGATGTAATAAAGGAGCTTTCCCCGGAAAGCATAATAATGGTGGATAACTGCTATGGTGAGTTCACACAGGAGAATGAGCCCACAAAGTTCGGTGCTGATATAATAATGGGTTCGCTTATAAAGAACCCCGGTGGCGGAATAGCCCATACGGGCGGCTACATAGCGGGAAAGCGCGAGCTGATTGATATTGTCGCAAACCGTGTAACTGTTCCGGGTATCGGCCGCGAGGCAGGCTGTTATCCGGGGGGCTACCTGCCCTATTATCAGGGGTTGTTCCTTGCTCCGCATACGGTGTGCCAGTCACTTAAAACCGCCGCGCTCTTTGCCTGTACGTTTGAAAGGCTGGGTCTTATGTCGATGCCCTCGTCAAATGCGGACAGGTCGGATATAGTTCAGGCATTGAGATTCAAGAAAAAGGAGCAGCTTATCGACTTCTGCCGTGTCATACAATCCGTATCCCCGGTTGACAGCTATGTGGTTCCCGAACCTTGGGCAATGCCCGGATACACGGATGAGGTCATAATGGCGGCAGGAACATTCATACAGGGCGCGTCGATAGAGCTTACGGCGGATGCGCCTATAAGGGAGCCGTACACCGCGTACATACAGGGCGGACTTACATACGCCCACGGCAGGATAGCCGCGGAAACGGTGCTTGATTCCATATTAAATAATGATTAAGTAGACAATGATTAACTAACGCCTTAAAAAGTGTTGCTTTTTAAGCAATAAGCATTCATTCAATACTTGCCGCCCTACCAATCCGTTTTTCGGTAATTACAAGGATATATCTCGCAGGAGCGGCTAATCTTGCTTGATTTATCGAGGTTCCGCGCCTATCGCGGCGCGTACGCTTCCCTCGCAGCATAGCTGCTTCGGCGTTCCGTTAAAATTGCAACACCGTTGCGATTTCTTAACACTACACGCTCGCGCGGCTCCCCAGCGTCTAACTTAATATGAACGCAAAAGCCCAATGACCTTTCCGACTATCTCAACATCGGAGGCATTGACGATAATCGGCTCCATTGTTGAGTTTTCGGGCTTGAGCTTTATCCTTTGACCTTCGCGGTAAATGCGCTTGACCGTTGCGGATTCGCCGCCTATCCTTGCGACTACTATATCGCCGTCATGGAAGCTGAATGATTTGGTAACGATTATTGTATCGCCCGTATAGATGCCCGCCTCGATCATGCTTTCGCCGTCAACGGTCAGAAGGAATGTTTCGGAGGGCTCCGCGCTTCTCAAAAGCGATTTGGGCAGCTCAAGGGTATCTTGAAAGTCGTCGAATGCGAGTATGGGCTGACCGGCGGCTACACGGCCGATAAGGGGTACGCGGCAAACGGAACCGCTTGCCCGACTCCTCGCCTTTTCCTCAGCTTCGTTTTTGCGGAAAGCTTTGGTGTTTTGAGGTATGCTCTGCGTAAGGCGGACGGTTCGCTGAAGGTTTTTGTCGAACTCAATATAGCCCTCCTTTTGCAGATTGGTTAAATGAAGGTGGGCTGTGGAGGTCGATTTAAGCTTGAGTGCCGAGCAGATCTCGCGTACGGTGGGCGAGGGATGTCCGCCCTTGATTCTGCTGTAAATGTAATCGTAAACTGCCAACCGTGTTTCACCGTTTTTACTCATATTGCCTCCTTAAAAGACGTCGGGGTGGTTGTGATGAATTAAATGCGCGTGATTGACACGCTTTGGTGTATTATAGCACGCTTTGTGCCTGATTGCAAACATTTGTGCCAAAATGGAGAAAATTTTTATGAAAGAAAAAAAGATGTGTGTTCTCGATGAGAGCAAAGTCTGCAATGATTGCGGCGAGTGCAATCGCTGTGATCTTGATCCCAAAAAGATATGTGATAACTGCTGCAGGTGTATTGCCATCGAGGATGAAGGAAAGGAATTCAGGTCAAGAACCATAGTTGGGGAAAGGGGCATTGTCGGCGGTTCGACAAACGGAAAAGCGGACGGTCGTTCAAAGCCGCCCGTAAGTATGAGGAAAGAACCCGATTCCCAAAAGGACGAGCAGTATTGGGACAGTACCGACGGCGAGCCGACCGAGCTGACGCCGGAGCTGGTTGATTATTGGGAGAAGGTGCTTGTTGAGCATGGTGAGGCTCCGGCTGACGACGGTTTCGGCGAACTGGATGTGAGAACTCCCATATACGGCAGCCGCAAGGCACGGCCGAGAAAGAACAAAAAGCATATTTGATAATACACGGAAAAAGCGCGGCAAACCGCCATCGGTCATGCCGTGCTTTTGATTACTCTCTATAAGCTATTTTCCGACTTCTTTCAGGGCTTTTTCGGCAAAACTGTTATCCACAAGCTCCGAGAAATCGACCCTTGCCTTCAGCTCGCCGTTGAAGTCCATTATGTCGAGCAGACGGTTGAATGCGTCCTCCGTCATGACGGGGGTTTTCATCCATGAATCGGTTTCCCTGTAGCTCTTGGCTACCGATTCGAGAGTGGGAATATCCGTATCGGGGAAGTAGGGCTGCATGGCTTGGGCTATTTCATTATCGCTTGCGGAGGCGACCCACTTCTGAGCTTTGACAATGGCACGAATGAATTTCATAACAAGCTCAGGCTCCTTTTTGACCGTTTCGGGCGCGGTCATGAATGTGGTATATGGAACCTCGCCGGATTCAAGACCCACGTTTGCTACTATGTAGCCTTTGCCGTTGTCCTGGAATTTGGAAGCTGTGGGTTCAAAGAGGGTTACATAATCCCCTGTTCCGCTTTCAAATGCGCCGCCCATGAGGTTGAACTGGATATTGTTTATGACTTCAACATCCTTACCGGGAGTGAGCCCGTGCTTGTTCAGGACATACATGAGCGTCATGTAGGGCATACCGCCGACACGTCCGCCGATGACGGATTTACCATTGAGTGATTCCCACTTGAAATCGGCGTCGGGACTGCGGCCTAAAAGGTATGAGCCGTCGCGCTTGGTAAGCTGACCGATTATGACGGGATGTTCCGTCTTGCCCTCATTGATTACATAAACGCCCGTTTCGGGGCCCATGAGAGCGAAATCGGCTTCTCCGGCAAGGAGCGCGGTCATGCTTGCATCGCTTCCGCCGCCGGTCACTATCTCGATTTCAAGTCCCTCGGCTTCAAAGAACCCGCGGGAAGCGGCAACGTAGAGGGGAGCGTAGAATACCGAGCGCGTGACCTCGTTAAGAGTAATCTTGCGAAGCCCCTCCTCGGTCTTGGTACAGGCATTCAGAGAAACGCCCATTACCGCCAACATCAATACGGATAAAAACAGAGCAACAATTCTTTTCATTTTGACCTCCAAAAAGATTTGCTGCTCTATATTATTCCGCTTGTTTAAAAAAGGTTACGCATCCTTATCGTAGGCGTTTTTGTTCTTGTATTTTTTTCCGATGAACCCGCCCTTGTAGGCGTAGTGGAAAAGCGAGGATATGCTGATTATCAAAGCGATCGCGTAAAGCACCGTAAGCAGCGTGTCGGGAATGATAAGATTGAACTGGGGCGTAAGCTTTACGAGCGTAAGCGTTACGCAGATGAAGAACATGCCTGTTGCGAGCTTGCCCCAGATATCCGCATAGACGGTTATCTTTCTCTTTTTGAGGAGGAACAGACCGCCGAAAATCATCATCAGCTCTTTAAACAAAACAACACCGAGCATATACGGGTAGAGAGGGGGATGCTCGACGAAAAGCAGGCAGATAAGCACGGATATGAGCATAAACTTATCCGCGAACGGATCGACGAGCTTGCCGAAATCGGATACCCAGTTGAACTTTCTTGCGAGGAAGCCGTCAAGCACATCGGTTATGAATGCGGCAATGAACACTATAAGGCAAGCCAAATAGAGCTGTTTTACGAATAGGGCAATAAAGACGAAGACCATAACTATCCTGAGACATGTAAGGATGTTGGGTATATGACGCATATTCAGTCCTCCTTTTTCTGTAACAGTATTATAATACATTCGGATTGTTTTTTCCATATTTTTTGAAAATAATATAATGCAAATAAAAAACGGGACAGTTTCCGAAAAGTGATGACAAAAGGGAGCAAATGTGTTATACTGGATATATGAAAAGGTTCATTGCGATTATATTTGTTTTTACGATACTCTTGGTATGCGCCGCTCCGGCAATAAACGCGTCGGAAACGGAATCGTCCGGAAGCGCGGTGTTTAACAAGAATTCCAACGGAGCCATGGTTGTGAGGATACAGCAGAGGCTTCGTGAATTGGGCTATCTGAATTTCAAGCCGACCGGCGCCTACAAGTCCATGACGGAAAGGGCTGTAAAGGATTTCCAGACGAATTACCGCGACAAGGGTCAAAGGATCCAGACCGACGGCATACTGAAGGCGGATCAGGTCGAGTGGCTTTTCAGACCGGATGCGCTTCGAGTGACATTGAGCGGAATATCCATTCCGTCCGGCCCCAAGCATGGCTCCGGCAATCTTAAAAAGACGGGGAGCATTGTCGCGTGGAGCGAAGTCAAACAGATGCTTAATCAGGGAGCCAAATACCTTGTGACGGATTGCTATACCGGCAATACATTCGAGCTGTTCTTCACGGGCGGCGAGAACCATGCCGAGATGGAGCCGGCTTCCGTTGACGATTTTAACGAGTATAAGGGCATTTGCGGCTCGGAATTCAATTACCTCAAACGTCCCGTTGTCGTAAAGATAGACGATAAGCAGATCGCGGCTTCAATTCAATGCTGGCCCCATGGCGAAGGCTCGATTGACAGCAACGGAATGGATGGGCATGTCTGCCTGTTCTTCGACGGAAGCTATTCGCATGTGGGTATGCTCCCCGATGTTGAGCATACCGAGAACGTCTATAAGGCGGGGGGACAGTAATAAACGGAGCAGGCGGGCGAGTGCGGCTCAATGCGGCGCACCCGCCTTTTCTTTTGGCTCAACGCTCGGCATTTATCAGACGACGGAGTTTTAAACGCGAAATACGATTGGTAAAATTGTCACAAAAAAGGAAGTTTTATATCATTTTACTCATAAAAAGGCTTGACAATATATCGGAGAGGAGGGTATAATGATATTAACGACGGAGGAAAGCGTTGCACACCGCTTCGTCCGCGTAATAAAAACTAAGGAGGAAAAAACCATGAAAAAACGTATCTTGGCAGCCGTGATCGCGGCAGTATTCGCAGTCCTCAATGTCGCTTCGGCTCTGCCCGTTTTCGCGCTCAACGAATCGACTACGAGGTATCCCACCCCCGAAGGCTATAACGACCATGACTACCAAAAGCTCGTCGCGTTCCTCGAACAGACCGACGAGGAGGGAGTGAAAAACGGAGAGAAGCTGAGTGAAAACTATGATCCCAACGATCCCGAAACGTGGGGAACATGTTATTACGGTCAAAGATTTCAATGGATTGAATCAGATGGCGAACTCAGGATACAAAGCATATATGTATATTCAGAAAGACTTTGCGGAGCCCTTGACGTTAGCGGCTGTACCGCGCTTAAGAAGTTGTGGTGCTACTCCAACAACCTGACCACGCTTGACGTTAGCGGCTGTACCGCGCTTACAAGTTTGGATTGCCACTACAACTACAACAACCTGACCACGCTTGACGTGAGCGGCTGTACCGAGCTTGAGAATTTGAGTTGCGGCGGCAACAACCTGACCTCACTTGACGTGAGCAGCTGCACCGCGCTTAAGTATTTGTCTTGCTCCTCCAACAACCTGACCGAGCTTGACGTGAGCAACAATACCACACTTGAAGAGTTGTATTGCGGCTCCAACAACCTGACCACGCTTGACGTGAGCGGCTGTGCTTGACGTGAGCGGCTGTATCGCGCTTATAGGTTTGTATTGCTACTCCAACAACCTGACCGAGCTTGACGTGAGCGGCTGTACTGCGCTTACATATTTGCATTGCTACGACAACAACCTGACATCGCTTGACGTGAGCGGCTGTACCGCGCTTGAGTATTTGTATTGCTACTCCAACAACCTGACCGAGCTTGACGTGAGCAACAATACCGCGCTTTGGGATTTGTCTTGCTACTCCAACAACCTGACCGAGCTTGACGTGAGCAACAATACCGCGCTTCAGACTTTGTCTTGCTCCTCCAACAACCTGACCACGCTTGACGTGAGCAGCAATACCGCACTTGAGGAGTTGTCTTGCGGCTACAACAACCTGACCGCGCTTGACGTGAGCAACAATACCGCGCTTGAGTATTTGTATTGCTACTCCAACAACCTGACCGAGCTTGACGTGAGCAACAATACCGCGCTTACAAGTTTGGGTTGCGGTGAAAACAACCTGACCTCGCTTGACGTGAGCAACAATACCGCGCTTGAGGGTTTGTCTTGCTACTCCAACAACCTGACCGAACTTGACGTGAGCAGCAATACCGCGCTTAAGTATTTGCATTGCTACTCCAATAACCTGACCTCGCTTGACGTGAGCAACAATACCGCGCTTAAGACTTTGTATTGCTACTCCAATAACCTGACCGAGCTTGACGTGAGCAGCAATACCGCGCTTACAAGTTTGTATTGCTACTCCAATAACCTGACCGAGCTTGACGTGAGCAACAATACCGCGCTTACAAGTTTGTATTGCTACGAAAACAACCTGACCGAGCTTGACGTGAGCAACAATACCGCGCTTAAGTATTTGCATTGCTACTCCAATAACCTGACCGAGCTTGATTTGAGCAACAACACGAAGCTTCCAATCGACCACATATACACAGAAGGAAAAGGTTGTATTGGCTATCTTAAAGATTATTATAGTAGTAAAATATATGCAAAGCCTCAAGATGGTGAGAGCTTCCTCGGCTGGTACAACGAGGACGGCGAATTGCTTTCAACCGATGCCGAATGGAGTATAGAGGGCAGAACCGAAAAGGTATTCATCGCCAAATTCACGGGCGGCGAGCCTGAGATCATCCCCGGCGATGCCGACGGCGATGGCGAGCTGACGTTCAACGACGTGACGGTTCTCTATTACTATCTGCTAAACGGCGATATGACGGGCATGACGCCTGAGAGCTTGGCAGGTGCCGATCTCAACAACGACGGTGTTATAAGCGTATCCGACATAACACTTATGTTCAACCTCCTGCTTGGCGGCAGTTGAACCTGATCCGATCGGCTGATGCTTCACACCGAAAAGGATTGCTTTGCCTCAGCGTCATAAAACGGTTTTCAACAGCACATCCTTTGTAAAACCCCAACATTTTGCCCCAAGGAGATTTCCTCCCCTTGGGGCTTTTATAACGCATCCATTCAGCAAGTGCCGCATATTCTCGATTCTTGAAATTCAGTAATTACAAATTAACTTGGCTCCCATTGTCAAGGGGAGCTGTCAGCCGAGCAAAGCGAGGATGACTGAGGGGTTGAAAGCAACTAAAAAACTCAAGCGTGGTAAGGGAAAACAACCCCTCCGTCGCGGCGGCTTTACCGCGCCGCGCCACCTCCCCTGACTCAGGGGAGGCAGATTACTTGACTGCTCTCATGCCTGATTTGCAACGACTTTTAGCAAAAGAGCCCAACATTCACAGCTCTCATACACAGCAAGAATTACAAAGCGGATTGGCTCCCATTGTCAAGGGGAGCTGTCAGCCGAGCAAAGCGAGGATGACTGAGGGGTTGAAAGCAACTTTAAAAACTCAAGTGAGATATGGGAAAGCGACCCTTTCGTCTTTTCGGCATTCTGCATACTGCCTCAAAGCCACCTTCCCTTACGCAGGGAAGGTCGGGAGCGTGCAGCCCAACCGACTTTGTATCAAAGGCTGAAAAACATAAGCAAAATAAAGAAAAATAACCCCTCCGTCGCATTGGCGGAAGGGTTTCCTTGCTTTTTATCGGTTCTGCAATCCAAAATCGACGACGTATTTCTCAACAAGTGCGCAAGGTCTGTATTCGGTTTTCGACCTGCGAAGTCCCGGATCGCCCGAATCATCCTCACGGTTTATGTACTTGATTCCGGGGGCGGCGTTCTGCCTTGCGTACAATGACGCGAGCATGGGATACGCGCCGCTGTACTCTGTCAACGCCTTCTCAATATGGACATAGAGCGTATCGCCGATAATCTCACCGACGCTCAATCCGATTATTTTGCCGTCAACGGACAGTATTCCGCCTGTAAAGCCGAACGACTTTATGTGGTCAAGAATCTCAATGGCGCGGATGTATTCCTCCCTTGCTATGGGGGAATCCTTTAGGAAGGCTCCCGCGCTTTCGGACAGGAATGCTTTTGCGGCGGCAAGGCTTGTCTCATCGAAAGGAGAGTATTCGTACTGAGGATAATCCCTTATAAAGCGGTTGCAATGGTTCCTCGGCGTCACAAGCTTCTTGCCGTGATAGCCGAGAAAGTTTTCATAAGGATAGAGATAATCCTCCCAATCGCGGTACTCGACCGATTCGACGGGTTCTCCGAGATTCCGTATAAGCTCAGGAACCGCCTGCGACGGCACACAGCAGAATCGGAGGGGTATACCACGCTCAGCGGCGTCTTTCTTTATAGAAAGAAGCGCGGAAGAAATGCTACCGCTGCCAACAGGAAACGAGTAGCAGAGTCCCATGTCAAGATAATCCGCCGTAGCGATTAGCATATTGTCAATTATTGTGTAGGTCTGCTTGAAATAGTCGCGCCACATGAACAGACCGCCTATTGTGTAATCGCAGCTTCTGAAAGCTTGCAGCTCAAGCAATGGTTTCATTTCACGCATTGCCTGAGCTGTAAAGGGTTTAAAACTCAGCATAAAAGCTTATTTGTTGTCGGACTTTTCTTCCATTCTCTTGTGATAATCGTCCACAGCGGCTTTAACAGCCTCCTCTGCAAGCACCGAGCAATGGATTTTAACGGGGGGAAGTCCCTCAAGAGCCTCAACGACCGCTTCATTGGAGAGCTTGAGAGCGTCGTCAATGGACTTGCCCTTTATCATCTCGGTCGCCATGGAGCTTGTGGCTATCGCCGCGCCGCAGCCGAATGTCTTGAAGCCGACGTCCTCGATTATGCCCTCGTCATTGACGCGAATGAACATCTGCATTATGTCGCCGCACTTGGCGTTGCCGACCATGCCCATTCCGTTATAGTTTTCGATTTCACCCTGATTGCGGGGATTCTGAAAATGATCCAAGACTTTTTCCGTATACATTGTTGTTTCCTCCTTATGCGTGGTACAGGGGCGACATGTCGCGGAGCTTTGCGGCAACCTTCGGCAGCACCTCTAAAACATAATCAATATCTTCCTCGGTTGTGTCGTCGCAGAGAGTCATACGGACGGAGCCGTGAGCAACCTCATGTGTAAGTCCCATTGCAAGCAGAACATGGCTGGGATCAAGGGAACCGCTCGTACACGCTGAACCGCTCGATGCGGCTATGCCGTTCAAATCGAGCATGAGAAGTATGGACTCTCCCTCGATGTACTTTATTGAGTAATTGACGTTATTCGGAAGCCTGCTTGTCGGATGCCCGTTGAGCTTGACTTCGGGTATGCGAAGCGGTATCTCGCGTATGAGCTTATCGCGCAGAACCATCATCTTATTGGCTTTCGCCTCAAGATCGCTGCACGCAAGCTCTATTGCCTTGCCCATTCCGACTATTCCGGGAACATTCTCGGTTCCCGCCCTGCGGTTGCGCTCCTGTGCGCCGCCGACTATCAGCGCGGGAACGATGATTCCCTTTCTGACATACAGCGCGCCGATACCCTTGGGGCCGTGGAACTTATGAGCGGACATGGAGAGCATGTCTATATTCATAGCCTGTACGTCTATGGGAAGATGTCCTACAGCCTGCACGGCGTCGGTGTGGAAGAATACCTTCCTCTCACGACATAGCTTGCCTATCTCGGCTATGGGCATTATCGTTCCGACCTCGTTGTTTGCAAACATTATCGTAACAAGAATGGTGTCGTCACGCATGGCGTCCCTGACCTGCTCGGCAGTTACCATGCCGTATTCGTCAACGGGAAGGTATGTGACCTCATAACCCTGCTTTTCAAGAAGCTGACATGTGTGAAGCACCGCGTGATGCTCAACGGCGGTTGTGATTATGTGTTTCCCCTTTTTTGAATAACGCTCGGCAATGCCGCGTATGGCGGTATTATCAGCCTCGGAGCCGCCGCTCATGAATATTATCTCGGAGGGGTCGGCGTTTATTGCTGACGCGACCTGCTGACGCGCCCTATCGACTGCCATTGCGGATTGCTGACCGAAATAATGGGGACTTGAGGGGTTCCCGTAAATATCGGTCATGTACGGCAGCATCTCGTTCAATACTTCGGGTATGAGCCTTGTAGTCGCCGCGTTATCAAGATAAACTCGCTTCATTTATTCATCCTTTCCAGCTGAATCTGATAGTCATCAGCCATATCCTTTATCGTTGTTGTGTTAAGAACATCGTCTATTCTGCGCTGAAGCTTGATCCAAAGAGGTCTTGCGGAGCAGGAACAGGCATTATCACACTTGCCCCCTTCAACGTCCACACAGTCAACGACCGCCGTGGTCTTTTCAAGGGCCCTCAAAACCTCTCCGACGGATATCTGCTCAGGAGGTCTTGAGAGCGTGTAGCCTCCCGACGCGCCCCTTGCCGAATCCACCAGACCTGCCTTTTTCAGCGCAGCTATAAGCTGCTCAAGGTAGGCAACGCTGACGCCCTGCTTTTCCGCAAGCTGATTGACGGAGAGCCGACTGTTTCCGTATTCGGAAGCAATATCCACCATGGCTTTAATACCATACCGTCCTTTTGTTGAAAGCATCATAATTTAATTCCTACCTATCCACTTGGTATTTATATTTTAACACCTGTTTTTAGTATTGTCAATAATTCCGAGCATATTACTCGGATATATTTAAAAACCGCTGTCCACAAGGACAACGGTTTGTAAATTGTAAAATATTACGCGTTAGCCGAAGCGGGATTTCCAATATTAACGTCGGGCATGGGAGCGCCGGTGCTGACCGGAGCCTCGGAAACCGTTACGGGAACGGGAATGGGCTGCTTCAATAACGCCAATTTAAGAACCTCATCAGCGGTCTTGACATAGTGGAGTCGGAGCTTTTCGACTATGTCGGCGGGAACATCCTCAATGTCCTTTCGGTTGGCATCCGGCACGATTACGTCGGTTATGCCCACACGCACGGCGGCAAGGAGTTTTTCACGCAGTCCGCCTATGGGAAGCACACGGCCGCGCAGCGAAATTTCACCTGTCATGGCAAGCTTTGCCTTAACGGGAATGTTTGTGAGCGCACTTGTGACAGCGGTCATTATGGTTATTCCCGCAGAGGGGCCGTCCTTGGGTATCGCACCTTCGGGGACATGTATGTGTATGTCGGTTTTGCTTGTAAAATCAGGACTTATACCAAGCTCCCCGGCATGGGCGCGAATGTAGGTTATTCCGGCCTTCGCGCTCTCCTGCATTACGGTACCGAGCATACCGGTAAGCTGAAGCTGTCCCGAACCGCTTATGGCGGCGACCTCTATCTCCATAGTGCTTCCGCCGACGGAAGTCCAGGCAAGACCGTTTACAAGTCCGACGGACGGAGCCTTTTCGATCGTTTCATTGCTGTATCGCGGTATTCCGAGATACTCATGCAGCTTTGCCTGCGTCATGCGTATGCGCTTTTTGCCTGCGGCATAATCACATGCCGCCTTGCGGCATACGGTTGCTATGCACCTTTCAAGGGAACGTACTCCCGCCTCATGCGTGTACTCGGAAACCATGCTTGAAACAACGGCTTCGGGGAATATCAGCATGGACTTCTTTATGCCGTGTTTTTCCAACTGCTTGGGTATCAGGTGACGCATGGCTATCTGTATCTTTTCCGTGGCGAGATAGCTTGGAACCTCGATTATTTCCATACGGTCGCGCAGCGGGCCGGGTATATCATACAGATTGTTTGCGGTCGTTATGAACATAACCTTTGACAGATCGTATGGCATCTCAAGGAAATGATCGCGGAACGCAAAATTCTGCGCGCTGTCAAGCACCTCAAGCATGGCGGCGGAGGGGTCGCCCTGATAATCGTTTGAGAGCTTGTCTATCTCGTCGAAGAGCAGCACGGGATTTACGGTTCCGGCGGTGCGCATGGCGGCTATTATTCTGCCGGGCATCGCGCCTATGTATGTGCGCCTGTGACCGCGTATCTCGGCTTCGTCCTTTATTCCGCCGAGGCTCATACGGACGAATTTTCGTCCGAGCGCTTCGGCAATGGAGGAGGATATGGATGTCTTTCCGACGCCGGGAGGGCCGACGAAGCAGATTATCTGTCCGTTCACCTTTCCGGTGAGCTGAGCTACGGCAAGATGCTCAAGAACCCTTTCCTTGACCTTCTCAAGACCGTAATGATCCCTGTCAAGTATGGAGCGGGCATTCTCAACGTCGAGATTATCCTCGCTTGTTTCCGTGAACGGAAGGTCGAGCATACATTCTATGAACGTGCGCATCGACGGCATCTCGTGAGAGCCTGCGGGCAATGTCGAGAAACGGTCTATTTCCCGCGCAATACGATCCCTTATATCGTCCGGAACGACCTTGTTTTTAAGCCTCTCACGGAACTCGTCAGCCTCATTCTGCTCTGTTTCACCAAGTTCCTTGCGTATGGCCTTTATCTGCTCGCGCAGGAAGTATTCACGCTGATTGCGCTCAAGCTGACGGTGAACGTCGTCGTCGATCTTTCGCATGAGCTTGGCAAACTCCTCCTCGCGGTTCATGGCGGAGAGCAGATTCAGGCATCGCGTTGACTGATCCTCCTGCTCTATGAATGTCTGCCTGTCCTCATAATGCTGAAGCACGATGTTCGCAACGCTGTAAACATAGCGTATATCGTCGGGTATCTGCTCTATGGATTCAATTACGTTCTTTATCGGCACTTTGCCGTTGCTGAATGTAAAATCCTTGAACTTCCTTGAGATCATCTGACGAAGCGTCGATGCTTCACCATAGGGGCCGGGATAATCGCTCAGCTCGGTATAGCTTGCCGCAAGACAGGACTCGTCCTGAACAAAGCTATCAATATGAACGCGGGTGATGCCTTCCACGAATACGCGGTTGTTTTCGTCGGAAAGCTTGAATATCTTGGTTATTCTGCATATGCAGCCGTATTCGTAAAGATCGGAAGGTGCTATGTCGCGTATCTTGGGATCCCTTGTGCAAAGCATTATTATTCTGTTGTCCGATTCCAAAGCGGCGTTTACTGCCGCGGCATTGTATGATTTGCTCGTGTCAAAGCTCATTATGACATACGGCATGGAAACTATGCCGCGCAACGCCACTATCGGAAGTTTTGGTATGGAATTATCACTCATCAAATCAAGTTCTCCTTTCCTTTAAGTTCCTTTTTAGGTAGGCAACGATTAACTAATGTCCTGAGAAAGTGTCGTTTTCAGCAGCAAACTTTCGTTCGGTTTTTGCTGCTCTAACATGCTGATTTTCAGCAAATACGGGGATATATCTCGCGGGAGCGGTAAATCTTACTTGGTTTATCGAGATTTAAGCGCCTATCGCGGCGCGTACGCTTCCCTCTCTGCATAGCAGCTTCGGCGTTCCGTTAAAATCGCAACACCGTTGCGATTCCTTAACACTCCACGCCCGCGCGGCTCCCTTAGGTCGCAGGCTTAACACCCTTCGAGCTTTATTGAGTTAATCAGCGCCTGCTTGTTAGCTCCTTTTAGGTGGATTATACAGGATTTGAGCCGATTTATCAATATTTAAATGAGTAACAATGTATGGAAAAAGCAAATGTTTCTTATTATATATTTAAACACGCGCTCTGTTTGTGCTATAATAAAATGAGATTTGCTTATAAAAACAGCAGGTCGGGATGCAGAACGTGCATTTTATGAAGAATACGGCAGCTTATTGTAAAAACTTTGGTAAATAAGCTATGGAGGTATAAAATGGCTATCAGAAATATACGCACAGGCGACGACGCCTGTCTGTATAAGACGGCGAAGCCCGTCGTGAATTTTGATGAAAAACTGGGTATGCTCCTTGACGATATGGCTCAGACCATGTATGAAGCCGACGGATGCGGGCTTGCCGCTCCGCAGGTTGGAATACTGCGAAGGGTTATCGTCATTGATTGCAGCGAAAAGAGGAATAAGCTTATCGAGGCGATAAATCCCGAAATAATCGAAACCTCAGGCGAGCAGGGGGGCATGGAGGGATGTCTTTCATTTCCCGGCGAGCAGGGATATGTTGTAAGACCCATGAAGGCGACCATGAGGGCGTATGACAGGCATGGAAATCAGTTTGAGATCGAAGGCGAGGGTCTGCTTGCAAGAGCAATGCTGCATGAGTGCGACCATCTTGACGGCAAGGTATACAAAAGACTTGTGGAGCCCACGCCTGAGGGCTATGATGAGGATTGACGCATAATGAAGATTGCTTTTCTCGGAACGCCGGAATTTGCGCTTCCGTCGCTTGAGATGCTCATATCAAGGGGACATGAGATGGCGGTATTTACCCAGCCCGACAGACCCAAGGGCAGGGGACATGGAATTACAATGCCGCCGGTCAAGGAGCTTGCGCTGAAGCATGGAGTTCCCGTTTATCAGTTTGAGAGGATAAGGGACGAGGAGGGGCTTGCCGCTCTGCGCGCCTTTGCGCCTGAGCTGATGGTGACGGCCGCCTTCGGGCAGATACTTTCCAAGGAGAATCTGGATGTCCCCAAATACGGATGTATAAACGTACATGGAAGTCTGCTGCCCAGATACAGAGGAGCTGCTCCCATACCGTGGGCTGTCATAAACGGAGAGAAGATAACGGGCGTTACCACCATGATGACCGATGTCGGGCTTGATACGGGGGACATATTGCTGTCAAGCGCGACTGATATAGGGGAAAACGAAACCGCGGGCGAGCTTTATGCAAGGCTTGCTGTGATGGGGGCGGAGCTGCTCGAAAGAACCATTGCCGAGCTTTTAAAGGGCGAGCTTGTTCGCACACCTCAGAAAAATGAGGACGCCACAAGATGCGGTATAATAAAGAAACACATGGCGAAAATCGAATTTGGCAGGACTGCGGATGAGGTGCATAATCTTGTCAGGGGTATGAATCCCGCTCCGGTGGCTTTTACAAATCTGGATGAGTATACGATAAAGGTATACAGCACGCTTGTAAGGCATGATATTGACGCTGGGTTTACCGAAGCTTCCTGCGGAGAATGCGTAATAGCCGACAGCAGGAGGGGATTGTTCGTCAAATGTGCCGACGGCATTATCGAGATAAAGGAATTGCAGTTTGCGGGTTCCAAACGCATGGATGCGAAGGCTGCGCTTAACAGTCACAGAATGATAAACAGGGTTCTCGGAATATGAGCGCGGACAGAAGGGCATTGGAAATAATGCTTCGCATAACGCAGGAGGGAGCATATGCCAATCTTGCGTTGAAGGAAGGTCTTGCGGATGCGGATTCGAGCGAGGCGGGAAGGATAACCGCACTCATATATACAGCTCTGGAGAAAATGGGCTACTGCGATTTCATAATAAAGCATTACGCAAAGGGAAGGGTACACTCATCGATAAGGGGCGTACTGCGGCTTGCGCTGACAGAGATGTTTTTCATGGATGTTCCCGATTACGCGGCTTGCAGCAGGGCGGCAAACCTTACTGCCGAAATAGGAAAGGCAAAGCTCAAGGGCTTTGTAAACGGCGTGCTGAGGTCTGTCGCAAGGGACAGAGCGTCGAACAGCCTGCCGCAGCTTCCCGCGGACTTTGCTCAAAGAATGGAGATAATGAGCGGGTATCCCGCGTTTATGATAGAGGAATACGCCTCCGCATACGGGAAGGACGCCACGGAAAAAATGCTCATGGCAAGAATAACAGGCACATCCATCCGTCCCGTTTATCCGCACAGTACAGATGAGCTTGCAGAAGCCCTGACTTTAAGGAGCATTACGTTCCGCAAGAGCCGGATAGTCGATGGCGCGATAGTTGTTGACAGCTTCGGGGAGAGCATAGCGAACGATGAGCTGTTCTTAAACGGAGCCTTTACGGTTCAATCGGAGGGCGCGATGCTTGCCTGCCGATGCCTTGATCCCCAAAGGGGGATGAAGGTGCTTGACGCATGCGCGGCTCCGGGTGGCAAGACGGCTTATCTTTATGATTTGATGGAGCGTGACGGCTCAATAATCGCTTGGGATATACATCCGCACAGGGTAAAGCTCATTGAAAACACTCTCAAAAGACTTGGAATAAAGGGAGTTGAATGCGCAGTCCATGACGCCTCGACTTTTGAGAAAGGAGAGGAACGGGGCTTTGACGCGATACTCTGCGATGTTCCATGCTCAGGGCTTGGGGGTGGCTCGAAGCCCGACGCGAGATACAGAAAAACCGACGCCGATATAGAGGAAATATCGCGCTTGCAGTACAGAATACTGAATGCCTGCTCAGCCCGCTTGAAGGAAGGCGGGGAGCTTGTGTACTCTACCTGCACAATATCGCGCAGGGAAAATGAGGAAATTGTGGAAAGATTCCTTCGTGAGCATGAGGATTTTTCACTCATGCTGCTCGGACGGTATTTGTCCGAGGATATGAGAGGACGCGGAGAAAACGGCATGCTCCGGCTTCTCCCGTATCCCGATAATACGGAGGGCTTTTTTGTGGCAAAGCTTCGCAGAAAACGCGAAGACTAATGCCGATAAGCATTCTCAGCATATGCTGAGAATCGCTTTGCAATTACAAAGAGCAATTTAACTTTGGAAGGTAGTTATATGGCAAATGATCTTGCTTCGATGAATAACGATGAGCTGCTTGAGCTTATGCGGGAGCTTGGCGAACCCAATTTTCGTGCCAAGCAGATTTTGCTTTGGCTCTCAAAGGGGGCACGACCCGATGAGATGAACAACATACCCGCTCAGCTTCGTTCGAAGCTGGACGAAATACCGTTTGGAGGAGCGAGAATAATCGAACAAAAAAGATCAAAGAAGGACGATACCGTTAAATTCCTTTATGAGCTTGATGACGGAAACATTGTCGAAGGCGTGCTTATGAGCTATTCATACGGCAACACGCTTTGCATATCAAGCCAGGTCGGATGCAGAATGGGATGCGCCTTCTGCGCTTCGACGCTTAACGGCAAGGTAAGGGATTTGACGGCAGGAGAGATGCTTTCCGAGGTTACTGCGGTGGAAAGACTGATACCCGCTTCGGGGGATAAAAAGAGGACTGTCACAAACATAGTTATGATGGGATGCGGAGAACCGCTCGACAACTATGATAATACCGTAAGATTTTTAAAACGCGCAACTGCTCCGGACGGACTTGGGATAAGCCCAAGGAATATCTCGGTATCCACATGCGGACTTGTGCCGAAGATATACAGCTTTACGGAGGATGCGCCGAGTATAACGCTCTGCATATCGCTCCATGCGCCGAACGATGAGCTGAGAAGAAAAACCATGCCCGTGGCAAACGCATATTCGCTGAAGGAGCTTATACCGGCGGCAAAGCATTACAGCGAAAAGACCGGCAGGCGCGTCATATTCGAGTATGCGCTCATAGACGGAGTGAACGCCTCGGATGAGGATGCTCGTGAGCTTGCGGGACTTTTGAGGGGCATAAACTGTCATGTCAATCTCATACCTCTGAACAGCGTAAAGGAGCGGAGCCTGAACGGTGTAACAAGACAGAGAGCCGCACGGTTTGCCGCAATGCTGGAAAAGCTTCATATATCGGCTACCGTCAGACGCGAACTCGGTACGGATATTGACGGCGCGTGCGGTCAGCTCAGGAATAAGCATATAAACTCCGGAAGGGAGGAACAGGCATGATATACGCCTATCGCTCATGCAGGGGATTAAGGCCCAAAAATGAGGATTCGATATACGTTCCCAATGAGGGACGCTGTCCCGTCGTCATAGTCGCGGACGGCATGGGGGGACACAGCTCAGGTGATATAGCAAGCAGCATAGCCGTCAAGCGCATTGTCAGGTTCATAGACAGTTCGGATGGCAGCATGGGAAGCATAGTGCTTCTGAGAAGGGCAATAAATGACGCCAACAGGGAAATATTCGATCTGTCAATGACGGAGGACGAGTATTCGGGAATGGGAACCACCGTTGTAGCCGTATTGCTCGCTCCGTCAAAGTATACATTTGCGCATATAGGTGACAGCAGGCTGTATCATTTTGACGGGCAGAGGCTCAGACGCGTTACGCTGGATCACTCATATGTACAGGAGCTGGTTTCCGCAGGCGTTATAACCGAGGAGCAGGCAAAGGGACATCCTCAGAGAAATCTTGTGACGAGGGCTGTCGGCACGTCGAGGTTTGAAAAGGCGGATACTGGCGTCAAAGGCTGGGCTGAGGGGGATATACTCATGCTCTGCTCAGACGGTCTGTGCGGCACCGTTGACGATAGGGACGCAGAGATAATAATCAAAAGGACGGATGACCTGCTTGAATGCTGTGACAGGCTTGTTGAGCTTGCGCTGAAGAACGGCTCGACCGATAACATAACGGTAGTCCTTGTAAAGAATGAGAGGGGATCGAAGAATGACTGACCGCATTCTGAATGGACGGTATAGGATAGTAAAAAAGGTCGGAAGCGGGGGCATGGCGGACGTCTATGAAGGCTTGGACACCGCACATGACAACAAAACGGTAGCGATAAAGGTTTTAAAAAGCGAGTACAGCAATGATCCGCAGTATTTAAGACGGCTCATGCGCGAGGCAAAGGCAATGGTTTCCCTGCACAATGATCATGTGGTCGCGCTGTATGATATGGGAAATGACGGCGATGCCCATTACCTTGTACTCGAATATGTCAAGGGCAGGACATTGCGTGAATACATGGATGAGAAAGGACGCTTCGAGCCCCGTGAAGCGGTCGATATAGTATGTAAGGTGCTGGATGGACTTTCGCACGCGCATGACAGCGGGCTTGTACATCGTGACGTCAAGCCCCAGAATATAATGATGACGGAGCGCGGGGGAGTCAAGCTGGCGGATTTTGGCATTGCAAAGATTGCGGACAGCTCCACAAAAACATATCAGGGCGGGGAAGCAATGGGCTCGGTCTACTATATCTCCCCCGAACAGGCGAAGGGCGAAGAGGTGGATGCTCAAACGGATATATACTCTGTTGGCGTCATGCTGTATGAGATGCTCAACGGTGCGCCTCCGTTTTCAGGCGAGAACGCCGTTCAAGTCGCACTCAAGCATATAAATGATGAGATGCCGCCCATCCATGATGTCAACAGCCGCATACCCGTAGCTTTGAGCGACGTAATCGAGAGAGCTACCTCAAAGGAACTCGATGTAAGGTACTCCTCGGCAGATGATATGAGGAAGGACTTGCGAAGGGCAATGCGTTCGCCGCATTCGAGATTTGCGAGGGTAAAAAAGAACACCGGGACATTTGATGAGAGCGAGCCGGGTGAAACCGGGTTCAAGCCAAAGGCACAGCTTACGCATATTGCCATAATCTGTGCCGTAATCGGGGTTATTGCGGTGTTTGTCGTGATGTTCGTAATCTCCATGTCAACCCTGAATGACAGGACGATAAAGGTTCCGAGCTTCATAGGATATACGGTTGAGGACGCGGAAAGCTATGCGCAGAACAGGGGCTTGGAGATAGAGGTCAAGGGAACTGAGCCGTCGGTTGATTTCAGCAGCGGTGAGATTTGCAGTCAGGAGCCTGACGCTATGAGCAAGGCGTATCAGGGAATGACGGTCTATGTCACGGTAAGCGCGGGCAATCAGACGAGGAATGTCCCCGATCTTTATGGAATGACGGTTGATGAGGCGAAAAAAGCGCTTGAGAGTGCCGAGCTGGAGCTTGATCCGCAGATAGAATACGTTGTTGGCATTCAGCCGATTGGAACGGTTATTAATCAATCGGTCAATCCGCATGAAACCGTAATGATAGGCGATGAGGTGAGGATAACCGTGTGCGGCGGAGCGTCAACGGAAACCACCCAGATGCCCAAGCTTACGGGTATGAATGTGAATAAAGCCATAGAAGTGCTTGATGAGGCGGGCATAGAAAACTACTACATAGTTGTTGACACGTTGGAAGGAGTGGAAGCCGACTATAAGGACTATGATGTGATTTCGCAGAATCCGGCGGAGGGCATGGAGATAATCTATGACGCCATATCCACTCAGATATATATTTATCGGCATGATCGGGGAATTTATAAGGCTGAGTTCTCGGAGAATGTTACGCTGACAGGCGAGAAGAACAATGTTATGGTTACAATGGTCGCTCCTATAGGAGAGGTGGTACTGTTCCAAAAAGAGTATCCGGCAGGTACGTTCTCGATACCGTTTACGGGACATTTCTGGGAAAAGGGCAGTTACACATGCGTGATATATGTAAACGGAAGCATATATACAAGCTTTGTGAGAAATTTTGAATAGCGGAGGCATTGCTTGGAGCTTATTAAAAGAGGAAAGATAATAAAGGGCGTCGGCGGATTCTATACATTGCTTTGCGACGACGGAAAGCATTATGTTTGCAAGGCAAGAGGATTGTTCCGAAAGAACGGACAGACGCCGCTTCCGGGCGACGATGCGGAATTTACGGTCGATTACAAGGGCGATGGCTTCATCAAAAGCATACTCCCAAGACGCAATGAGCTGCTAAGACCTGCCGTTGCGAATGTTGATATGCTGCTGATAGTCGTTTCGGCGTCGGAGCCGCTGCCCGATCTGGAGCTTGCCGACAAGCTGCTCCTATACTGTCAGAAACAGGAGATAGAACCGGTGCTTGTAATAAACAAGTGCGATGATGGAGAAAATCCCGCCTGTGACAACATAATCGGACAGTATAGGAACGCGCTTGACAGAATTGTCGCGGTATCGGCGGAAACGGGATACGGCATGGAAGAACTCAGAAAGATGCTTGCCGGGAACACCATATGCCTCGCGGGACAGTCGGCGGTCGGGAAATCATCGCTGCTGAACTCGCTGCTTGGCTTGAATTTGAAGACGGGTGAGCTTTCCGCCAAGACGGAGCGCGGACGGCATACCACGAGGCACGCGGAGCTTCTGCCCATGCATTCGGGAGGGCTTATAGCGGATACGCCGGGCTTCAGTATGCTTGAGTCGGTTCCGGTTGAGCCGGAGGAAATACCGGGCATGTATCCCGATTTTTCGGAATACAGCGGAGCGTGCAGATTTAAAGGCTGTATGCATATGTCGGAGCCGGACTGCGGGGTAAAAAGAGCGGTCGCAAACGGCAGCATTGATGAGAAAAGATATAACAGATATTTGAAGATAGCCAATGAGGCAATTTCAGCAAGGAGGCACAGGTATGACTGACAGAATCTATGTTGCACCGTCCATACTTTCGGCGGATTTCACAAGGCTGGGACAGGAGGTCGAGGCACTTAAAAGCTATGGCGCGGATTACGTCCATCTTGACGTCATGGACGGCAATTTCGTACCCAATATAACATTCGGCGCACCCATGTGCAAGGCGTTAAGGCCGCATTCCGATCTGGTATTCGATGCGCACCTGATGGTCGAGGAGCCTTCAAAGTGGGTAAAGGATTTCGCGGAAGCGGGCGCAGATATAATAACCGTCCATGCCGAGGCGGACAGGCATGTTCACAGGACATTGCAGCTCATACGCTCATACGGCGTAAAGGCGGGAATAGCCCTCAATCCGGCGACGCATCACAGCGCGGTCGAGTACCTGTTGGACAGCGTTGACATGGTGCTTGTGATGAGCGTAAATCCGGGCTTCGGCGGGCAGAAATTTATAGATTCCGCATTGGGAAAAATAGAGGCGATTCGCAAAACGGCGGAAAAACGCGGGCTTGATATTGATATAGAGGTCGATGGCGGAGTCAATGAGAATACGGCGAAGCTCTGCCGTGACGCGGGTGCGAATGTGCTTGTAGCGGGAAATGCCGTGTTTAAGGCGGCTGACAGAAAGAAAATGATTGAAACTATCAGAGGTTATTGATGGCTAAGAAGGGCAGAGAGAACGAGCAGATGGGCTTTGACGGCAAAACCGAGGAGTTTAACGTCGTCAGCATGGATGACGTCATGCACAATTCCATGATACCGTATGCCGAGCATGTAATACTTGAGAGAGCCCTTCCGAGGGTGGAGGACGGCTTGAAGCCTGTTCAGCGCAGAATAATCTATACGATGCTTGAGCTTGGCAATACTCCGGACAAGCCGCACAGAAAATCCGCGCGTATAGTCGGAGACTGTCTCGGTAAATTCCATCCTCACGGCGATTCATCGGTATATGACGCAATGGTGAGAATGGCTCAGGACTTCAATATGAGGCTGCCGCTTGTAGACGGACACGGAAACTTCGGTTCCATTGACGGCGACTCGGCCGCCGCGATGCGTTATACAGAGGTCAGGATGGCTCCCGCCGCCATGGATATGGTAAGGGACATTGACAAGGATACCGTCAGGTTCTGCCTTAACTTTTCGGATACGCTGAAGGAGCCGGAGATGCTTCCGGGACGCTTTCCGAATCTGCTCATAAACGGAGCAAACGGAATAGCCGTCGGACTTACAACATCCATACCGACGCATAACCCGAAGGAAGCTATCGACGCCGTCATAGCGAGGATAAAGAATCCCGATATTTCGCTTGATGATATAATGAAGATAATGCCCTGCCCGGATTTTCCGACGGGAGGCTATATAATAAAATCGAGCGAGATAAGAAACGCCTATGCAACAGGCCGCGGCAAGCTCTTGAACAGGGCAAGGACACATATCGAAACCCTCAAAAACGGCAAGAAGCTCATAGTCGTAACGGAGTTCCCGTATCAGGTCAACAAGGCGCGCGCGCTTGAGGGAATCTTAAAGCTTGTTCAGGATAAGAAGGCCGCGTTTTCAAATGTCACCGACATAAGGGACGAGTCGGACAGGCAGGGGATAAGGGCTGTAATAGAGCTTAAAAAGGATGCCGATGAGCAGAAAATACTCAAACAGCTTTTCAAATACTCCGACCTGCAGAAGACGTTCGGCGTGATAATGGTCGCCATAGCCGATGGCAAGCCGCGCCAGCTCTCGCTGCTTGAGCTTATTGATTATTACATACGCTATCAGGAGGATGTCGTCACAAGGCGCACAAGGCATGAGCTTGAGGCGGCGGAGCATAGGGCGCATGTGCTTGACGGACTGCTCATAGCCCTGCTCAATATAGATGAGGTCATAAGGCTCATAAGGGCATCCAAATCTCCCAAGATAGCAAAGCAGGCTTTGATGGATGCATTTGACCTTACGGCTATACAGGCGGAGGCGATACTCGATTTAAGGCTGCAAAGGCTGACGAATCTTGAGCAGATAGCCATAGAGCGTGAGCATCAGGAGCTTTTGAAGGAGATAGCAAGGCTCAAGGCTCTGCTCGCGTCGAAGAAAAAGCTTGATAAGCTGATTATAGACGAGCTTTCCGAGATAGCCGAAAAATATGCGGACGCAAGAAGAACCCAGCTTATATCGGAGGATGACGCCGATACGGCCGATGAGGATGAGGTCACGATAGACGAGCCCGCCGCCGTAATGGTTCTGCCCGATAACAGGCTCAGAAGGATACCGTTAAAGCTCCTGACCGATGAGGCTGTAAAGGCGGAGGGAGCGGTCGCAGGCTATAAAACCGTTACGAGCGCGACGCTGCGTATGATAACGGATAAGGGCTTCATGCTTTCGCTTCCGGTGGCGGATATACCCGAAACCAAGCTTACGGCAAAGCCGACCAACCTTTCTGCACTCATACCCGTTGAGAACGGAGAGAGAATTATAGCCTCATTTATCGACGGAGAGAAGGAAGGAAGATACATATTCTATACCGCAAACGGCATGGTCAAGTCCACGGCGGCAGAGGAATTCATAACCCGAACCAAGCGCGTCGCCGCCATAAATCTGAAGAACGATACCTTAATAGGCTTCGAGTATGTATTGGATGAGAGCGATCTCAGCATTATGATGGTAACAAAGCGCGGTATGGGCATAAGGTTTGATATAGCCTCAGTTCCCGTGACGGGCAGACAGACGGGAGGCGTCCACGGAATAAAGCTTGAGGATGGAGACGCCGTCGTCTACGGGCATACCGTCACCGAGGAAGGCGAGCTGTTGACCGTTACCGAACGCGGGTATATGAAGCGCAGCTTCATATTTGACCATGATATTCAGGGCAGGAACGGCAAGGGCTGTATCTGCTTCGGATTTAAAAAGAACGGTTCAAACGGTACAGAAATAGTCGCCGTGACGCATGTCACCGAGCCGAGGGATATAACCGTTACTCAGTTCCACGGAACCCAAACGGTCGTAAACACCGAGGAGGTTAAGATAGAGTCCCGAAGCGGCAGAGGACAGCTCGTTGTTATGGCATTGCTGGATGATGTCGTTGTAGGCATAGAATAGGGTTTGGATGAGATTAAAGCAAGCCGGGA
This sequence comes from uncultured Eubacteriales bacterium, assembly GCA_902787375.1. Taxonomy (GTDB): domain Bacteria; phylum Bacillota; class Clostridia; order Christensenellales; family CAG-138; genus UBA3857. The sequence goes on from CADAGD010000022.1 coordinate 37,379, forward strand.
GTATTAAAATCCACGGCTTGCTGTTTTATAAAAACAATTTTAAATGCGAATTAAAAAAAGTTGTAAAATATCGCCGCGTTACTTGAATTGCATAGGAAGATTATGCTATAATAGGTCATGGCAGCTCGTTTGATACGGTTTTGGAAATAATGCGATGAAAAGCGAACTGCCGTAAAGAGGATTTTCCATGTAGTCAAAAACACATCATCTGAGAAAGGATTGATTAATCTGTGAATCGAAAAAACCTAATCATTATCGTAACCATTGCGCTTATAGCCGCTTTGTCGCTCACGGCTTGTTCGGCTGAAAACGGCACATCGCAAACTCGTAACAAAGACAAATCCGACGCCTATGTTTTTCCTGAGTATACGGGCTCGGAACCGATGGATTGGGAGGATGCCGTTGCATTCTATCAAATCCCCGATGATGTTTTAAAGGATATGTCCACCGATGGACTTATCGAAACCTGTCTTTCCTACCCTCTTTTTGCGGAAAAAATAATCGCGTCGAACGAATCCATGTATTCGGGATTTTTGGACACCTGTGAGCAGTTCAACGGTCTGGCGGAATTGCTGAAGCGCGAAGATTCTCCGCAAAAGCTGGTGGAGATATATACTCAAGGCAATCTTGGCAATATAATCCCGTCGGATTCGTATTCGATTCTCAGAACAAGGTATCTGGAGTATACTATTGCGCAGGATGAAATTCTGTTCAGGCTCTCGAAAAGCGAACGCGAATCATTGTGCAAAGCGTGTATCGGCCGCTTTGAATCCGCTCACAAGGATAATAAGGATGCCACAGCACTCGACTCAACACTCTTGATAGCTTCCAAAATACTGGCTGCGGATAACGACGATTTCAAAGAGCTTGTAAAGGAGTGTCCCGGCATAGATGCCTTTAATCACAATGGAATGCTCGATGCCGAAACCGCAGAACGCCTTGAGAGCATAGCCGGCTTTATTGATTGATTCTACCGTATTGGAAAGACTGCCCCGACCCAAATGGCGGAGCAGTCTTTTAATTATTCGATATACCGAAATCGCCGCGGCAGATTATTTCATAGCGTCAGCAACGGCAACGGCGACGGCGACGGTTGCGCCGACCATGGGGTTGTTGCCCATGCCGATGAAGCCCATCATATCAACGTGGGCGGGGACGGAGGAGGAGCCGGCAAACTGAACGTCGCCGTGCATACGACCCATTGTGTCGGTCATGCCGTAAGAGGCGGGGCCTGCCGCGACATTGTCGGGATGAAGCGTGCGTCCGGTGCCTCCGCCGGATGCGACGGAGAAGTATTTCTTGCCGTTCTCAATGCACCATTTTTTATATGTGCCTGCGACGGGATGCTGGAACCTGGTGGGGTTAGTGGAGTTTCCGGTAATGGAAGCATCAACGCCCTCATAACGCATTATGGCGACGCCCTCGTTAACATCGTCTGCGCCGTAGCAGCGAACGGATGCGTTATCGCCTTTTGAGAATGCCTTTTCGTAAACTATTTTCAGCTCATCCGTATACTGATTGTAGTCGGTTTCAACATATGTGAAGCCGTTTATGCGGGAAATAATGTAGGCGGCGTCCTTACCAAGACCGTTGAGTATGACGCGAAGGGGCGACTTTCTCGCCTTGTTGGCACGTTGGGCTATCTTTATCGCGCCTTCGGCGGCGGCAAAGGATTCATGTCCCGCAAGGAAGGCGAAGCAGTTTGTATCCTCGGAGAGCAGCATTGCCGCAAGATTGCCGTGACCTATGCCGACCTTTCGTGTTTCAGCAACCGAGCCGGGAACGCAGAAGGCCTGAAGCCCCAGACCGATAAGCGCGGCGGCTTCGGAGGCGGTCTTTGCGCCCTGCTTTATGGCTATGGCTGCGCCGAGAGTGTATGCCCATTTCGCGTTCTCGAACGCTATTGGCTGTGTTTCGGAAACCGTTTTCGCAACATCAAGTCCTTTTTCCTCGGTGATGCGCTTTGCGTCCTCAAGGCTTTCAAAACCGTATTTTTCAAGCTCGACCTTGAGCTTGGCTTCTCTTCTCTCATAACCTTCAAAATTGATCATACTGCACCTCATTCCTTGCGCGGGTCGATGTAACGGACGGCTTCTTTGAATCTGCCGTAGGTACTGATGTTCTCTTTATATGCTTCATTGGGGGATTTGCCTGCTTTGATAGCGTCCATCATCTTACCCAAGCTGACATATTCATAGCCTATTATCTCGTTGTTCTCATCAAGAGCAAGCCTGTTGATATAGCCCTCGGTCATCTCCATGTATCTTGAACCCTTTGACTTGGTTCCGTACATGGTGCCGACCTGGCTGCGCAGCCCCTTTCCAAGGTCTTCAAGTCCCGCGCCGATGTCAAGACCGTCCTCGGAGAACGCGCTCTGGGTTCTTCCGTATGCGAACTGGAGGAATATCTCGCGCATGGCGACGTTTATGGCGTCGCAAACGAGGTCGGTATTCATCGCTTCAAGGAGCGTCTTTCCGGGAAGGATCTCGGAAGCCATGGCGGCGGAATGCGTCATGCCGCTGCATCCGATTGTTTCAACGAGAGCCTCCTCGATTATGCCGTTTTTGATGTTCAGGGTGAGCTTACATGCTCCCTGCTGGGGCGCACAGCAGCCGACGCCGTGAGAAAAGCCGCTTATCTGGTCTATCTGCTTAACCTTGACCCATGAACCCTCTTCGGGTATGGGAGCAGGATCATGTACCGCGCCCTTTGTGACACAGCACATATCGTTTATGTGTTTTGTATTTTTCATTTGAACTCCTTCCGAAAGTCGTGCTTTCGTATTCAAGAATATGTAATCCTATTTAGTATACCAATTTTTGCGTAAAAAAACAAGCATTTTTTTAAATAATGACGATTGAAAACTTGTTGTTCAAAAACTGCACTTTGTCGTGATGCCATCCGAGCGTTGTCCGATTGGATAACAGAAAAGGACAGGATGAAACGCAACGGTTTATCCTGTCCTTTAACTGCTTTTATTCAAATACTGTATGTTTCCGCGTCAGAACTCACACTTTTCCCTGATGTAATTCTCCAGCTCGGAAATATGCAGACGTACCTGACCCATCGTATCGCGGTCACGGACTGTGACTGTATCGGGTTCGATGCCTTCGCCGCCCTCGATGGTCTCAAAGTCGATGGTGATGCACAGGGGAGTGCCTATCTCATCCTGTCTGCGATAACGCTTTCCGATCGCGCCCGTTTCGTCGTAATCGACCATGAACGACTTGGAAAGCATGGCATAGACCTCTTTCGCCTTGTCGCCGAGCTTCTTCTGGAGGGGGAGTATGGCAGCCTTATAGGGAGCGAGCGCGGGATGCAGATGCAGCACGTTGCGGATATCGCCGCCCTCAAGCTGTTCCTCCTCGTAAGCGTCGCAGAGGAATGTCAGAGCCATGCGGTTTGCGCCGACGGAGGGCTCTATGCAGTAGGGAACATACTTCCTGTTTGTGAAGGGATCGAGGTATTCCATGGACTTTCCGCTGTGCGCGGCATGAGCGTTCAAATCGTAATCGGTACGGCTTGCGACGCCCCAAAGCTCGCCCCAGCCGAACGGGAACAGATATTCAATATCGGTCGTTCCGTTGGAGTAGTGGCAAAGCTCATCCTTGGAATGCTCGCGCAGGCGCAGGTTTTCGGGATTCATACCAAGGGAGAGGAGGAAGTCGTAGCAATACTTTCTCCAATATTCATACCATTCAAGCTCGGTTCCCGGCTCACAGAAGAATTCAAGCTCCATTTGCTCAAACTCGCGGGTGCGGAAAATGAAGTTGCCGGGAGTTATCTCGTTGCGGAAGCTCTTGCCTATCTGAGCGATACCGAAGGGTATCTTCTTGCGCATGGAACGCTGGACGTTGAGGAAATTGGTGAATATTCCCTGAGCCGTTTCGGGACGCAGGTAAATCTCGCTGGCGGTATCCTCGTTCACGCCCTGGAATGTCTTGAACATCATGTTGAACTTGCGGATGCCCGTAAAATCGGACTTTCCGCATTCGGGACATTTGATGCCCTTCTCGGCAATGTAAGCCTGCATCTGCTCATGTGTCCAGCCGTCGGGGTGAACGTCGTCAAGACCGTTTTCGGCGGCATAATCCTCAATGAGCTTATCGGCGCGGAACCTTGCCTTGCAAGCCTTGCAGTCCATAAGAGGATCGTTGAAGTTTACAACATGACCTGAAGCCACCCAAACTTCGGGATTCATGAGTATCGCACAGTCCATGCCCACATTGTAGGGGCTTTCCTGAACGAATTTGCGCCACCATGCGTTCTTTACATTGTTAAGGAAAAGAACGCCGAGAGGGCCGTAATCCCAGCAGTTTGCAAGACCTCCGTAGATTTCCGAACCAGCGAAAATGTAGCCCCGGTTTTTACACAGAGCTACGATTTTATCCATTGTTAATTCACTTCTCATAAAGATACCTTACGCTATTAAACGCTGCGCTGTACCCTGCCGGTACGAAGACAACGTGTGCAGACGTTCATCTTCTTGTGAGTACCGTTGACGATGACATTAACGCGCTGAATATTGGGAGCCCAGCTGGTTCTTGTCTTTCTGTTGGAATGGCTGACCAGGTTGCCGCTCATGGTACCCTTACCGCAAACCTCACAATACTTACTCATAATTACACCTCCTTGCCGAGATAAACCGATTTGACTGTAAAATCAGTTTAAAAATCAAACACAGTTATTTTATCACAATCCAATCAAAATTGCAAGCATATTTTCCGAAAAAACAAGCATATATAATATTATTGCACAACATTTTGGAGGAAATGAAAAATGAACGGAAAAAACATAAAACCGATATGGGTGTATGTGATAAGCATACTAATTGCGCTCGCGGTGGGAGCCGTGTCGGGATTTGTAAGCATGGATGGCATGAAGGAATTTGCCGAGCTGAAGCAGCCGCCGCTCTCGCCTCCCGGATGGCTGTTCCCGGTCGTATGGACGATCCTGTATACGCTCATGGGAATATCGGCGGCGAGGGTGTATCTTGCCAACACAATGGATACGCCTGACGCGCTCAAGATATATGCCGCGCAGCTCATTGTAAACGCGCTCTGGACGCCCATATTCTTCGCGCTGGAGCTTAGGCTCGTCGCGTTCGTCTGGATACTGATATTGATTGGTCTTGTCATAACCATGATAGCCAAATTCAAAAAGGTGGACGCTCCCGCGGGAAATCTCCAGTTTCCCTACCTTGTATGGCTGCTGTTCGCGGCATACCTCAACCTCGGAGTGTTTTTGCTGAATATGTAAAACCATTGTAAAAAACCGTTTTCTCCGTTAGTCGAGGGAAAGCGGCTTTTTATATAATATTCGCCAAAAAAAGCTTGACAATATATCGGTGAGGAGGGTATAATTATCCCAACGGCGGAAAACACCGCATACCGCGCTTCCGCCGACTTCACAGTAATAAACAAAGGAGGAACAAAAACCATGAAAAAACGTATCTTGGCAGCCGTAATCGCGGCAGTATTCGCAGTCCTCAATGTCGCTTCGGCTCTGCCCGTCTTCGCGCTTCGGCTCTGCCCGTCTTCGCGCTCAACGAATCGACTATAAGGTATCCTACCCCCGAAGGCTATAACGACCATGACTACCAGAAGCTCGTCGCGTTCCTTGAACAGACCGACGATGAGGGCGTTAAAAACGGAGAGAAGTGCAGCGATAATTATGATCCCAACGATCCTACAACTTGGGAAACAGATGGGGGATTTCAATGGATTGAATCGGATGGCGAACTCAGAATAGAAGATATATATGTATGGAGCAAGAACCTTTGTGGAGTTCTTGACGTGAGCGGCTGCACCGCGCTTACATCATTGGATTGCTGCTTCAACAACCTGACCTCGCTTGACGTGAGCAACAATACTGCGCTTTATTATTTGTCTTGCGGCGGCAACAACCTGACCGAGCTTGACGTGAGCAACAATACCGCGCTTGAGGAGTTGTGGTGCTACGTCAACAACCTGACCGAGCTTGACGTGAGCAACAATACCGCGCTTGAAAGGTTGGATTGTGGCGGCAACCACCTGACCACGCTTGACGTGAGCAGCAATACTGCGCTTGATTATTTGTCTTGCGGCGGCAACCACCTGACCACGCTTGACGTGAGCGGCTGTACCGCGCTTGAGGAGTTGTGGTGCTACGACAACAACCTGACCGAGCTTGACGTGAGCAGCAATACCGCGCTTGAGGTGTTGTGGTGCGAATACAACAACCTGACCGAGCTTGACGTGAGCAGCGATACCGCGCTTGAGAAGTTGTGGTGCTACAACAACAACCTGACTGAGCTTGACGTGAGCAGCTGTACCGCGCTTTGGGTGTTGGATTGCGACAACAACAACCTGACTGAGCTTGATGTGAGCAACAATACTACACTTCTTGTGTTTAGTTGCTACAACAACAACCTGACCGAGCTTGATTTAAGTCACAATCCCTATTTGCCACTTGATTGTGTAAAATCAGAGGGCAATGGAACAATAGGTTATGGTCATGCTGAAGATGATTATGACTTTGTTAGTGTTAAGGCTGTTCCCAATAGCGGTGCGGAATTCATTGGTTGGTTCAATGAAGCCGGAGAGTTGATAGCAAGTGCGGAGGAATGTGACTTTGGTGACGATTCCAATGCCTATGAATGGTACTTCTTATTCACAGACGAAACGGTTCTCATAGCCAAATTCACCGAAGCCGAGCCGATCCCCGGTGACGCCGACGGTGACGGCGAGCTGACAAGCGACGATGTTCTCCTGTTAATGCGTGCCGTCATGGGGCTTGATGATATTACCGATGATATGCTTGCCAACTGCGATATGAACGGCGATGGCGTTGTCAACTTCACCGACGCGCTCATAATGCTCAGAATGGTTCTTGACATGCTGCCCAATATCGTTGCCTATTAAACACAAAAAATGACTTTTTTCGCGGCTCCCCTGCGCATGGGGAGCCGCCGCTTTTTGCACCAAGAATGACAAAGCACATTGGCTCCCATTGTCAAGGGGAGCTGTCAGCCGAGCAAAGCGAGGATGACTGAGGGGTTGAAAGCAACTTCAAAAACTCAAGCGAGATAAGGGAAGCAACCCCTCCGTCGCGGCGGCTTTACCGCGCCGCGCCACCTCCCCTGACTCAGGGGAGGCAGTTCGCTTGTACGCTCTATGAGCTGATTTGCACCAAACATTGAGTAAAGATTACAGGCTTGTTCGGCTCCCATTGCTAAGGGGAGCTGTCAGCCGAGCGAAGCGAGGATGACTGAGGGGTTGAAAGCAGCTTAAAAACTCAAGCGAGATAAGGAAAGCAACCCCTCCGTCGCGGCGGCTTTACCACGCCGCGCCACCTCCCCTGACTCAGGGGAGGCAGATTGCTTGACCGCGCTGTTGGTTGGTTTGCACCAAACGGGAAGTTTTTTTGCTGAATACGCCTTTGATAAAGATTACAGGTTTACTTGGCTCCCCTGCGTAAGGGGAGCTGTCGGGCGAGCGCAGCGAGAACGACTGAAGGGTCGCAAATCAGCCTGAAAAAACTCAAGTGCGCAAATGAAAGCAATCAAGGGAAGAACGCAAGCCTTGGCTCCCATTGCTAAGGGGAGCTGTCAGCCGAGCAAAGCGAGGATGACTGAGGGGTTGAAATCAACTTCAAAAACTCAAGTGAGATAAGGGAAGCAACCCCTCCGTCTTGTCGTGCTAAAGCCCTCCAAGCCACCTCCCCTGACTCAGGGGAGGCAGATTACTTGACTGCTCTCATGCCTGATTTGCGACGATTTGAAGCAAAAGAACCCAACATCCACAGTTCTAAT
>CADAGD010000023.1 GCA_902787375.1 uncultured Eubacteriales bacterium
AATGCAAATGTTGCCTACTATCAGTATTTTGAGCTCGTTCCCGACGATGGTTATGCATTTGTCGATGAATTAACCATTCTCATCAACGGTTCAGAAGAGTATGCGGATACCTTATTTAGTGGCCTTAATGAGGAATATAACAAATTCCACATCTTTACAGTTGACTTTTTCGTTGAGGAGCCTGAGTTCGTTACCCATTGGGGCGACGCCAACGGCGACGGTGTTGTCGATTCCACTGACGTACTGCTCTTGATGCGCTATGTCATGGGCGTTGATGAGATCGAGGAGGAGAATCTTGAATGGTGCGATGTAAACGGCGACGGCAGCATTGACATGTCCGATGCTCTGTTCGTTTCACGCTATGTCATGGGTTCCATAGATGTTTTCCCCATTGAGGAAAATGAGTAATTACTGATTTTTAAAACTTATATCGGGGCTGTTCCGTTCTATACGGAGCAGCCTCAATATATTTTTTATATTATCGTTAGATGTTGAATTTGAATATCCGTTGCGCTATAATATAAGCACTTATTTATACATTAAATGTATGGAGGTATATAATGATACAGTTTGACCTTATTAGAAAGGCTGATCCCGAACTCTGCGATTATATGGAGCAGGAGCTTGCTCGTCAGCGCGACCATCTTGAGCTTATTGCTTCCGAGAACTTTGTAAGTGAGACCGTTATGGCATGCATGGGCAGCCATCTGACCAATAAATATGCCGAGGGTTATCCCGGAAAGCGTTATTACGGCGGATGCGAAAAGGTTGATATGGTTGAGGATCTGGCAAGGAACCGCGCCAAGGAGCTTTTCGGTGCCGATCATGCCAACGTACAGCCCCACTCCGGCGCACAGGCAAACCTCTCCGTTTACTTTGCTCTGCTCAATCCCGGCGATACGATAATGGGCATGAACCTCTCCCATGGCGGACATCTGACACACGGCAGCCCCGTTAACATGAGCGGTAAGTATTTCCACTTCGTTCCCTACGGCGTTTCCGAGGTTGACGAGCGCATCGACTATGATGAGCTTGAGAAGCTTGCCGTTGAGAATAAGCCCAAGATGATCGTTGCCGGCGCAAGCGCGTATCCCCGCGCTATCGACTTCGCCCGCATCGCGGAGATAGCCCATAAGGTCGATGCCCTGTTCATGGTAGATATGGCTCATATCGCGGGTCTTGTTGCGGCAGGTCTGCATATGAATCCCGTTCCCTATGCCGATGTTGTAACATCCACAACCCATAAGACCCTTCGCGGCCCGCGCGGCGGTATGATACTCTGCAAGGAGCAGTATGCCAAGGCCATTGATAAGGGTATTTTCCCCGGCACACAGGGCGGCCCCCTCATGCACATAATCGCCGCCAAGGCTGCTTGCTTCGGCGAGGCTTTAAAGCCTGAGTTCAAGGTTTATCAGCAGCAGGTCGTCAAGAACGCTTCCGTTCTGGCTCAGTCCCTTGCCGATTCCGGTCTGAGGATCGTTTCCGGCGGTACGGATAATCACCTGATGCTCGTCGATCTGACTCCTGTCGGACGCACCGGTAAGGATGTTGAGCATTGGCTCGATGCCGCAAACATAACCGTCAACAAGAATACCATCCCCAAGGAGACATTGAGTCCCTTCGTAACAAGCGGTCTGCGCATCGGTACACCTGCTATCACCAGCCGCGGCTTCAAAGAGGATGAAATGAAGGTTATCGGTTCCCTCATCGCCAAGATCGCTCTGAAGGGCGAGGAAGCCATTCCCGAAGTAAAGGCAACCGTTATCGAGCTTACAAATAAGCACCCCCTCTATGAATAATTGAATCCGGCTTGAGCCGTTCCGCTTCTGCGGGGCGGCTCTTTTCATATTGCGCTGTTTTGTGCAAAACTCTCTCAGATTCGTATTGAGAAATTGTTTGACTTGTGTTATTATATAGCAAATAAAGGATTGCGGGGTGATGGAATTTGAAGAGAAGAATTTTGGCTTTTGTTGGTTTGGCGTTTGCTATAGCGGGATTTATTATGATTCCCGTTTCCCTCTTTTGCAGCATTAATTATTTGGTTCCAATAGGTCTTGTGTTCGCGGCTTTTTTGATACTGACTCTTGTGAAGAAAATGCCGTCGGATATTGACGCTGCCGAAGCGTTGGAAGACGAAGATAAGGAGGGCGGCAATGAATAAAAAGAGGAAGCAGAGCGTAATCGTGCGCTTTGCAGGATATTACAGAAACCATATTCCGCTCTTTATGCTGGATATGTTCTGTGCGCTGATAATTTCCGCTGTGGACGTTGTGTATCCGCTTATGGCAAGGAACGCGCTCAATGAATACATCTTCCCCGGAGTGGAGAATCTGAAGCCCTTCCTGATATTGATAGCGGCAGCGGTCTTAATGCACATAGTACGCGCCATATGCAATTTTATAGTCACATATCTCGGACATGTTCTCGGCGTCTATATAGAGGCGGATATGAGGCATGACGTCTTTTCGCATCTGCAAAAGCTGGGTTTCTCGTTCTATGACAAGTCAAGAACGGGAAAGCTCATGGCAAGATGTACGACCGACCTGTTTGACGTCGTTGAGCTTGCGCATCACGGCCCGGAGGACTTGTTCATATCGATCCTTACTTTCATAGGCGCGTTCATAGCTATGGCAAGCATAAACCTCAAGCTTTCGCTCATGCTCATGGCGACGGTTCCGCTTATGGTCGCGTTTGTAATGTATTTGAGAAAAAGGCTTAATACCACGTCAAGGAAGGTCAAGGAGAGCGTTGCCGCGATAAATGCCGATATAGAATCCGCCATTTCTGGAGCGCGTGTTGCTAAGGCGTTCACCAATGAGGAGCATGAGATAGAGAAATTCGATAACGGCAACAGAAACTACATAAACGCCAAGAGCAAAAACTATAAGGCTATGGGACAGTTTATGTGCGGAATGGAATTCTTCACGACAATACTCAAGGTGCTTGTGCTTGGCTTTGCGGGAGTTCTTATAATACTGCAAAAGGGCGAGATGACGGGCAACGATCTGTTCGTATTCCTGCTTTATATCACATCGTTCACAACGCCTATCAGAAAGCTTGCGATGTTTACGGAGCAGTATACGGCGGGAATGGCAGGCTTCAGACGCTTTGTTGAGATAATGGATACGGAGCCGTCAATAGTTGATTCTCCTGACGCCGTCACGCTTGAGAACATAAAAGGAGATATCCGATTCAGCAATGTGACATTTGCGTATGATGATGGAAGAAAGGTGCTTGAGAGCATTGATTTGAATGTGCCGCATGGAAAGACAATCGCGCTTGTGGGGCCGTCAGGAGGAGGCAAGACGACGCTCTGCCATTTAATACCGAGATTCTATGAGGTTACGGAAGGCTCGATAACGGTGGACGGTCACGATGTCAGGGACGTTACCCTCCGTTCATTGCGAGGCAATATCGGCATCGTACAGCAGGATGTATTCCTGTTCGCGGCCTCGATAAAGGAGAACATACGCTACGGAAGGCTGAACGCGACCGACGATGAGATAGTAGCGGCGGCAAAGGCAGCGGAGATACACGATGATATTATGAAGATGCCCGACGGCTATGATACCATAGTCGGTGAAAGGGGCATAACCCTGTCCGGAGGTCAGAAGCAGAGGGTTTCCATTGCAAGGATATTCCTCAAGAACCCGCCGATATTGATACTGGATGAGGCTACAAGCGCACTTGATTCCGCGACGGAAGCGAGAATAACGGGAGCGCTGGAAAGACTGAGCAAGGGCAGGACGACGCTCATAATCGCACACAGGCTTTCAACGGTCAGAAACGCCGATGAGATAGTTGTCATTGATGAAACCGGCATACTTGAGCGCGGAACGCATGATGAGCTGATAAGCAAAAACGGAGCGTATAAGCTCTTGAATGATGCGCAGAACCTGCTTTACGGAAAATGATATAAAGACGGAATCCGTCAATCGCAAATAGAGAAAGGAAAACCGAACATGAATAAGATGATTGAAGAACTCAAGAACATAATCTCCATTGACAGCCCCACGGGATTTACCAAGTCCGCTGCCGAATATACGGTAAACAGACTTAAAGAACTGGGCTATGAGCCTGAATTCACACGGAAGGGCTGCGTGCTTTGCTGTCTTGGCGGCGAGGGAAGACCTGTGGTATTCTCGGCGCATCTTGATACACTTGGCGGCATGGTAGCCGAGGTCAAGGGCAACGGCAGACTGCGTCTGACGAGGATAGGCGGCATGAATCCCAACAACGCCGAGTGCGAGAACGCAAGGGTCTATACAAGGGAAGGCAAGGTCTATGAGGGCTGCTTCCAGATGAACGATCCGAGCGTCCATGTAAACGGCGATTATTCCAAGCAGGAGCGCACATGGGACTCCATGGAGCTTGTGCTTGACGAGATGGTCGGCTCCAAAGCCGATACCGAGAAGCTTGGCATAGCCACGGGCGATTATGTCTGCTTTGAGCCGCGCTTCCGCGTTACCGAGAGCGGCTATATAAAGAGCCGTTTCCTCGACGATAAGCTGAGCGTTGCAATACTGCTCGATTACGCCAGACGCCTTAAGGAGGAGAACCTTACCCTCAGCCGCAAGGTTTACATATACATCACCGTGTTTGAGGAGGTCGGACATGGCTGCTCATCGGGAATACCCGCCGACGCGGAGGATATAATAAGCGTTGATATGGGCTGTGTCGGAATGGGCCTTGCCTGCCGCGAGGAGCAGGTTTCCATTTGTGTAAAGGATTCTGCCGGCCCATACAATTATGAGCTTACCAATGAGCTTGTTGAAACGGCAAAACGCCTGAAGCTCGACTATGCCCTCGACGTTTATCCGTTCTACGGTTCGGATGCCGACGCCGCACTCAGCGCGGGATATGACCTGCGTCACGGCCTTATCGGAGCCGGCGTCTATGCCTCCCATGGATATGAACGCTCGCATATAAAGGGTGCTGAGAATACTATTAAGCTTGTGATGGGAATATCAGTAAAATAAATGGAAACTCTTATTGAGCTGTATGTGAATGAACCGTTTGACAATCTCTCCGCCGCTCTTGTTTTCAAGCCGGAGCGAGTGGTGTTCCTTTCGGGCGGCTTTATGCCCGATAAGGTGACAAGGGAGGGCATGGTGCGTTTTATCAAGGCTCAGTGCAACCAACAGGCTGAGGTGCGCTTTATTGACGTCGGCAACAGATCGCTCGGTTCGCTTTTCGGCAAAATAGGCGATGTTGTCGAGGAATTCCCGGACTGTGCGATAGATATGACGGGCGGGCCGACGGGAATGCTTATAGCCGCGCATAGGTACTGTATCAAGAGAAAGACCAAAGCGTTCTTCTATGATGAGCGCAGGGAAAGATACATAAACATATACGGCATGGCGGAGCAGATAGAGCGTGCGGGACATGAAAAGTTGAATGCTCAGAAGATAATAAGTATGGGCGGAGGCTTGGTCACAGGCAACGGACACTCAATACAGCAGTATTCGGATAATGAAGAATGCGTAAGGAAAATACTCGATATATACTCTGGAAACCTGACGCATTGGAACGCGTTCTCGGAGTATCTTCAATTTGGCTGCAAGCATTATTATGATTCGGCAACGGGGCTGTTCATGGCGCCCTCCACGCTGCTCAACAATTCAATACTGCTTTTCGCAAACAAAAGGCTGTTAAAGCTGCTTGAGGACGCAGGTGCGGTCAGCGAGCTTATTATGGAGGGCGAGAATATAAGACTGCGCTTCAAAAACGTATTCATAAGGGAGCTGCTTACGACCGTCGGAATGTGCCTTGAGATGTTCATATACGTCTGTGCGATGGACAGCGGATATTATGACTCGGTGCATATGAGCGTGGTATTCGACTGGGATGGTGTTTTCCATAATAATTTCAGCGATACGACAAATGAGATAGACGTCATAATGACACATGGACTGACAGCATCATTCGTTTCCTGCAAGTCGGCAAGGCCCGATACAAGGGACTTGTATGAGATAAGCTATCTTGCCGGAAGATTCGGAGGCAAGAATGCCAACGTCATATTGGCTACGGCAGTAGACCTTTCGGGCGATGCGTGGGCGATATATATGCGCGCACGCGATATGGGAGTTGTTGTCATAGAGCGAAGCGATATTGAGAAGGGAAGGGAGCATGTGGCGGAAATGCTGAGGTATCCCAAATGGCTCGATGAACGTCCCGACAGATAGCTTTGCAGATTGATGAGTATATAGTGCTTTTTAAACACCGTGAGAATCGCGGTGTTTTTTTATATGGGAAAAATACTTGCGCAACATCAAGCATATCATTAAACGAATCATCATAACATCATTTTTATTCTGTTTGGGAGAAGTAAATGAATAGAGGAAAGAGGACTGAAAAGCAGATGGAGAGCGTCAGAAGGCGCAGCAAGGAAGGCGGAAACAGGCTTGCGGCGGTAGGCATGCCAATGGATGCGGATTGCCGCTTGCCTAAGGTGACGGTGGTCGCCGACAGATTTGCACGAGTGGAGCATCATACGGGCGTATTGAAGCTTACCGGATGTTGTGTCAGACTGTTTTCAAGGCTCGGCATTATAAGGATAGAGGGCGAGGGATTGATAGCATCCGACATGGACGATGACCTTTTGCAGCTTGACGGAAAGGTAAAGTCGGTGACTTTTGAGTAGGCAGCAGAGCAAAACATCGCAATTATGGGTGGAATTTGAATGAAACTATGGAAATATTTTGTTGGATATGTTAATATAAGCATAGAGGGCGAATATCCCGAAAAACTGCTCAATCGCCTTATAACGGAAGGGGTTGCTCTTGAAAACGTCGAAAGGCATGAGCGGATGGTAACGGTCGATATAAAGGCTCCGGATATAAAGAAACTGAGAAGCGCGGCGCATGGATGCGGATGCGGGATACACATAATTAAAAGGTACGGTTTTACGCGCATCAGAAGGAAGCTTGTTTTAAGCCGTGTGTTTCTCGTTTTGATGCTGGTATTCGCCGCAGGCATTATAGCCGCCTCAACAAGGGTATGGATGATAAAGATAGATACCGTCTCAATACCTGAGGAGGATATAAAAAGCACACTCAACGAGCTTGGTGTGACTGCGGGGATAGCAAGAAGCAGTATCAAAAATAGCGAAATAGCCCACGCGATAGCCGCCGATCCGCGTGTCGTGAACGCGAAGGTGACGCTGAACGGAGTTATACTTAACATCAAGATATCCGAATCGGGCGGAGTTTTTCCTGAGCTTGACGGTGAGGGAGCGTCGAATGTATATGCCGATAAGGATTGCGTTATAAGCTATATTTCGGTGACAAGCGGGAGGGCTGCGGTTAAAAAAGGGCAGGCGGTGCATAAGGGGGATCTGCTAATATCCGGAGATTTATCCGAGCTGAAGGAAGGCTTTTTTACGGAAGCGAAGGGAGTTGTATACGGTGAAGTGCTGTATCAGGTGACGGCGACGGCTGAGCGAAAAAGACCATATCCCGCAAGAAACGGCAAAAGCAGCAGGGTCGTCAGCACGGTGGTGCTTGGGCAAGAGCTGTTTCTCTCCATGCCATATGAAAAGTATGAGTTGGAGGAGCGCGGATGCCGAACTCTGAACGCCTGCATAATGCCGGTTGTTATGAAGGAGTATGAGGCGTTTGAGTTGACTGAGCAGATGCTTGAGGACAGCGATGAAGGCACGTCGGAGAGAGCAAGACTGATGGCGCAGGAGCGGCTTGCCGACATGCTTCCCGATGATGCTGATGTAAAGACGGTTAAGACGAACTGCGTCGAAAATGAGGATGGCAGCGTCACCGCTGTTATGACCGTTACAACAATCGAGAGAATCGGAGTGTAAAAGGAGTGTTTATGGAATCGGAATTTTCTGAAAAGACGGTTTTGGTGGAGAACATGGACGAGCTGATAAGGCTTTTCGGCGTGTTCGACGAGAACCTTAAAATAATAGAGAGTGAAACTCAGGCGCATATTACGACCGATGCCGATAATATCCATGTCACCGGTGACGAGGAGGCGGTAGCCGCCGCGTCGGCGGTCATAGAGAAGCTGCTTGAGCTTATCAGGCGCGGCGAAACGATCGACAGGGGCAGAATAAGATATGCTATAGACTTGGCAAAGGACGGCAATGCCGACCTCATACTTGAGCTTGCCGACGACGTCGTGGCGTTTACCGCCAAGGGCAAGAAGGTAAAGTGCAAAACGCTTGGGCAGAAAAAGTATGTCCAGGCTTTGAAAAGAAACACGGTAGTATTCGGAATAGGCCCTGCGGGAACCGGCAAGACGTATCTGGCGGTCGCAATGGCGGTGCTTGCCTATAAGAACAAGGAGGTATCAAGGATAATACTGACACGACCCGCTGTTGAGGCGGGGGAGAAGCTCGGTTTCCTTCCGGGCGATCTGCAGAACAAGGTCGATCCGTACCTCAGACCGCTATATGACGCCCTATATGATTTCATGGGTTCGGAGAATTTCAAGATACTTTCGGAGCGCGGAGTGATAGAGGTCGCGCCGCTCGCATACATGAGGGGACGCACGCTGAACGACGCCTACATAATACTTGATGAGGCGCAGAACTGCACTATCGAGCAGATGAAGATGTTCCTCACAAGGTTCGGCGAGGGCTCCAAGGTGGTTGTGACGGGCGATATAACTCAGATAGACCTTCCGCAGGACAGAAAGAGCGGACTTATACACGCCACGCATGTTCTGTCGGAGGTTGAGGGCATAGCCATGATACGGCTTACGAGCAGGGATGTAGTGCGTCACGAGATGGTTCAGCGCATTGTAAACGCCTATGAGCAGGCGGCGCAGAGGGCTAACAGGGACGATAGCAGAAGGAGCGAATAATCAGGTTGCTTCAATGGAAAGAAGGAGGACAACTTGGAGAACGATTGCTTGAAAAAAAACGATGCGGTGCTGCCCGAAACGGCGGATGACGACGTCGAAAAAAGGAAAAAGAAGCCGCCTAAGGCACACAGAAAAAAACACATAAAGGATGAGAAAAAGCTTAACGCCGGATGGAGCATTGCGATACTCGCGCTGACAGCCGTGCTTTCCTCTACGGGACTTGTGTTCTTTATGAGCGGCAGCGGTCAGCATGTCGTGAGCATAGTGGGAGCTGTCATGGCTCTGCTCATGGCTTTTGTCACATTCGGATGCTATCTAATGCTGAGACACAGGGAAGTCGCCTCAAGCATGAGGAAAATGCTCTTTATATCGGCTATGCTGATAATAATTGAGGTGCTTACGCCTGTCACAATGAGTGTTAATATCGGTTTTGCCCCTCCGCTTCTGGCAGTGCTTATGATAGCCATAATGGTCAGCGAGGAAACGGCGATGGTTGCCTGTCTGCCGCTTTCGGTTACTGCCGGAGTATACGCGAACGCTGTGTACTGGGCAGGAACCGATCCGCTTGCCATTTCAGTTGGCATAGCCGTTTCGAGTGTAATGGCGGTGTTTGCCCTGAGCATGAGGAAAACGCGAAGCTCCACGGTCATAGCTTCATCAATAGCCGGCATTGCCGGAGTGCTGTCATATGCTTTCGTTATGATGGCAGGGGGAGAGATATTCAATACCTATGTGCTTAACCTTGTATGGCTCATGGGCAGTTGTCTGCTCTGCGGAATACTGACGGTAGGGCTAATGCCCATATTCGAGGCGGCATTCGATATTGCGTCGGAGGCACGCTTGAATGAGCTTCTCAACAACGATAATCCGCTCCTCAAACGGCTCATTAACGAGGCTCCGGGAACGTACCACCATTCAATGCTTGTGGCTTCGCTCGGCGACGCGGCGGCACAGGCGGTGGGGGCGAACGCGCTTCTTGTCAGGGTGAGCGCGTTCTACCATGATGTCGGAAAGCTGCGCTGCCCAAGCTGCTTCAAGGAGAATCAGAAGGGAACAAATATGCACGATGAGCTTGATCCCTATGAGTCGGCGAAGCGTATTATAGCTCATCAGGCGGATGGCGCGGCGATGCTTGAAAAAGCGAAATTTCCGAGGGACGTTATAAGAATAGTCGGACGTCACCATGGGGATTCGGTGATGGTATACTTCTATGATAAGGCAAAGAAGCAGGCGGGAGGGGAATATGAAGTTGATGAAAGCCTTTTCCGCTATCCATCAGTGAAGCCGAATACAAAGGAGGGTGCGATACTTATGCTTGCGGATTGCTGTGAGGCGGCGGTCAGAAGCATGAACACGACCGATATGACGGAGATAAGTAATAAGATAAAGGAGGTCATAACCCATAAATGGGACAAGCGTGACAGTATGCTCTGGGATTCTCCGCTGACGTTTGCGGAAATAAAGAGGATAGAAAAGAGCTTCTGCGACACATTTGACGCCCTGAACCATGAGCGGGTGGAGTATCCCGATTTAGAGGAGATAAACGTAAGATGAGGGAGATAGAGCTTATCATAAACGGCATAGAGCCGTGTGAGGAGTACATGGAAGCGGCAAAAAACGGCTCGCTTGCCGCGCTTGAGAACGAGAATGCCTGCGGTGAGATATGTATTGAGCTGACAAATGATGATACGATTCACTCATACAACCGCGATTTCAGAAATGTTGATCGTCCTACTGACGTGCTGAGCTTTCCGGCATTTGAGGGTGAGGAGCTTGTGGCAATGCCGGATGGGCATATAGGGGATATAATGATCTCGGTCGAAACAGCAGCGCGTCAGGCGGCGGAGTTTGGACACAGCACGGCCCGTGAGATAATGTTCCTTGCCGTACACGGTACGCTGCATATCCTCGGATATGATCATATGGTACCGGAGGATGAGGCGGTAATGATTGAAAAACAAAAGACGATTATGAAAAAAATGAGGGGTTATAATGAAACAGCTTCACGAATTTGAAATCAAAAAGATGATAAAGCTCGCAACCGACGCCAGGGAGAAATCGTATTCACCGTATTCAAAATTCCGCGTCGGCGCGTGCCTTAAAACGACGTCCGGCGCATACTATCTCGGCTGTAATATCGAAAACGCAGCTTTTTCTCCAAGCTGCTGTGCGGAAAGAACGGCAATGCTTAAGGCGGTTTATGAGGGGGAAAGGGATTTCGAAGCGATAGCTATAATATCCGACAGCCTTAATTACGTTGCGCCGTGCGGCGTATGCCGTCAGGTGCTTGCGGAGTTCTGCAATCCCAATATGCCGGTTATTTGCGCTGACTGCGAAGGCAATTATGAGGTCTATGAGCTTCGTGCACTCATACCCATGGCATTCACTTCGGATGATATGGGGGCTCATAACAAGCAATGAGAAACAGCAGTTATAAATCGGGATTTATAACGATAATAGGTTCCCCGAATGTCGGGAAATCCACGCTTATGAATCTCATGGTCGGACAAAAGATAAGCATAGTTTCGGAAAGGGCCCAGACCACACGCAACCGCATAGCGGGCGTTGTCACAAGAAGGGGCTACCAGATAGTATTCCTCGACACTCCGGGCGTAACGGGCGCCAAGAATCGTCTTGGGGAATTCATGCTTCGCGTCGCTTATGAATCGTTGAAGGATGTGGAGTGCATACTTTTCATGTTGGATGCATCAAAGGGCATACGCGAGATGGATGAGGCCTTGATCGAGAACCTGCGTCGGCGGGCAGGAGGCACACCTGTTATAGCCGCGATAAACAAGACCGACCTTGCGACATTCGACGATATAGAAACCATCAGGGAAAGACTTGAGGGCGAGGAGTTTATCAAGAGGATACTTCCCATTTCGGCGGAAACCGGACGCAATGTGGACGAGCTTGAGAGAATACTCGCGGGATACCTTGTTGAAGGGCCGCAGTATTATCCCGATGATATGGTCACGGATCAGCCCGTCCGTGTGATAACCGCAGAGATAATAAGGGAAAAGGCGTTGAAATCACTCCGACAGGAGATACCACACGGAATAGGAGTGGACATAGAGCGCATCACGCTGCGTGAGGATGGCATAAATGACGTCAATGCCGTTATATACTGCGAACGCGATTCACATAAGGGAATCATAATAGGGAGGAACGGAGCAATGCTCAAGAGGATAGGCTCCGCTGCGCGCCCTGAGATAGAAACCTTGTTTGGAACAAAAGTAAATCTGCAGTTGTGGGTCAAGGTGCGTCCCGATTGGCGAAACAGCGCAAATGCGCTCCGCGAGCTTGGCTATAATGAGGATTGAGTATCAGGTTTCCCCGCATCAAGCATCACGTCGCATGTTCCGCCTGAAATGGAAGAGGCTCTCCGCCGTTCCTCACAGAATGACAGATAGTCAGTAAGCTTGCCGCTCTTTTCAAACTTTATCCACAGAGCCTGATAGCTTTCCATTTATGAAACACCAACCTTCCAATATGTTTTAATTCTATTATCCCACCGATTATAGGGACGGGATACACGCTAAAAAATGCCAAAAGATGTTTTAAACGGAATAGTGCTTCGAGTTACCGATTACCGCGAATCCGACAGGATATTGAATATCCTGACAAGGGAACGGGGACTTGTCGCGGTCGTTGCAAGAGGATGCAGGAAGGCTAACTCAAAATACGCTGCCTATTCCTCACAGTTCACATTCGGAGAGATCGAGGTCAGCGAGATGGCAGGCAAGCTCAGGCTTGCTTCGGCAAATGCTGTTGAAAGCTTCTATCCCATAAGGGAGAGCTATGAGCAGCTTCTTTCGGCTACTCACGTCGTATACGCTGCCGAGCATATCTCACGGGGAGATGTACCGAATGATGAGCTGTTTGTGCTGCTCTACAATGCGCTGTCCTTGATAGCGTACGGCGACAACGATCCAAAGGACATAGAGCTTGCGTTCATGGCTAAGATGATAAAGCTCTGCGGATACGCGCCCACGCTTACAAGCTGCGTAAAATGCGGCAGGGATTTGAGGGCTTGCAGGCAGATACGCTTTTCAAATTCGCTTGGAGGCTCTGTCTGCGAACGCTGCGGCAGCGCTTTTGCCGCATACAGCACGCTTGCGCTTGAGGCTCTGCGCCGCATGATGCTTCTCGATACCTCGGATATGCGCAGGGTTCGCCTGCCGGATGGAGTCCGAGAGGAGCTTTATGCTCTGATATATAACTATGCTGAGTACATCTTTGAGTTTACATTAAAACGATGAAAAAAAGGTTTGATATCGACATAACGCGAAAAATAAAGAAAACAGCGATTATAGGGCATTCCGGCAGCGGCAAATCGACGCTTGCCGTATTTTTAGGTAAATGCCTCTCTTTGCCGGTGCTGCACATTGATCGCATACATTTTAAATCGGAATGGCAGGAGAGAGTGCTTGATGAAGAGCTTCCGCTAATGAGAAGCTTCCTTGACGCAAATGACGACGGATGGGTCATCGACGGCAATTATACAAAGCTTGAGTTTGACAGAAGAATGCTTGAAGCGGATTTGATTGTTTATATGAATTTCAATAGATTCTCATGCTTTGTTCGCGCATACAGACGCTCGATTGAATACAGAAACAGAACCAGACCGTCCATAGCTGATGGCTGCAATGAGAAGTTCGACGGGGATTTCAAAAGGTGGATACTGATAGAGGGACGTAAGAGAAAAAGACTCGAAAGGTATTCCGAGATCAGAAAAAAACATGAGCGGAAGTTTGTTGAGATAAGGAATCAGAAACAGCTTGATGCGTTTATGAAAATATTTGAAACGCGCGAGTATTAGTACCAACATAAAAAAGCGGACGACCCGATTGCCTGAAATGCATAAGGCGCGGGCTGTCCGCTCATGTGTTTTATTCTGCAATAATATCCTGAGCCGGAGTGCCGAACTCGGCATCACTGGCGGGAACGGGAGCGTCAAATCTTCCGTCATCGGCTGCGGGCATTACAAACAGCTCGATTGCAAGAGCCGCTATCATAACAATGGTTACGCAAAGGCTGCCTTCAAGACCGAATTCTCCGCCCGTCCATAGATCTGCTCCACCGCCAACCGCGGTCTGCAATATGGTCGTGTTTTCAGAGAGCTTAGTGCCGCTTACGGAGATACCGAACACGTTGCCGACAAAGAAATTCCAAAAACTGTGCATAGCGCACGCACCCCAGAGATTGCCGCGCTTTAATACATATACGCCGAAAACAAGACCCGTGAGGAATATGTTTACGAACGGCATGAGCCCAAATCCGGGATTGGCTATATGCAGTAACGAAAACATTGCGGAGCTGAGTATCACAGAAAGCCAAACGGGATTGCGCCTTGTCATGGATACCATGAGATAACCGCGGCAGGCAACCTCCTCGCTCATACCCTGGATCATATAGCCGATGAGGTACAGCGCAAGCAGTCCGACGTCAAACTGCTTTAAGCTTACCTCGGCGATTCCTCCGGTGAATACACAGAGAATGATTGAAAGTGCAACCAGTACAATGCCCATCAGCGCGCCGACAATGTACTCCATAACGGCATTATGACGGCGCAATCCCATGGAGGGCACACGCCTTTTCTCTACCCAGCGGCAGAAGAATATGCAGATCAGCGTAAGCAGGACGGTTGCAAACAGCGTAACTATCATAATCCATGACGGCATGTTGGACGCAATATCGGATAGCTTGTCGAAGTATGCCGACATATCGTTGTTGGCTGCCGATTCAATGGCGATTCCCATTATGTTTTCCTGACCGAAAAGCCATATGCATGTTCCGATAGTTACGGGAATGCTTTCAAGTATTGAGCCTATAAGGAATACAAGCAGGAAAATCAAAAGCTCAATGCTCCAGTTGTGCCCGCGTTTTTTCTCCCTTGCCTCGCAAAGCATGGGAATACTCCGCGTTATTCCGAATCCATTCATAAAGCCTCCATAAGTTCCTGCAAAATAACGCAGGGGTGTTTTGTAAGATTATAGCACCAAAACTGCCTCATAGCAACGCTCTGCCAATATTATATATAAAAATCGGGTATAGATGCTTTTCCAACCTTTATCAAAAAATAAAAATATATCTTGCAAAAGGGGTTGCTTTTTTGGAGAAAGTGAGTATAATAGATTTTGCAAGTTGAAACGCACCTTTAGCTCAGTTGGTAGAGCACCTGACTCTTAATCAGGGTGTCCAGGGTTCGAGCCCCTGAAGGTGTACCAAGCCTGTGGTTCAAACGAATCACAGGCTTTTTTTTTTACTTTAAAAAACTCATTTTTGCTGTTAAGCAAATCAAGATGCGACACATGTGCCTTGGCTGCAACGATAGACATTGCGTGATGTATGTATCTCATCGTTGTCTGCATATCAGAGTGTCCAAGAAGTATCTGGAGAGAGTAGGCATCCATATGACCTTTTTGTTCGTACATATCAATACAATAGTTGGTTGCGAAATTGTGCCTGAGCTTGTGGCACGAAAACTCAAAAGGCAACTGCACGGCTATTCGATGAACAAGCAGCTTCAATGCGTTGCAGCTCATAGGGTTCCCGCGTCTGTCAAGGAAAAGGTATTCGCCTATGTTGAAAAGGCAGGTTTGAATGTATTGCTCAATATAATGGGTTGAAAGCTTTCCAACCGGGACAATACGCCACTTTTCTCCTTTGCCGCAAATGGTAAGCTGATGATTGATTCTATCGTATTGCGCCGTCTTGACGCCGCAGGCTTCCGATTGACGCAAGCCCGAATCGAGCATCAGAGCTATGCAAGCCTTGTTGCGTGCAATCAACCAATCACTTTCAGCAACAACGAGCGAAAAGATCATACGGATTTCTTCTGAGTTGTACAGATGTACAGCTTTTTTATTGACCTTCGGAAATGGTATCTTCTGTACATCATAATGGACTCTTATTATTTTATCCTCGCCGATCCACTTCAAAAATACTTTTAAATGGCGAGTGTATGTGTATACGGTAGCTCTGCTGAGCTGCCTGTTGTAAAGCGAGGCTATGTATAACATTATGCTATCCATTGTTAATTCTTCAATATCGAGATCACCAACGAAACGTATGAACACTTTTAAAAAAACTTCATAGGCGTCCATCGTCTTGGAACTTAATCCTCTGGTGAATCGGTCGAACATGAATTTTGAAAGAGCTTCACTCAATAGCATTTCTTAACCTCGTCTGAATTTGGAGCAGCCATACCGTTTGATATAGCTGCTCCGTTTTAAGAGATTATAGCACTTTATCCATCCTATTTGCAACGCAGCCGGGATGGTCGGGACTATTGGGTGATTCTCGGTTTGGAATCTCATAGCTGTGCAGCTCTCCTCATTCTACGAGGAGCCTTGCGGAAGTATCATTATCGCTCGTTCTGTCATCGCGGCGGGGAACCATATCCCGGTCAGTTCTGACATAATGGTCGCTCTGGATTAATAGTATAGTAATCATAGGTGCCATTTGATACAAGAGGGGGTTCTGCAATGAATGCTGCAAAACCGACCGCTGAACAGACATACCCAATGGGGGTAAGAGTTGGTGCGGTCAATGGAAATAGTATTGCTACAGAAGATGAGGTAAAGCCAACTACACTTGACGATCCTCCGAATGTTGCAAGTGTATCCAAGGAACTGTTTTCATGATTACGTCTTCCAATATACTTTACATCAGCGTTTATTAAATAACATGAGTCCTCGGATGCGAAGTCATCGGAAAAAGCTTTTTCGGTTTTTTATACTTTTGACTTTTTTTATTAAGACCACCTATCAAAACTTTCGGCTTATCAACTTTTTTACCGGTTGTATTGGTTTGGATAGCCTTATTACTGCTATTACATCCGCCATCACATACATCACGTTATTAAAATGCGCCGCATGTCCGTTGCTGTCTGCACAGTGTATCGCGTTGTTGTTACAGTAAGCATATGAGTTGTTGCCCAATACGCCTTGTCCTGTTGAAAGGAATACGTCAGAGCTGATAAAGCGGCAGACAGCAGGATCATAATATCTTGATTTCAAATAATAGAATCCGGTTTCCGTATCGTACATATATGATCGATAGCGGAACGGCTGATTTGCGCCCAATGTAGTTGCCAAGCTGCCTGTGACAGCTACGGGCTTACCCCAACTATCATAGGTATATTCTACTACAGCGTTCTTATTCTTGTCAATGAGTTTTACAATATCTCCCTGAGCGTTGCGGAGCTAGTAATACACGATGAACGTATCGCCGTTATTATCGTAGTAATCGACGAAAACGACGTTCTATCTCGAATCGTAGCTTTAGCGAGGAGTTAATTTGCGGGAATTCACCTGTAAACTATTCCCCGCTCAAAATTTTGATGTCAAGACGCAAAGTTGTTGTTTACTTTTCAGAAAAGAAATCCCTCTGACGTTTGCCATTTTGTGCGTTAATCAGAAAAAATGATAAGACTAATAGGAGTATAGATAAAACAAAAAAGGCAATTGATAATATACTTTTAAACGGAGCATCTACACAGCCGTATAGCACAAAAGCAATACTGAGTATGAAAAACGCCACATAGCAGGTGATTTTCGGAACATGTGTCAGATAGTCTTGTTCGGGAATCCGGGTACTTATTAAGCTTATGCCTATGCACAACAAGCTGTCTGCTAAACATATCAAGGTTAATATGAGCATTCTTTGAGATAAACGCAACCAACTGAACGCATCTACAAGGTCAAGCACGACCATCAGGGCATAGATAAAAAAGATGACCTTCCTATGTGTTGAACTGCGACTGCTTGTGACAATTGAATCGGATATGCTTGCCAGACCAAACGATATACACATCAGATAATGTGAATACTCAGGATAATCAGCAGAGCCAACTAAAAATAGCACGAAGGCTAAACGATATGCTATTTGCCTTAAAGACGAAAAAAATAAATCTATTTTGCTTAACATATGCTAAATTCCTCCTCTACTAAATTTCCCGTACAGAGACTTCCAGTCTTTATATCCTGTATTCCTAGCACCATCGTTCACTACAGCTGTTGTAGGCCAAGGTGCTGTACCATCATTGTCAAACATATTAATAGGGTCATTGTTACAATATGCGAAGGAGTCGTATCCGATAACCCCCTGACCGGTAGAAAGGAGAACGTCCGCGGAGATGAACCTGCAGGTAGTAGGATCATAGTAGCGGCTCTGGAGATAGTACCAGCCAGTTTCGTTGTCGTAAACATAGCCGCGATAACGGAACGGCTGATTTGCACCACCCGTGTTTGCCAAGCTGCCCGTTGTGGCAATGAGCTTGCCCCAACTGTCATAGGTATATTCTACCACGGTATTCCCGCTGCCGTCAATCAGTTTGACGATATCCCCCTGCGCATTGCGGAGATAGTAGTAGATATAGCTCGTGCCGGAGCCCACCTTGTAAACTACAGCCACAAGGTTGCCCGCTGCGTCATAGGAGAACCGCTGCTGGACCGCTGTACTGCCGCTTCCCGTGATCATGTACATGAGCACGGAGCCGTTGTAGTAGTATTCGGTATCGGTGCCGTCTACTACCTTGCGCAGACGCAGGCCGTCCTCGTTGTAGGAATAGGAGTAGGAATGCGTACCGTCGGTGACGGAGGTCAGCTGCTTGTCCTCCCATGTGAGCGTCTTTCTCAAATAGCTCGCGGGATTGCCCATAGCGTCATACGCGATGGTCTGACCGTCAGATTTGGTGTCAGGCGATGGTTCTCATGACACACATTTTTCAAAACACGTCCGCCGTATAAGCGTGACCGTTTCTGTTACTCACCATGTTTATTGCTCACGATGGGAACTATTCTACCCTGCTGATAATCTAATCCAAAATCACTAAGCGGAATCGGCAGTGTTAAGGGACATAGAACATGACTGAAGTCTCTGCTCTTTCCCCTTGCGAGGACATTTTCCAATGTACTTCTCACCGAAGCAATGCTTACTATGCGGAAAGGCTCCTTTGCTTCTATTGACATGCCGCCTGTATCAAGCTTGCAGATCAGGACGTCTTCGTTTACGGAGTCAATCCTTTTTGTCATGGTGGATGGTATTATATTAAAGCCCCCAAGATATGGATACCACTCCGTAAGATGATCGTATCCGCCTTTTTTCCTTTCATCGGAGTATTCGATCGAATAAACCCAATCATAACTCTCTCCATAGCGAGAGCCGAGCTCAACAGAACCATAAGACATTGGCGCTATATTGTGGATCATTAATGCGATCTGCTTCAAATACCCATAGAAAGCTTCAATACTATCTTCCACGCACGGATATAGTATTTCAATGGACAGATCACCCATGGAGATAAACCGACCCGTTTTCCAATACTTGTCCCTTGCGACCGTAAGCATGGCTGTGACTTCCCAAATATCCAAACCAACACCGTAGTAGAATTTGTCGGTATTAACAAATTTGAAGGCGTCATATAAATAGCGTTGATCGGGAGGCTTGCCATAAGTGCGCGGCTCGGTCAGTCTGAACCCGTACTCGGCATCATAGCATTCATTCGGGCCATTATCTTGATCCATCGCATAACTGCTCTTATCGGCAAATGCTTCCCATATATGTTTTTTAAGTTGAAGCTTATCCGTTTTGATCCTTGCGCGAATTTCAACGCCATTCCTGAAAGCGCCATCAGAAGGCATACCTTTATGTGCATCGACAAATCTGTTTGTTATCTCCTTGACATTAACAGATTTACCGTCGATTCCATCGGCGAATACGAGGCAGTTTTTCAAAAGTGGTACGCAAAACTCATCTTGAAAAAACTTATAGCATTCCAATGCCTGCTCATATGAAAACTCAAAAAACTTCATATCAAGCCGCAGCACGGACAGGTTGATTCTGCGTCTAAAGTAAGGAGTAGGTTTTAAACACTGTAGAGTATCCCTCATGTTGTTTTTCTCCTTCTGACTCATGCAAAACATAGCACTTTTGTGGCATATCCTAATCCGCCTCCGTGCCTTGAACCCATCAATCCATCTACAAGGCCATACCCAATACCGACACCAACCCCAAACCCCATACTGGGAAGAAGAACTTTATTAAAGCGTGATTGCATTGAAGGTGTGTCATGGGGACGGTTCTCCTGACACACTATGCTCTCAAAACAATCCCTCTGTTTATTCCGGTCAATCGTTCGATCTGCCTTACGGAAAGCCCTTTTACTTTGAGCGTTCGCAGGGCATTGTCGCGATCATCTTTTCAGGAGAAGTATAACGTATTTGCTATTGTATGTCAAGAGAACCATCCCCCTGACACGCTATTGCACACGTCACAAAGTATTAACCTTCATCGACGAAATGATATTGAAAATCGTTTCGTGTCTTTCCAAAGAAACCTGCCGTTCTGTCAGAAAGTACATACCACGATTTATCCTGTTGATGAATAAGATAATAATCAATTAACTTATCTTTGCCTTCTTTAACAAGATTTAGCATCATCTTGAATTCTTCATCAATCTTTTCCTCGATGCAGAGCATATACTCGTTGTCACATTCAGAAAAAACAATCGTTTTTCCTCGTCCAAACATAAGCCTTCCGGCGTTTAAGTTGAGCTGATATGTCTTTGGGAACGGTATGTCTTTACTTATTTGTTTAATACAGTAACCATGCTCCATATAGCAGTAGTCACCATAGTTTGACATTTGAAGCCCGAAAACAATAACAAAATCGGTTCCTGAGTCGTAGTAAAAATGACTTGACTTATGGCAGAACCCTCTAAATGTGAAGTATCGTGTGAGAGCTTTTTTGAATTCTTGTTTTGTCATTTTTGCGTCCTCAGTACACTTCAAGAATAAGCTTATAGCCTTCGTCCAATGCTTTTTTATATCTTCTTATTATGGCAATTAACTTAGCACATGACGACGCCATGCTTCAATTCCCTCATCTCCTCTAATTGAAGGTTTGTTATTTTTTTTGCTATAATCGCTTTGTTTGCGATTATAGTGCCTTCTGAAAGGATAAATGGATACACTTTCAATGCTATCCAGCGGCGATAAGTCACCATCTTGAACATTTACTCCAAGGGTAATTGTTTTTAGCAGTGGCATATCTTTAACAAAAGATAGGTTGTCAATACTCCCGCTACCCCAAAGCGTCAATCTAACTAAATGATGAAGACTGCTAAGTGGACTGTAATCCTTTATTCTGTTGCAATCAGAGATCAAAAGCCCTTTTAGTGTATCTGCACAATATGACAATGTGCTGATATCATCGAGTTTGTGACAGTCTTCTATCCTAATCACTGCTACTTTATCTGAGATATCCAGTCCCTTGAGTGAACTGATATTTGAATTCAATATAGACAGCGTATCCAAGGAATTGGATCCTATCAATGAAGTCAAGTCGTGATGTTTGTAGTTAGACACTATTAAAGATTTGAGAGCATTTAACGCTTGAAAGTTTGTTATCCCCTTTCTACAATTTGCGGAAAACCATTCGAGAGTTGCCGCTGACTTTAACATAGCACAATCAAAGTGGGTATAATGACGGTCGTTCAATCCATACACAGTATGTACCTGCAGTAATTGAAGATTCTTCAACTGATAAACACCTTCCATTGAAACATTAGGGCGCGCTTCGAATGAAGGGTATATATCTAGCCTTCTTATGGATTGGCAGTCTTTTAAAAATGAGAAGTCATCGATTAGAGCCGCTACCCTTTCGACTCTATTATCATTAATATAATCAACGTAATCCTGCACACTTTTATCAGATGCGGGTAAAGATGGGTAAAACCCTGTAGAATGTCCCCTAACGCTCATTAACAGGTAACACTCGTTTTCAAGGCAGTCTGCTCTACCCGTATCGAAAAAGAATCCGTTGTCTTGAAAGATTTTCATTATTTAAACAACCTTTCCAGAATTCTTTTACCGGATGACCAAATCTTGTTGTATGTTTTCGCTGCGCTGTTTGAACTTAATACTCCCCGCTTTAGCTGTAGAGCATACTCTTCTACAAACGCCAGCACTTTATTTGGAGCTGATTTCCATGTGATTGAAACAACTTCATCACTGTACTTTGCCGCTTTGCTTACAGCAGAATGAATTGCTCTTCTAAATCCGCCTTTTCCCACATAATTCTTCCCGCTTTTATATAAGATTTCATATGCACCCGTGGCCTTTTTAATATCACTTGAAGCATCAGCAATTTTATAAATTGTTTTAGCAGTATCGACGACATCGTCCGCCTTATCAACTATTGCAACTGTTGTTTTAATGGCTTTAACCGTTTCACCTGCTCCTGTAACAAATGGAATGAGATCTATTACGTCACCTGCAAGCCCTGCCCAAGCCCAAGGGTCGGTAGGATTGGTTGCAACTTCAACAATACTGAAAGCGAGTGAAACAACATCGAAAACGGTGTCCCAGAATCTCCCCTTGGTGTCAAGCCGAACGATAGGATTATTACCGCAATATTCAAAGGAATTGTATCCTAACACTCCCTGGCTAGTTGATAGCAGCACGTCAGCGGAGATGAACCTGCAGGTGGTAGGGTCGTAGTAGCGGCTCTGGAGATAGTAGAAGCCGGTCTCCTCATCGTAGACGTAGCCCCTGTAGCGGAAGGGCTGATTTGCGCCAACCGTATTTGCCAAGCTGCCCGTTATGGCAATGAGCTTGCCCCAACTGTCATATAGGTATTCTACCACCGTGTTCCCGCTGCTGTCAATCATCTTCACGACATCGCCTTGTGCGTGAAAATTGCAACTTTAAATGTCCACCCTTCAAAAGAAAGCAATCAAGCAATCACCGGTTCGTGACCGAGGGCAAGAACCGCCATTTTCGCGGAAAGAC
>CADAGD010000024.1 GCA_902787375.1 uncultured Eubacteriales bacterium
CTTTTTTTGAAAAGCGGCAGGGTAGAACGGCAAAAATCGATTGAAAGCTATATGCTTTAAATCAGCTCATTCTCAAGACGCTAATTAATCATTGTCTACATGAAGGGAAAGTGCTGCGAAAAATGAGATAAATGCAATAAGCAAGCGTGGGACGTCGAATGCGTCCCACGCTTATGCCGTTATTGAGTTATACTGTTCTATCGGAGCGTGTCGGAAAGCCCCATGGCATAGCGAATTATCGAGAGCGCGTCATCCATGCTGACAACGCCGTTGCCGTCAATGTCGGCGGCTTGGGAAGCAAGCTCGTCAAGCTCCGCCGTACCCAATGTGGCGCGGAGGGCAAGCAGCGCGTCGGACATATCAACGGAGCCGTCATTGTTTACATCGCCGAGCATATAGGAGTCGGGAGCCTCATACTTGCTTGTGGAGTAAAGGCCCATTATCTCCATGCCGTTGCCTATCATACCGCAGTACACTATGTCGTTCGAGCTGAGGTCAAAGTAGTAAAGTCCGTTTGTGGAGCTGGTTCTCTCATTGACATGAGCCCAATATATGCGATTGGTCTTGGAGTCCCATGTCATGGACTGACCGTAGAAGCAGGGCATTCCCGTTTCAAGCACATTCGAGAGATTTCCGCTTTCAATATCAAGCTTTACAAGCCTTGAGTTTACCGCGGAGAATGAGAGCAGATAGAAGCTGCCTTCCCCGTCAATGGCAAGCGTCTGAACGCCAAGCAGACCGCCGAGGTTTATATCGGTCTTTTTGGTGAGAACGCCCGTCTTGAGGTCAACGCTCGCTATATACGGAGCATTCTCATTGCACAGAGCGTACATGGTGTCGTCGGCATAATTATATGCCATGCCGTAGACAAACTCTCCGTCGGAGCTTGCGCCGTCAACATAGTTGACGATGTGATTGGATACGTTTATGGAATAGTATTCATCGTGAAGCACACCGCCTTCGTCATAGCCGTAAATGTATCCGTATACATATCCGTCGTGGTAAGCCGCTCCGAATGTGGAGAGACTGAAGCTGTACGACTCGAATTCGGAGGGATTGCTGTCGTCAAAGCCAATCCATCTGCTTGTTTCGTTGCCGTAGAAATCACCGATGACGTAGCCTTCAAGATGGACGGAATCGGATCTGTCCGCTTCGGTCTTGGCATGAGCCGCAAACGCCGTGAACAGCATTGCGGCGGTCAGGATAACTGCAAATAGCTTTTTCATTTTACTCAACCTTTCTGCGGAAACGCCGAATGTCCGATCGGCATAAAAGCTCCGCGTCCTTTTTTAATGGATACAGGGTGCTGCTCCGTGCGTACGGAGCGGGTTTGAGGTGTAAATGAGTGACGTCGGAAGAGATTAAGTGCTCTCCCAATGGCAATATTATATTATAAATCCGCGGTGTTGTCAATTATAATGGATATAAATGGTGCTGTAATCGGAAAATCACACGAATTTAATAGAACATACGTTCTATTAAATAGCACATTTCTTGAAAAATATGGTTTTTTTTGAAAAAAAGCGTGCATATATCCGATTAATGAGTTATAATATAGGTTGAAAAATCGTAACTAAACGGAGTTAATATGGAAAAGAACAAAAAGTCCTTCATAAAAGGTGCCGCCATACTCGGCATTGCCGGACTGATAGTCAAAATCATCGGGGCGTTTTACCGCATTCCGCTGACCAATATACTTCAACCGGATAAGACTCGTGACGGAATGGTATTCTATGCGGTAGCCTATCCCTATTATTCATGGCTGCTCGTCATATCGTCGGCGGGATTCCCGACCGCCATATCAAAGCTTGTTTCCGAGAAGGTGGCGATAGGCGATAAGAAGGGCGCGACGGCTGTATTCAAAACGGCTTTCAGGCTGCTGCTCGGAATAGGCATAGTAACGACGATACTGCTTTTTGCCTGTTCGGGACTTATTGCGAATCTTGCCGGCGTACCCAATGCCAGGTTCGCCATAATGGCTTTGGCTCCCGCGCTTTTCATAGTATCCATAATGTGCGCGTACCGCGGATACCTTCAGGGTATGCAGATGATGTCCGGCACGGCGCTTTCTCAGGTGACGGAGCAGGTCGGAAAGCTGATTGCAAGCTATTCGCTCGCCATACTTTTTGTAAAGATGTATCCCGACAAGCCCTGGCTCTGGGCAATGGGAACGCTGCTCGGAATAAGCATATCCGAGGTTATGGGACTTGCCGTTATCTGGTGGATATACAAGAGGAACCGCAGGCTGCTCCCGTCCTATAAGCTTGAGGATATGAGCATATCCCAAAAGACGTTCAAACGCATGTGCAGGAGCTTGCTCTTAATAGCCGTTCCGATAACGATTGGAGCGTCAATAATGCCCATAACCGGAATAGCGGATACGATTTTCATTAAAAGACTTCTTCAGGCAAGATACCTGATGCTCGGCTTTGAGGAGAAAATAACGGATGTTATGGCGGATCAAGGCTTTGTTGCCCTGCGTTCATACGTTACTCCGCTCATAAACATGCCCGCTGTTTTAACGCTCGCGCTCTCCATGAGCCTTGTTCCCGCGCTTGCTCCCATGACGGCGGCAAGGGACAGACGCGGCATAAGAAGGGTCGGCACTACGGGTATGAAGCTTGCCATGCTGATAGGCGCACCCTGCGCTGTGGGCTTGTTCGTGCTTGGCGCACCCATAATGGCAATGCTTTACAGCAAGGTCGGCAACAGCACCGATACATATTATATCAGCGGATTTATCTCACAGATACTCAGTATGAAGCCCGGACAGGAGATATCCATATATGCTCTTTCGGGAGGAATAATGCAGATATCCGCGATAGGCGTGCTGTTCCTGTCGCTTGTCCAGACGCTTACGGGCGTTATACAGGGTATTGGAAAGCAGAATGTACCTGTTTACTTCCTCCTTGCAGGCGGAATAATCAAGATTTTATCCATGATACTGCTGATGAAGTATACCTCGCTCGGCATACTCGGTGCGGCAATATCGACCGTGCTGTGCTATGTGGTCGCGGGCATAGGCGATACCGTGTTCACTTTGAATCATGCCAATATAAGCCTCAAATGGTTCGACACATTCGGAAAGCCGCTGCTCTCCTCGCTTGTAATGGGCGTGGCGGTATACTTTGTCTATAACATAATCAACAAGGCGGGACATCCCACGCTTGCAACTCTCGGTTCCGTGGTGGCGGGCGTCGCACTGTACATTGCCTGTCTGTGGCTGCTCAAGGCGTTCAACAGGGATGATCTGGACTTCATGCCGGGTTCACGCAAGATAGCCAAAATATTCCGTGTGGATATGAAAAAAAGCAATGCGAAATAAACCGGAAAAATCAGTCAGGCATCACGCAAGCTGTGAAAGTGTTCGGAAAAAAACAAAAATACTTTGCCGTTTGCTGTTGATTTGATTGATATAATATGATACGATAGAGAAAAGCTTTATAAGGAGGCACAGAAATGATTAAAGTGCTTTATGGCGGCAAGGGCGAGGGCATGACCCGCGAGCTTTGCGAGATGGCGAATGACAATATCAGTACAGCAAAGGGCAATCTGGTTTTTATTGACAAGGACGATAATCATATATATAGCATCGACAGTTCCATCAGATTTATTAATGCGAGTGATTACTGCATCGAGGGGCCCAAGATGTTCAGCGGATTCCTTTCCGGTATAGCCGCTCAGGATTTTGATATTGAGACCATTTATATAGGCAGCTTTATGAAGATAGTCAGGCATCCGATAGCGACTCTCAGCGGATTATTCGGCTTCTTTGAAAGGTTTTCCGAGAAGACCGGGGCAAATATGGTATTCGAGATAAACACCGATGAGGAATGCCCTGATTTTATTAAGAAATATCTGTAAGAAAACGCTTGACAAACTATGGTAAAATAAATATAATTATCTGCGGCATTGTTTTTTCAAATGCCGCATATTTTTATTTGATATTAAGCAAACGCCGATTAACCCGATAAAGCCTTGAGGGTGCTGAAACTGAATGTTGTTAAACCGACGCTTTCCGCCAAATGGTCGGTTGATCGTAGTCTGCCTAATACGCCTGTTATAAATTGCGTTTGGAGGGAGTATGGATATATTTGATTTTCTGCGTAAGACCGTGCATGAGCTTGTCGGAGTTCCGGAGGAGGAGATACGTCCGGAAAGCACGCCGAGTGAGCTTATGCTCGACTCGTTCGATGTTGAGGAGCTTGTTATAGATGTTGAAAGCAAGTACGATGTGTTCCTAAGCGAACCGAAATTTGAAACGCTCAGCGATCTTGCCAAGCTTGTCGCGGCAGCATAAAGGAAGTAAGAATTTAACAGCAGGCGTGAAACGATAACGGTTTCACGCCTGCTGTTCATTATGCTTTGTTAATTATTATTTCTTAATATCGTTCTCGTCAAAGGGATCACCGCACTCCGGGCAGAACTTGGGAGGATTCATGGGATCCTCAGGCTCCCAGCCGCATTTGTCGCAGCGATAGAGGGGAGCGTCTGCGGGCTTCGCTTTGCCGCAGTTGGAGCAGAACTTGCCGCCGTTCACCGTGCCGCAGGAACAAGTCCAGCCGGTAGTGTTGCCGGGCTTCGCCTTGCCGCAGCTTGAGCAGAACTTGCCTGTGTTCTGAGCCCCGCATTCGCAGCTCCAAGCGCCTTCGGGAGCGGGCTGGGGCTTGCCGCAGCCGGAGCAGAATTTGCCCGTGTTGGATGTGCCGCAGGAGCAAGTCCATGTGTTCGCGCTGTTCTGCTGCGCCTGCTGTGCCTGCTGCATCTGGAGGAGTGCCTGCATACTGTTGTTCGCGGCTCCGCCGGCTGAGTTAAGACCGGCAAATCCAAGCAGCGCACCGCCCTCGTTCTTCGCGGCGGACTGCATAGCGGCAGCCTGCGCGCCTGCCATATGAGCCATGGCGAGGGAGGGATCGCGCAGAGCGGCATGGGTCGTAAGCTCATTGATCCTGTCCATGTCCTCCTTCTCGACGCTTACGGAGCTTACGCCGAAGGAAACGACAGAGATACCGCGGAGCTTGCCCCATTCCTCAATAAGCTCGGTGTTGAGCTCCTTGGCGATCTCCTTGGTGTAGCCGGAGAGTGCGCTGTATCTGATGCCTTTCTCGGAAATCCTGTAAAGGGCGGGCTGGAGAGCTGTCAGAAGCTCGCTCTTGAGCTGAGAGTCGATCCTGTCGCGGGTGAACCTGTCGCCGGAGAAGTTCGCGCTTATCCTCTGGTAGAACAGTATGGGATTGCTTACCTCATAGGAGTATTCACCGTGGCACTTTATCGAAACGTCGGTTTCGAGATTGATGCTCTTTTCGACAACGTGGAAGGGGATGGGTGAAGGAGTGCCGTACTTATTGCCCCAGATCTCCTTGGTGTTGATGTAATAAACACGCTGATCCTTTGCGGGGGAACCGCCGTGCTTGAACCTGTCCCAAAGCTCCTTGAACGTATCGACAAGGCTCTGACCGAACTTGCCGGCAAGTATTGACGGGGATGTGGAGGAGTCGAATATGAACTCACCCGGCTCGGCGCAGATTTCAACAACAACGCCCTGATCGACGATTATCATGCACTGACCGTCGGCAACGGCGATGGTAGAACCCTTGGATATGATGTTATCCTCA
The DNA here is from genome assembly GCA_902787375.1 of uncultured Eubacteriales bacterium. GTDB lineage: Bacteria > Bacillota > Clostridia > Christensenellales > CAG-138 > UBA3857. The sequence goes on from CADAGD010000024.1 coordinate 5,616, forward strand.
CCCTTTGTGTTGCTGCTGCGTGAGGAAATACGCTTCTTCGCCTTTACAACCAATGTATCTTCGGGTATGGCGTCGCAATAGAAATACTCAAGCCATTGATCGGCAAGAACACCGCCAACCATACCTGCAACTGCTTTTATAAGACCCATTTTTTAAAGCTCCTTTCGGTTATTTATACAGGTTATAACTATGTTTCAACTTCCTATATTATCTGATAGATTATCTGATTTGTCAATACCTTTTGCAATATTATGAAACAATTTGCGCTTGATTCTCCGTAAAAAGCGCTCAACTGTCTATGCCAAGCTCATGGCTTACCTTACGAAGCTGCCCTGATAACAGACGTATCTGCTCGTCGTAGGGGTTGACTCTTTCGATCTCCTGCTCAAGCGTGAGCCTGTCCTGCCTGCATGAATCAAGCTTGTTCATGGTGTCGTCAATCAGCTTTCCGATGCCGTTTACGGCGTTGTCGAGCCTTTGTGCCTGCCCCTGAGGGCTGGAGCTTATCTCAACGGCATAGTGGATGTCGCCCTTTATTATGAACAGCCTGTGAAGTCCGGAGTGATCCGTTGAGAGCAGGAGGGGAAAGCCGCGGAACGAGCCTATTTCAAGAGGCTCCTTTATGTAGGCGTTTTCGGAAACAAGCTCTATAAGTCGCTCGCCGGCGTCACGCCGCCTTGAAAAAACCTCGCCGCATATGGTGATCGAGTAGCTTTCGGAGCGCGTGGATTCGGCAATCAGCTTATCATGCTCATAGCGTGCCAGCTTTTCGGAAAGCTCCTCCTCGTGCTTGGGTATAAGAAGAAGCTGCTCACGCGCGGCGTCCTTCTCGCGTTCTATGCGCGCACGGAGCATGGATTTGCGCTGAAGCTCCGTTTCAAGCTCTATGCGCCGTTTGATGAGAGGATTGCCAACCGCGAGGGACTTGACCTCACTGTATGTCAGAACGACCTCATCGACCTCGTCCCCGCTCCTTGCGGCATAATTTCCGCCTATTATCTGGGAGGTGAAACGCTGCTTGTTTTCAAGGAGCTGCCATGAGTAGGCGTCAAAGCTTCCGTTCGTGATATAGCGGTATATGGCGACGTCGTCGTTGCGGTTGCCCTGACGCAGCATTCGGCCCTCTCTCTGGGTGACGTCGGAAGGACGCCACGGTATGTCAAGATGATGCACCGCCCAAAGCTTGTCCTGCACGTTCGCGCCTATGCCGAGCTTGAATGTCGAGCCGATGAGTATTCTTATCTCGCCCCGGCGTACCTTGTTGAAGAGGGTGGTTCTCATGCTGTCGTTTACGGCGTCATGCACGAACGCTATTTCCTTGGCGGGAACGCCGAGAGCGCGGAGCTTATCCTTCATATCGTCGTAAAGATTGAAGTCATCCTTGGGAGTGCTTTGGTCGAGGAACACAAGCTGAGTCACCGTGCTGTTGCCGCTCCAAATCTCGAAAACGCGATTGACGCATGTGTTGAGCTTTGAATAGGGAAGGTCGGGCGCGTCGGGCTCGACGAGGCGCATATCAAGCGCAGCCTTCCTGCCGTCCGTGGTTATCTTGAGCATGTTGTCCTCGGTTCTTGCGACAATGCCCGACTTTACCCTTTCCGCTCTTTCGGCAAGCTCGGATATGTATTTGCGAAGCTCGTTGGAGGCGGGGACGGTGCAGTTGACGTATCTTACGTTTGACGGGAGCTTTTGCTCATCGTCGCTCATAAAATGCAGGTCGGCTATCTCGGAGAGCAGAAGCGAAAGCTCAGGAAGATTATGATAACGGCTCAGCCTGCGGCGAAGCCTGTATCCGACGCCGTTTGCCTCAACCTCAAATTCCTCCGTGACCTCGGAAAACAGCTTGACCCAGTTGTCGAATTCGACAAGATTCATTTCATCCAGACGCTCATGTGCAAGATACAAAAGCATCGTATAAAGGTCTGAAACGGAATTGGTGATGGGAGTGCCTGTTGCAAATACAACACCCCTCCCGCCGTGAGTACGCTGAATAAAGCGCACCTTCGCCATGAGATCGTCACAGCGTTTGGAGCCCTTTGTGTTAAGACCGGGGAGCGTTCCGTGCTTGGTTTCAATGCTTATGTTCTTGAAGTTGTGAGCCTCGTCAACAAACAGAGTGTCGATGCCGAGATCATCGAAGCATATATCGCCCTCGGCTGCCGGCGGTTCGTCGTCCCACAGCTTTTGAAGCCTGCGCTCTATCCTCGATGAATAACGGTTCAGCACCATGTATGCGTCGTTGTATACGGCGTCGCGCATGGAGAGCGATATTTCCGTCATGCGGTTCACAAGCTCCTTCTCACGCTCCTGCTTGGAGAGGGGGATGAGGGAGAAGCTGCCATAGCCCATTATTATCGCGTCGGCGTCGCTTTCGATGATCTGCTTCAAAACCTGCTTTCGGCGTGCCGGAGTGAAGTCCTTCGGCTCAATTACAATGAGTTTTGCCTCAGGATAGAGCTTCAGAAACTCGGTGTGCCATTGATCCAGTATGTTGTTGGGAACTACAATAAGGTTCCTTGAGGAAAGCCCCGTGCGTCTGAGCTCCATTGCGGCGGCAGCCATGGTATATGTCTTGCCGGAGCCGACCTGATGGGCGAGCAGAGTGTTTTTGGAATTTACAATTCTGCTTACGGCGGCAAGCTGATAATCCTGAAGCTTAATGCTCGGATTCTTGCCGGGAAGCATCAGCCCCTTGCCGCTGTAAACACGGGGACGAACCGCGCCGAATGTTTCGTTGTAATGCTCAAGCAGGCGTGAACGCCTCGGCTCATCGTGAAAGAGCCAGAGCGAGAATCTTTCCTCGATAATGCGCATACGCTCCTGCGCGAGGAGGGTTTCGGCTCTGTTTATATGACGGACGGGCATGTTCCGCGGGCCGGAGGATGTGGTGTCATATACGGCTATCTCACCTGAGTTGAGCAGACGCTCGAATATGTCGAACGCATTCATGCGGTCGGTACCGTATGTCACACGCGCCCTTGTCAGCTCCGAATAATTCCTTTTTCCGTGTATTATGTAGTGATTTGCGGCTTTGACGTATTCGACGATCAGGCGAGGTTTCTTTCCGCCGATCGGCTTGATGCCCAAAAGCCATATGAGAAAATTGCGGTATACCCATGCGGGTATCCATGGACTGCCGATGACTGCCTTGATATCCTCTGCCCTGACAAGCGGGGGCATAACGCTTTCAAGCGCTTTTATGTTCACGTTATAATCGACGTCAAAATCACGCTCAGGAGTGCCGTATTCCTCCTCGCGCTGCATCGCCTTCTTTGCCTCATTAAGCTTTTTGAGAATATTGCCCGAAAGATACTCCGACGCCGTAACGAGCTTAGCCGTCTTGGGGTCATAGTATATATGACCGCATAGTCGGCGGTATATCTCGCAAGAGGACAGCCCTGTCTTTTGCGTTATGAGGCGCAGGTCTATCTGCCCACGGAGGAACAGCGACAGTTCAAGCGCATCCGTTGGCGTCAGACTTTCGGTTAGTTGGGCGGTTTCACTCAAAATTGGCCTCGCTTTCTTTACATCCGGCAGGTTCAGCGGCCATATTCGCGCAGTTCATTTTTCGCGCTGCCCGATTGAAACGGGCTTGCCGCATTGCATGGAAGGTCAAGAGCATACATGGTGTGATATTGTACCGAAAAGAGGATAATATATCCGTTCTTTGAATTACGGATTATAGCATAAAACTGTTGTTTTGTCAAGCGTTTTTTCCTTATAATAACCAAAATACCCCAAAAAAGCTTTTTTTTGACGAATAGGACGGATGCTTTATACGGTTTAAATCTATTGCATTCCGCATGGGCTGTGCAAGTATTGATGCAGAATACAGTTGGAAGTGCCTTCTGTATGAATTGTACAGTCTGAGCTTTTTCGCGAGAGTACTTGTTTTAGCACGGTTAATATGGTAAAGTATAGTGAAGAAATTTATGCCGGAAGCGTACCGCGAGGAGCGGTTTTCAAATCCGGTCGGAGGGTTGATATGAGGGATTTTCGTGACTTATCATGGAGCGATGGAGCGCAGACGGTGCTTGCGCTGCTGCCGAGACTGACTGTAATGCGGGAGATGCTGGACGAAGCACCAATTCTGTCGCTTGCCGAGTGCTGTGCCGCCATAGTGGACGGGAACATAAGAAAGGCGGTCGATGAGTGCTTTAAGCTCACGAGTGCGCTTATAAACGGATGCTATCGCAGGGTCACGGGAAATCTTTTTGAGGACTACATTCTTCACAAGCTTTTTCTGGATTCGCACATATTCGCAAGGATGGCGTCCGCGAATCGGCTTGATGAAGCACTCTATAACGGCATGAAGGAGGATTTGGACGTCCTCTATAATCTGCGTCCGCTTTCGGGTGAAACGCTGTACCGCTTTATTCAGGAAAGATACAGGGACTTGCGGCAAAGAACCAGACAGGGCAAGGATTCGGCAACACGTCTTGCCGAGGCGGCATGGGGCGGAAGCACCGTAAGACCCGCCGAGGAGAATGTAAAGCTTCAGCCTGAGATACCGGCATTCCTTCCCGCGAACGCTCCCAACTGGCATTACGGGGAGGAGGAGCTTCGTGACAGCTATGTTGCCGACGAGGCTCTGGAGGAGATGTATCACCGCTTCATAGGCAGCGACCTTGAATGGCAGGCAATGGCGGAGGACTTGTGGAATTTCTTTGCGGCATACGGTTCGGGCAATTTCCTGCGTGAGCGCATATTCATGTGGCGCGAGGGTCGGCTTGAGCCGATGGGGGATATTCGCGTATGCGAGATACAGCCTCTTTTGGAGCGTGAGTACCGCGAGTGCCTTTCCCATATAATAGAATTCATGCGCGGAAGCAGCTCCGAGCCTCTGATGCTTGTCGGCGGCGAGGGTATGGGCAGAACCACTATGCTTTTCAGCCTTGCGGATGAGCTGCCCGAAACGCGCCTCATATATGTACCCGAATGCAGGGCAGTCCATGAGCTTACGCCGCTCTTCTCGATACTCAGGGATCAGCCGCTTAAATTCATGGTAGCCCTTGACGACTCCAATATAACGGGCTTTAATTTAAGAGTAATACCCGTCAACGTACTGCTCGTGTCGGTCGTGGCGCAAAACGCTTCCGCCGGCTGTGATTTTACGCGCCGCGTCATACTGCCGCAGCTCAAGCTCGACAGCTTCTCCGAAATGGTGCAAAGGCTGCTAAACGCCGATGGCATAGCCATATCGAGGGATACCGTCAGGAGCGCGTGTGTCGATCATCAGCTTGATACAAAGGGCGAGCTGACAGTTGCGGCGGCTGTCCGCGTTGCCAACGGTCTGAGAAAGCAATAAGGCGCAAAGCATCACGGCAGGCATACTGCCGTGATAAATATATTATTTTCCATCGTTACATCAGCCGTCAATGCTTCGTCTTAACAGGTGAAAGGTGGTAAAAATCACCGTTGAGAGGAGCTTTAAAATGAAAATCAAAAGAATAATATCATTGGCATTGGCGGCGTCCATGCTCTTTGCGGGGCTTGTGTTTGGAGGCTGTAACAACGATCCCAAGCAGGGCGAAGTTAATAACACATCCATCCCGAATGAGATCAAGCAGGAGGATGTAAAGAATACATCCATACCGAATGAGCCTAAGCAGGAGGAAGTGAAGAATAGCCCGTTACCTGTAATTTCAACAGGCTCAGGCAAAATTGAGAAGGTGGCTGAGGCAAAATCTCTGATTGCGGATTATCCCAAGAATCCGGACGGAGCATTCGACAAGGATCCCTTTATGAGCGGAGAAGTCGAAAAGTATGATCAAATGGAAGCCAAATGGGAAAAGGCAACGGAAAAACGCATGGAAATCGCAAAGAGCGTTCCCACAATGAGCAAATTCGCCAATGGGCTTGTAAGCGAAGCTCTGAAGCATTCCGACGGCGGCAATCTCGTGATGTCCCCCGCAAACATATACATGGGGCTTGCCATGCTTGCCGAAACGGCCGGCGGCGAAACAAGGACTGAGATATTGAAAGCCCTCGACGTCGAGAGCATAGAGAAGCTCCGCGAGAACTGCGACGCGCTTATGAAGGCGGAATCGGTGGACGACGGTCTGACAAAGACCGTGCTCGCCAATTCGCTTTGGATGAACGATGGCATTGAGTTCAACAAAGAAACCCTCAATACGATAGCGGAAAAATACTATGCGTCCTCATATTGGGGCGATCCCGCAAGTGAGTCGTTCGGCAAGGCGATGAAGGAATGGCTCGACGAGCAGACGGGCGGACTTCTCAAAGATAGCATTGAATGCATAGAGATTCCGCCTGAGCTGATACTTGGGATAGCATCAACCATATACATGAAGGCAAATTGGCAAAACGAATTTGAGCCGTATTATACGGATGAGGAAACATTCCATGCCCCAACAGGCGATATAGAATGTGATTTCATGCATGGCAAATTTGGTGCAGGTGGGTTTTATAAGGGCGATAATTATGCCGCCGTTGCCCTGCCGCTGAAGAACGATTCGGGAAATATGTGGTTTCTGCTTCCCGATGAGGGAACAACGGTTAACGAGATGCTTGAAAACGGCGGAATGGCATTCATGCTTTCGGATAAGAGCGAGGCTGAATCCGATTGGATGGTAAATGTGTCGCTGCCTAAGTTGGATGTCGATTCCGATAGTGATATAGTGGAGATACTCAAGAGTATGGGCATCACTCGCTGTTTCACATCCGAGGCGGATTTCACGCCGCTCACATCACAGGGGGCATTTGTGTCGAATGTAAAGCACGCGGCAAGGGTCAAGACCGATGAGGAGGGCATGGAAGCGGCTGCCTATATTGAAATATATTTAGGGGGCAATGCGTCTTATAATGGACAGAAGGAATTTGACTTCATAGCCGACCGTCCGTTTGTATTCTGTGTAACAGGTGTTTCCGACGCGCCGCTTTTCGTGGGCGTTGTCAACACCCCTATAAACTGAAAGGAGTCTTAACATGAAAATCAAAAAGGTTATTTCATTCACATTGGCTGCGTCCATGCTTGCGGCAGGACTTGTTTTCCCCGGCTGCAATAACGATCCCAAGCAGGCGGAAGTGAATAACACTTCGGCTCCGGTGACATCGGTTGGGTCGGGCAAGACCGCGAAGGTTGTCGAGGCAATTTCGCTGAGCGCGGATTATCCCAAGGATCCGAGCGGAGTATTTGAGAGCGAGCCGATGTCGGATACGGATAACAACAAGTGGTCGCAGATGCAGACCGAGTGGAACAAAGCGATGGACGAGCGTGTGGCTGCGGCAAAGGACGTCCCCGACATGGACAAATTCACCGCCGCGCTCATAAGCGAAGCCCTGAAACACTCGGAGGGCGGCAATCTCGTAATGTCCCCCGCGAACATTTACATGGCGCTTGCCATGCTTGCCGAAACAGCGGGCGGCGAAACAAGGGATGAGATATTGAAAGCCCTCGATGTTGAAAGCATGGAGAAGCTCCGCGAAAACTGTGCCGCGCTTATGAAGGCGGAATCGGTGGATGACGGTCTGACAAAGACCGTGATTGCCAATTCGCTTTGGATGAACGACGGCGTTGAGTTCAACAAGGAAACCCTCAATACGATAGCGGAAAAATACTATGCGTCCTCATACGCGGGCGATCCCATGAGCGAGTCGTTCAGCAAGGCGATGAAGGAATGGCTCGACGAGCAGACGGGCGGACTTTTAAAGGACAGCATCGACGGCATCGAGATTCCCCCTGAGCTGATACTTGCGATAGCGTCCACAATATACATGAAGGCGAACTGGGCGAACGATTTTGCGAAGGGTTTGACGAACAGGGAGACGTTCCATGCCGTATCGGGAGATATCGAGTGCGATTTCATGCACAGCAAATTCGGTGAGGGCAAAGTCCTTTATTACAAGGGTGATGCTTTTGCCGCAATAGCCCTGCCGCTCAGGAACGGCGCGGGAAAAATGTGGTTCCTGCTTCCCAATGAGGGAACCTCGATAGATGAAATGCTTGAAAAGGGCGGAATGGATTTCATGCTCTCCGATAAGAGCGCGGCTGAATCGGACTGGAATGTCAACGTTTCAATGCCCAAGCTGGACGTCAATTCCGACAGCGATATGGTGGAAATACTCAAGAGCATGGGCGTCAAACGCTGCTTCACATCCGAGGCGGATTTCACGCCGCTCACGACGGAGCACGCCTTCGTTTCCAGCGTCAAGCACGCGGCAAGGGTCAAGACCGACGAGGAGGGCATGGAGGCTGCGGCATACACCGTTATATTAACCTGCGGAGCTGCTTTCATTCCGGAGGTCAAGGAGGTTGACTTCGTAGCCGACCGTCCGTTCGTGTTCTGCATAACGGGCGTGTCCGAGGCTCCCCTGTTTGTGGGCGCGGTAAACACCCCGATGAACTGATGAATGAAGGATTCTGAGATAATAGAACTGTATTTTGAACGCTCCGAGTATGCGGTCGAGCATACTCGGAGCAAATACGGCGGGCTTTTGAGGAGTATTGCCCGCCGTATTTTGCGTGATGAGCGCGACGCGGAGGAAGCGGTCGAGGACGCCTGCTTCAAGGCATGGAACTCCATACCTCCAAATTCTCCTGAAAATCTTTCCGCCTATCTTTGCAGATTGTGCCGCAACACGGCGATCGACCGCGCCAAGCGGAATACAAGCCTCAAGCGCGGAGGCGGCGAGTATGAATCGGTTCTTGATGAGCTGTCCCTTCCTTCCTCCGAGGGGGATATGGCGGACAGCGCGGTTGACCGCATCGCGCTTACCGAGGCGATAAACCGCTTTTTAGTCTCCTTATCAAAGGAGAACAGACGCATATTCATACAGCGTTACTGGTATATGTGTACCTCGGAGGAAATTGCGGCGGAGCATTTTATCACTCCCGCTGCCGTCAGGATGAAGCTTTCGAGAATGAGAACAAAACTCAAGGAAACCCTGATAACGGAGGGCCTTTACTATGAATAAGAAGATAATAGACGCCATGAGCGATATAGATTTTGATTACGTCGAGGACGCACGTCCGCGCGGCAGAAGGAGATTCGGCGTTATAACCGTGGCTGCTGCCGCCGTGCTTGCCCTTGCGCTTGGCTTGGGAACGGTTGCGCGGATGATGATCAAACCCCGTTCGGGAGATGAAGCGGAAGAAAACAAGCAGGCGTACTTGAGCGAAGGAGCAGCCGCCAAGCCGACGGAAAGCGTGGAAATAAATGGCGGCAATGAAACAGTCGATGGGGCCCCGCAATCGGGAAGCAGCTTGGGCAGTTACTTCGTAACCGCGCCCATTGATACGTTCACGGGAGGAACATATGGCTCGAATGATGGCGTGGATGAGTATACGCTGTCATTGGTTGAAGAAATGCGTTCGAACGCGGCGTCAAGATTGCCGGACATGAGCGGCTTTACAAAATCACTCATCACCGAGCTGCTTAAAAACCGTGAGGGCATGAATACGATATGCTCCCCGGTAAGCGCGTATCTGAGCCTGATGATGCTTGCCGACATATCGGAGGGCGAAGCGCGGGAGAAGCTTATGAGCTGCCTCAAAGCGGCAGACGAGGAACAGCTCCGAAAGGAAGCCTCCGACCTGCTCTATGTTGAAATAGGCGACAGCGGCATTATGCAGAATACTCTGTTGAATTCGCTGTGGCTGAACGACGATTATAAATACGATAACGGCACTATTGTGAGGTTTGCCCGAATCTATAACGCTTTCCTATACAAGGGCTCCCCTGAAGACGGCGGATATCTGAATTATATGCGAAACTGGCTTGCCATGAACGACGCCGACGCAAGCGCGAAAAATGAAGACTTCCCGCCTCAAATGGAGTTGAAAACGCTGTCCGTCGCGGCTTCAAACGGCGCGTGGGCAAGGGGCTTCGATAAAGCATTCAAAGGCATATTTCACGCTCCGAACGGGAATATTGAATGTGATATGATGGAAAAGTCCGTGCAGGATGTGCAGGTCTATCGCGGCAGCGGATTTACAGCCGTGGCTGACGATCTGCTCGGATACAATGCTGAGCATGTTCCCGCGAGCCTGTGGCTGCTTCTGCCGGATGAGGGCGTGTCGGTCGAGCAAATGCTCAGGGACGGCGGCTTGGAATTCATATGCTCCGATATGAGCGGGGTCGAAAGGTCGAATATAACGCTTACAGCTCCAAAGCTCGACTTGGAATACGAATATGATCTGACTGATATAATGGAGGGGCTTGGCGTCAGCATATCGGATATGGAGATTTCAGGTATTGTAGTGGACAAAGCTCATCTCACCGAGGCGGTTCAGACAGCGACCTTCAAAACCGATGAGAACGGCTTGGGCAGTCCCGCGGCAGTCGCGTCCGTCAAAGCCGATGCCAATGCTCCGACGGCTTACGGCGTCACGCTTGACCGTCCGTTTGCCTTCGCGCTCACGGGAATTTCGGGAACCCCGCTTTTGTTTGGCGTTGTGAATGCTCCGAGCGGCAACTGATGCTGCGCCTGTGGCAATAAAAATGTATATAGGAATCAAATGGCTTGACATAGCTTGCCATTGGGATATAATTGAAGCGTGAATTATTAATAAACATTTAGGAGATTTATCAACATGAGTGAGAATTGTACCCATGATTGCAGCACATGCGGTGAAAACTGCGCGTCCAGAGACCCCAAGAGCCTGCTTGAGAAGCCCCATCAGATGAGCAGCATCAAGAAGGTCATAGCGGTCGTAAGCGGAAAGGGCGGCGTAGGCAAGTCCCTCGTCACAGCCCTCATGGCGACCATAATGCAGAGGGCGGGCTTCAAGACCGCCGTGCTGGATGCCGATATAACGGGGCCCTCGATTCCCAAGCTCTTCGGCGTCAACGGTCAGTCAGCCGAGGCGGATGGCTTTGGCGTTTACCCCGTCAGGAGCAAGACGGGCATTGACCTGATGAGCATAAATCTTTTGCTTGAGAACCCGTCCGATCCCGTTGTATGGCGCGGGCCCGTCATAGCGGGAACCGTAAAGCAGTTCTGGACGGAGGTTATATGGGAGAACGAGGATATAATGTTCATTGACATGCCTCCGGGAACCGGCGATGTCCCCCTCACGGTGTTCCAGTCCATACCCGTTGACGGCATTATAGTCGTCACAAGCCCGCAGGAGCTTGTTTCAATGATAGTCGAAAAGGCCGTCAAGATGGCGGGCATGATGAATATTCCCGTGCTTGGAATAGTTGAGAACATGAGCTATTTCGAATGTCCCGACTGTCATAAGCAGCATAAGATTTACGGCGAGAGCCATGTTGACGATATTGCGAAGGAATACGGCATAGCGAATGTTGCCAAGCTGCCCATCAATTCCAAGCTTGCCGCCGCCTCGGACGCGGGACTGATAGAGCTTTTCGAGGGCAACTGGCTTGATAAGCTTGCCGAGTCCATATGCGGCGAGGAGGTCAAAAATGGCTGACGCCGTGCGTACAGAGCGTGTTGAGAGGGCAATGGAGCTGTTCAATTCGGGCTATAACTGCGCTCAGGCGACGCTTTGCGCTTTTCGGGATGTGATAGACGCGGATGAGAAGCTGCTCAAGCGTGTCGCCTCCGACTTTGGAGGCGGCATGAGCGGAACGCGGGAGACCTGCGGAGCCGTAACAGGTATGCTCATGGCACTTGGCCTTATAAGGGGCTACGACGATGTTACAGATACCGAGCATAAGCAGCGTCTTTATGCCGAGGGACGTTCCCTGATAGAGGATTTTACCGCCGAGTTTTCGACGGTGACATGCGCTGAGCTTTCGGGCAATATAGCAAGAAGCTTCAAGGAAAAACCCCATGAGCTTGTGGGGGAGGGGCTTTTCCGTCCCTGTACGGCGTTTGTGGCGTATGCCGCCGCCCTGCTTGACGCGCACATAAGAACCACAGGAGCTAAATAAATGTTCAATCCAACCCCGGCAATAGCGGGATGGTTCGGCTATCCCTTGGAGCTTGACGACCGTCTGCGCCTCATAAGGCAGGCGGGTTTTGAGTCGGTTCTGCTCTGGTGGGCGTATGAGTCCGCGTATGAGCCTCCCATACCCCAAAAATGCGAAGCGGCGGCAAGGCATGGGCTGAGTGTCGAGAACGCTCATCTGCAATTTGAGAAGATGAATTCCATATGGCTGGACGGCATTGAAGGTGAAAGCTACAGCGATGAGCTTGCAAGGCTTGTTGCCGATGCCGGTGTGTACAGCGTGCCGACGCTCGTCATCCATTTGACGAGGACAAGCACTCCGCCGCCATTTACCGAGGTGGGCTTCAATCGGTTCATGCGGCTCGTTGAAACCGCCGAAAAGGCGGGTGTGAGGCTCGCTTTTGAGAACCTGACCTATGTCAACAGGCTCTATGAGTTCATCAGGAGAGTGGATTCTCATATGGTCGGCGTATGCTTTGATTCGGGGCATAACCATTGCAGGCATCCCGAACGCCGCGTCTGCCGCGATTTTGCGGACAGGATATTCGCCGTGCATCTGCATGATAACGACGGCTTGAACGATAAGCATTGGATACCCTTTGACGGAAACGACGATTGGGACAACATAAGGTCGGAAATTCTGGCTTCATCGTACACAGGCGCGTGGAGCCTTGAGGTGGAGCATCCCATGACCGATAAATTCGGGAAGAGCATAGCTTCGCGGGAGGACGATCCGTACTTCGGAATGGGAGCGGAGGAGTATCTTGCGAGGGCGTTCGAGGCTCACAGGAGATTGATTGATGGAAAGGTTAAATAGGCGTTTAAAGCTTTGCGCCGTTATAGCGGCGATATTGATGCTGTTTTCGCTCATCGTCGCCGCGCTTAATATCATATTCAACCGCACGGGCTGGCTTTACAAGGAATACCTTGACGATCTTGATATTGAGCGGACAAGCGGCATCTCGGCTGACGATGCGGAGAGGGTGCTTTCCCGCATGATGTATTACGCCATAGGCAGAGCCGATGATCTTGATATAACCATCACGGAAAACGGAGAGCAGGTTGAGTTCTTCAACGAAAGGGAGCTGTCCCATATGGTCGATGTGAGAAGGCTCGCCATGACCGTTATGTGGTCGGGAATGATAAGCCTTATTCTCTCGGCGGGATTTGTGCTTTATCTGCTCATAGCAAGAAGAACAGAATGCCTCAGAGCATTCGCAAAGGCATTCCTTATAACCCTTGCCGTGGTCGCAGTAATAGCCGCCGCGCTTGGGATTTGGGCGGGAACGGATTTCAATTCGTTCTGGCAGGCGTTCCATGTGGTCTTTCTTGACCTTGAAAGCTCCACATTCGATCCGGCTTCAAGCCGCATGATACGCATTTGCCCCGCCAAGCTGTTCTCGGATTTTGTGGGAATACTTGCGTTCGACGCCGTGCTTATAGTCGGCGCGGCTGCCGTTATATGCGCCGTTTTACTCGTTGTTTTAAGGAAAAAGCATGGAAAACAATTACTATAAAACCGCCTTGAGAAAGGCTGAGGAATACCGCGAAAAGAACATGCCGCTGATACTGGGAATCGAGTCGAGCTGCGATGAAACCGCGGCGGCGGTAATAAGGGGCGGACGCGAAGTCGTATCGACCGCCGTACATACGCAGATACCCATACACAGGCTGTACGGCGGAGTAGTTCCCGAAATAGCGTCAAGGAGCCATACCGAGAGAATGGGCGGAGTCGTCAGGGAAGCCCTCGACAGAGCAAACATGTCGCTTGATGATATGGACGCCATTGCGGTCACATACCGACCGGGACTTATCGGCGCGCTGCTTGTCGGCGTGAGCTATGCCAAGGGACTTGCCTATGCTTCGGGACTGCCGCTCATTGGCGTTGACCATATAACCGGGCATATCGCCGCAAACTACCTGACTTATCCGGAACTTGAGCCGCCGTTCATGTGCATAGTCGCATCGGGCGGACACAGCCATATAGTCAAGGTGAACTCTTATACCGAGTTTGATCTGATAGGACGCACACGCGATGACGCTGCGGGCGAGGCGTTTGATAAGGTGGCAAGGGCTATGGGACTTCCGTATCCGGGAGGCCCGGAGCTTGAAAAGCTCGCCCGTGACGGAAACCCCGAAAAGTACAAGCTCCATACTGCCTTTAATGAGGGCGAGAGCTTCGATTTCTCGTTTTCGGGCATCAAGACTGCGGTCGTGAACATACTGCATAACGCCGAGCAGAAGGGTGAGGAAGTAAACCGCGCCGATGTCGCCGCGTCATTCCAAAGAGCGGTGGTGGACGCGCTTGCCAAAAAGTCCGTCAGAGCCGCAAGGCAGGCGGGGCTTTCAACGCTCGCGCTTGCGGGAGGAGTTTCCGCCAATACCGCTTTGCGCGAGAGACTGAGTGAGGAATGTGAGCGGTTCGGAATACGCTTCTGCCGTCCCGATATGAAATACTGCACCGATAATGCCGCCATGATAGCCTGTCAGGGGCATTATGAGATAATGACAAGGGAGCCGGATGAGCTTTCGCTCGATCCGAACGCGGCGTCGTTTTTGCAGATGCAGTAAACATAAATTCCGGATGTCGAAAAATATTTGATTTTTTGCAAATTACATTTTTTGGCCGTCTTTTTCTTGAAAACTATTTGTTTTTAAGAAAAAGACGGCTATTCAAAAAAGAAACCAATCGCGTAAAAGCAATTCAGAACTTGGATAAAACCGACGATTTTGTTGGTTTTGTTATATTTATCATACTGTTGATAGTATTCGAAAGCTTTGTGAAAATAGAGGCTTCCAGCTTGTGGAGGATATCGGCCTTTTTTCATATTCTGCACAGCGGCGGTGAGCAGACTTTGCTATTCGAATTTGTCAAGCCCGCTCATATATTTTGAGATAACTTCGTTAAGGATATATGTATACATCACATACTTTGACATATCTGAATTTGGTCTTGCCGTCCTTTCCTTTCTGATAGCAGTCTCGCCGTTTGTCGCGGGTTTGCCACTATAAAAGTTTTGTTGAGTTAATCATGGTATAAATAGAATTTGAGAACTGCATATAACAATAGGAGAATACCTGTGCCTTTTTACAATTTTTTGAAAAGGCTTTTTTCTTTGGACATCCTTAGGACACTACCTGTTACAATAAGAAACAATAAAAACGGCGAATTATGTGATCCGGAATAGCTCAACGTGGAGGAGGATGGCAATGCCGGAACGCAAAAAAAGATGTATGCTTGTTGAGTATGTAGCAGTTTGAAATACCGGACAGGCTTCGTGAGATGTAAATAGGTAAAACAATGGAATAAAATACTTGGACTGTATTTTGTAAAAAGACGTCGTAATACATTTCTTCTCCGAAGCACCTCACAGACTATCTCCGTGTGACGAATCCGGGATAGTAAATGCTGATTAAATCAGAAAGCTCTGATAGTATTGATATTGCGACCAAAGGGAGCCGCGCGGGTCAGCGCGCACGCGCCGCGATAGGCGCGGAA
>CADAGD010000025.1 GCA_902787375.1 uncultured Eubacteriales bacterium
TCTCCTTTCTTTGTTTTTCGCCAACTACATTGTAGCAGACCTCTTGCTATGGAGCTATTCTTTTTTTATTCTTTGGACACTTAATTATACAACTTACCAAATGCACCGCGCGGGGCGGTGCATAATGGCTCCATTCTTAATTGTAAACAACAAGTGACTTGCAAAAATCACCAGCGTTTGTCTACAATCACAGTAAAACCAAGTCTTGTCAGTTTTTCTCTAATATCTGCGTTATTATCATCATGCTTGTTTAGATACCAAACTGCTCCGGATGCTTTTTGCGCGATTGCCTCGATATAAGTCATATCTACTTCTGCAAAGGAAAAGCCAAAGGAATGAATAGTCTTAACATTTTTAATGGAATCGAAGAACTTTCTGTGCCGCGCCATTGCTCTCTGCGTATCTTTTCTTAATTCCCTTTTTAGAAAGTTTAAATTGGTATCTGCGCCAAAACTTGCTAAGCTTTCATGATATTCGTCATCGTCTCCATGCCCAAAGAAGATTTCATTCTCTGACTCTCCAACCATTCCATGTATATGACATACATTGCTAACGCCATATGCTTTCTCAAGCGTCATTGTATAGTTGAAAGACAGGAACGCATTTCCATCTGCAAGGACTTCAGCAATATCACTTTTTTGTATGCTGTCGTATTTAAAATTGGATAGAGAACAATTAACCCACTCACAGAAAAGCGTTTTTAGTCTCGAAAACGCTTTTCTGATGTCGGAAGATAAGGACTCATTACGATGAATAGCCATCATAGTTTCTTTATCAGATGCATCCATATCTACGATATCAAGATCCGATATAAAGCTATCAAATACATCATCGCCAAGGCATAGCTCAAGATCTGCCCAGTCGTCAGCAGCATACTCATTAATGATTCGGGTGATATAACCCACAAGCTCTTCGATATTAAACCTTTCTTCGCCATGATTATCGATTATTGACTCAGGCAAACGTCCATCGTATCTTGCTGCACTCGGATACCGTGACAAAAGATAATCGTGAAAGTGACTATATTTGGTTGGAAGACCATGCGCAATATCGAATCCGTTCCCTATAATAAATATGTTCATTCCTTATCTCTCCAATCAAGTTTCGGCTTATTATAAGTCTAACATATACTTAAAGCAGCATCAACATTTCATGGAGCACATGAGTATAGGATTCTACTACTCGTTTTTCTTCAGATATGCTGGACACCTCACCAACACTGCCCTAAAGCTCTGTTTACGGCCGCGGCCAACCGTTGACGGTAAGTGGCTTCTGTGGAATCCGCTTTTATCACCTATCTATTGCACCATAACAAAAATCATATACTTATTCAACCTTAGTGATGTTTTGGAGTGTCTTTAGATATAGACTAAACAGCATACGATATTCAAAACTATCAGTATATGCAATATAATGTGGTAAAAATCGGGCACTATTCTTTTTTCGTTTTTGGCAGAAGCCGTATTGTGTTTCTAAAGCATGAATTATAACTTTCGAGCTTCTTTTTGCTTGCTCCGAATATTGTAAAGTACCAATGGCAGAAGAACTGGACAATGAACCAAAGCAGCAATATGGCGAGCAAAACCCAACGTCCTACGCTGTGGAAGGAATGATAGAGGATACAGCCTGATATAAATACACAAAGCATAACAAACTCGGCGCTTTTTATCCCCATGCCTTCAACGAGCGTAAGTTTTCCGATTCTGTATGTTGTAATACATCCCCAAAACCATATCAGCAGGGCAGCCTGAGATATAATAACAGTTGTCATAGATTCCTCCTTGAAAGCATGAACGTGATAAAGCGCAGAACGGTTTAAGGACGTTATTGATTTAGATTCTCACAATAAACCCTTATGGCTTCTGAAGCAAACAGGGCAGCTCCATCACCGCCTGCTCTGTCGATGTTTTCGGTAAACTCGCCGCCGCAGCCGTACGCTTTGCCAAGACCGGCAAGAATTACGTCGGTGCAGGTATAATAATGCTCGGTAATGTACGATTGGAGTTTTTTGACAAGCTTCTGTGCCGCATCGGATGAAGGCTCGGCAGCCTTAATGGAACCGAATTCAGCAAAGACAGCCATTAAACCGTCTGCAGCGGACAGCTTTTGTTCCTGCGTAAGTTCGCTGTTCCTGCTTTCATACTCGCGGTATGCTTCTGTTTTGCCCCATTCAGCCTTAGCTCTTGCGGCGTATTCGTCCATTTTCTTTGTGTCAAATGCCTTGAAATCCATGGTGTATCCTCCTGATGCTCTTATTCTGCGTGCCAACAAGATCAATTCCTCAAGATGCTGTTTTCTCATCTCCAACAAATCTATCTGTTGTTTAAGAACCCTGTCGCGGTCAAACGAGGGATTATCAAGAATGCGCTTTATATCCTTCAGCGGAAATTCCAATTCCCTGAAAAACAGTATCTGCCGTAGCCTTTCCAACGCCGCGTCGTCATAGAGTCTGTACATGTTATCGGCATTCCGAACCGGACATAACAGACCGATTTCGTCATAGTATTGGAGTGCGCGTATCGAAACTCCGGTAATCCCGCTTACTTCATGTATTGTCATCATAGGTCTTAATCTCCCTTCACACAGGTACAGTATAAGCTATAACGCAGCGTAAGGGTCAATAAAACGGTAAAAATATATTCAAACGAGAGTTCTCCGTTCGGCAAGATAGATGCCGAGTTCTTTGAAGCTGTTGGGAATATCAAATACTGTCATTCCGTTTTCCTCGTAGCGGTAGCTGTCGCCCGGATGTTCGGATGAGAATGTGTCCCATGCCGTGATAAGCTTTTCCACGCGGGCAATGCCGTGTCCCTCGAAGAACCCAATGAAAGATTCAATGCGATTGCTGAACAGTGTAAGAACATTGTATTTTCCGAATAGTATCTCGTCGCCGGTTTCGTGGCAGCCGAAGCCGAACGAGGATAGACCGTCATTGAAAAGGATGTTTCCTGCGCGTGTCAATATGGATAAAGCTGTCTCCTGAGAACATCCGTCTATGTAGTATACATCCATGTGAAATGAGCTGACAATCCCCGATGAGGACGCTGTTTCCTCGTCACGGGAGGATGGAAGCTCAAGTATAAAGAAAAGAGGCTCGCAATGCTCAAGTATGAAATGCCGAAAGATCGACTCGATGTTATCAATGCTGATATTAGCCCTGATGCAGCGGTCGAATACCTCAAAGCCTTCAAACAGATTTTCGGGATGTTCAACATGGCATCCTGCCTTTAGCCTTAAACTGCCTTTCATAGGGATACATCACTTTCTGAAATGGTATTAATACGGAACTCTTCAAGATTGGGTTCGGAAGGACGGGGGAGGGAATATGCTTTTCATAGCTTTATCCCCACACGCAATTCTTTTCCGTTTATTCTTTTCAATACGCTTATGCTCTCGCGTATTGCGTAATCACACGAGAGCCGCCGTGTTAAGCGTCAATATCGGAAACTATTTGCAAATGATAATCAGGATACAATGCCTGAATCTCTTTTGTAAGTATATCCAAGGCCTCCGATCTGTCGATGTCAAAGCTGACGACCACATCAAAGCGAATGGTTTTAGTCTCCGTTTCGACATAGAAACCGTGAAGTTGCAATGCCCAGTCATGGTTCAAGACGGTTTTCTGAATTGTATTTCGCATTTTAGCAGTATCATCGTTCGCGGTATTGTGGGAATAAACGCCAATACCGGTTAGGATAACGCCTGTTTCAATATAAATCTTGGCCTGTATATGTCGTGTCAGCTTATCAACAGCCTCTACCGTCATAGTATCGGGAAGTTCGATGTGAATGCTGGCATAATTCTTGTTGGGGCCGTAGTTGAAAACTATCAAATCATATGCGCCGAGAACATCGGGTTCTTCGCATATGAGCTTTTTTATCCGTTGGGTTTCTTCTTTATCACCGCGCTTTCCGAGAATGTCGTTCACCGTATCGAGCATTATTTCAATTCCGGCTTTGATGATGAACGCGGAGATTATAACGCCGACGTATGCCTCAAGTGAAATGCCGGACAACAAATAAACTATCGCAGAAACAAGTACCGATGCGGAGAGTATCGCATCGAAAAGGGCATCCGAGCCTGATGCGACGAGTGCGCCGGAATTGTGCTTTTCTCCCTGCTTTTTAACATACTGTCCGAGTATCAGCTTAACGATGATCGCAACAGCGATTATTATAAGCGAGATCGTACTGTAATCCGCAGTTTCGGGAGAAATAATTTTCTTTACGGATTCCACCAAGGAGGTGATGCCCGCGTAAAGAACGATCGCCGCGACGATCATGGAGCTTAGATATTCGATCCTTCCGTAACCGAGCGGGTGCTTCTTATTGGGCTGTTTTGCGCCGAGCTTTGCTCCGATAATGGTTACCACAGATGACAGCGCATCCGAGAGATTGTTGACCGCATCGAGCGTTACCGCGATAGAGTGGGATATAATTCCTACCGCCGCTTTAAAGCCTGCAAGAAACACATTGGTTAGGATTCCTATAATGCTTGTTTTGACAATAGCCTTTTCCCTTTTTGCGCTGATTGCTTCCATGCTGTTATTAGCCATATTTACCTCCGCAAGTATTGATTCGTATGGATACTCCTTCACTCTTGAAAGGTATTCCCTCAAACTATCTCATGAGTTGAAACCTACCGATCGAATCCGAAAACATCGGGAATGGTATCCGCTCCAAATGTCAGTAATCCCATTCTGTACATCGCTTTGGCGTGGATTCTGTCATGCCAAATAAAACGTCTCAAAACCTTCCTTAAAGACCATAGCTCACCGTAGCTCCCGACTACTGCTTCCAACGACAGAAAGTTGGGATTGTTTTCAAGCGCGTCAAAACCTCTTGCTCTGCAAGAAACAATCGAGCCTTCATTGTCAGCGTCAACGCCGATTTCGGAGAAATAGTATGAGTTGACGTTTTTCGTGTGCTGATACATCTGCTCAGCGGTACGGGGTACGTCGCCGTAAAACGTCTTTCGAGCGGGCTTGGCACTTTTGTTTTTGACCGGGAAGTATGAATAAAGCGTATGAAAATCTTCGGCGGACTTCATTGCCAACGCTTTAAGGGATTGGTATTCTTCCGCGCTCAAAGCCGCTTCTTCCGTTTTGAACAGCACATCGCTGTCGGCGTCTTTTATCTGTAAGTCGGACGCCTTTTCCTGAATGACCTCAATATCATAAAAGTCTGAGGGGGATTCTCCTTTCCAAAGCTGAAACCGTCGAATTTCATCAGGCATTTTGAGCATCGCTTCTTCGAGCGACTTTCCCCTTGTGAATGCGCCTGTAAAATTATCGGCATAAAGAATGCTGTCATTGCCATTGTGCTCCCATACGCACCTGATTTTCATTCCTTCTCCTCCAAAGCAAAGAATATGTCTTGAGAAATAGTAAAGTTTGCGCCGTTGGCGCAAGTGATGTTATGCCTTGCTGCATCATGATGTTTTGCTCCCTGCGGTCGCAGCGATGTGATGTGTTCCGCTTTTCACGCGCGAAGCGCACATCACTTTCGAAGCATACATCACGTCCGCAGGACACATCACGTTCCGCGAGAGTAAATGCTGATTAAATCAGAAAGCTCTGATAGTATTGATATTGCGACCAAAGGGAGCTGCGCGGGTCAGCGCGTACGCGCCGCGATAGGCGCGGAATCTCGATAAATCAAGCAAGATTTACCGCTCCTGCGAGAAATATCCTTGCACTTTTTGAAAAACGGCAGGGTAGAACAGCAAAAATCGATTGAAAGCTATATGCTTTAATTCGGCTCATTCCCAAGACGTTAATTAATCATTGTCTACGAGAGCGGAATACATCGTTTTTTGTTGTGTAAGAGCGCGTAAAAGTGCGCCAAAACATAGAAAGAACGCCTAAAAGACATTCGCTGAAATCTGACAATCGTGTTCTCGGTCAAAGATACTTATGCAGCACATACCACTTTGGCTGATCTTCAAAAACGGTGCTGACTTCGTAGCCGTGTTTTTTGAAAAAAGCTGCCTGCAATTCCATCCCGCTTGCATTGGAAAGATAAGCGCCTTTCTCCTTTGCTTCGTGTTCTATCTCTCCGAGAAGATATGAGCCGATGTTACTGCCGCAATAAGCATCATCTACCCAGAACACATCAATGTGCAGAGTGTCCCAACCGCTGACACCGGCGATGCAACCGGCAATCATTGTGCCGTTATCATCCACGATCTTTCTGTCAATGTCCAGGTATGCATGACTGCGCGGTGCGAAAGAACGATTATATGCCTCCAGCCTGTCGGCTATGATCTCTCCGTCCTCCTCGCTCCCAGTTTTGATTTCAAAGCAGTCCTGAACCAGGGGTATTGCCGACGAACAGCAATCCAGCTTTTTTATCAAAGTGTAGCTTTCATATCCTTTGGGCCAATCTCGCACAGTGCCTATAAGGCGATAGCCGTGCTGCTCAAATAACCTCTTTGCGGTCTGGAAATCAAATATGTATGTATTCACGATGCTCTTGCATCTTTTTTCCCGCGCTTCCTGCTCCGCCCGGCGAATCAGAGCAGAGCCTATGCCAAGGTTGCGGTAACGCGCATCGACCCACAGCCGGTCAATCTCGGCTGTTTTCATTTTGTCAATATCAAGAACGCACCCTCCGATGATGGCCCCTTGCTCATCGACAACCTTGAAAACGAGCAGTTCCTGCTTGGCATTTTCGTCTGCCGGAGCAGTTTCAAAGCCCTTTTTCCAAATATACTCTGCGTCACAAGCCTCGCAGGGTTTGATTACATACGCCATAGTTCCCTCCACAGATACAGATTTCTCAAGGCGATTATACCATAACCAAGCGAATAAAACAACGAAAAACCTCTTTTGCCCTGGTAGACAAAAGAGCTTTCTTTGATGGCTAAGTACGCCTAAAAGTGCACCAGTAGCACGCCTTCTATTTGAGCCATCGTTTCAAATGCCGTTTGATACTATCTTCCATGTGGAATAGATACTGTATTCTCTCGACGGTAAGCCGCACCTGTGCAGTCCCCATCTCACGCTCTGCCTCATCCACGCATTGTCCGTTTGCCCGCTTGATGTTGTATTCAAGCCATTCGATCCAGGTATATGCCAGTCCAAATACAACAGCGTAATCCCTGAATCCGTTATCATAAGCGTCAAGATAACCGTCGAAGAAGGCCTTAAGCTTGGCAAAATCAAGATTGCAGATCGTTGCTCCGGCCCATTGAAGGGAGAGCTGAAGCACGCTTGAAACGGGATTGCCGCGCTCCAGGCATTCAAGATCGATTACCTTGGGCCGCCCATCTTCCCACATGACGTTTTTGGGGTCCATATCTTCATCGACAATGCACTCGATCCCGGGAAGCGCGGCGCGAGCCTTGTTCATCTCGTTTTCGGCATAGATCAGCAGATCCTTGTTTTCTTCTATAACAGTCCCGATGTCGGGATTATGCCCGAAAGCTGCCTCTGTAAGCCCACTCCAATCCACGCAGCTGAACTCCGGTTCGGGCTTCGGTATCTGCGCAGGAGCGAGGGCGTGTATCCTTCCCTGAATGCTTCCCGCTGTTCGGCATTGATCAGCGGAAATGTTGTAAAAATCAGTCGTTTGCCCATCCTGCCAAGGATAGATGTAGAAATACCCGCCGCCGTATTCCTGCAGTTTGCTGCCATTGATTGTTATTGCCGGCACGATAGGAATCCCGGCGTCTTCCAACACCTTTTCCAAAGCGTCTGCCCGTTTGAAGTTCCCAAGGGCGTCAGGGCGTTTCATGATGTTCGGATTGAGGTGTTTTACCGCGAAGGAGCCGTTTTCTGTGTTGACTTTGTACATCCTGTGCAGATAACCTCCGGATACCGGCGTAATCGGGAGCAGCACCAATCCCAACGCTTTATCTGTAAACAGTTTTACGATTATTTTCTCTATCATGTCCTCAAGTCCTTATGAAATCAAAACATTTGTTGAGGGGATTATAGCAGGTTCAATCAGATATGACAACAAAGAAAGCCGCCTTTGTCCTGGTAGACAAAAGCGGCTGCTTTTCTGTGAAAGAGCACCTAAAAGTGCACCAAAGCATAGAAAGAACGCCTAAAAGACATTCCCTGTTATTCAGACAGAATTCCACTGGGATAGAATCAGTCAATATTCCATGTCGCAACCTGACTGGACGGCTTCGGGTCGTATGAAAAGCCCATGGAACGATACAGCGCTATCGCGGCTTCGTTGTCAACATCGACGAACACCGCCAATCCCTTCGACCGGTTTGCTTCAACTGCCTTTGCGAGCAGCTTTCTGCCCCAGCCGCGTCTCCTGCTGTCCTCTCTGACGAGAAGGTCAAAGGCTTCGTTTTCCTCGTAATTCCATGTCACGTCAAGATAGCCGACGACGCGCCCATCCTCAATCGCGAGAAAGACGTTGAACATATCCAAGGCGTTGGCGACCTTGTCGCCCGTCCAGTAAACGTCTGTGCTGTGCACAGCGAGGTACTGCTCCCGGTATTGCTCGGAAAGGGGTTCGATCCCTGTCAGATCGACCGAGGCGGTATCCTCGGTCAACACCATCTTGATCTGTTCCGGGAAAAAGATCGCTTCTCGTTTCTGCAGCATGGAGCGAATCGCCCAGTTCTTGGGATTGAACACGAAATCGACCTGATAACCGGAGTAGTGCGTTTGCAACCAGTCCGCAATCTCTTCATAGGCATCCGGCTCCCGCGAAAGCCCGACTTGCATCTCGATATACTGCTCGTCCTTAAGAACCTTGAATACGAACAATCCCTTCATTTCGCCGCCGAGAAACACGCCAAAGGGTACCTGATCCTGAGATGTCAGCGCGCTTTTCAGATTGTCTTCCATTTGCTCCTCTGTCTGAAGCATCGGCTCCGAAAAAGCGGGATCAGCGTTGATCTCGTTGATAAATTTCCAGCAAGTATCGAATTCTGTAAGTATCTGGATCATGATATTTCCTTTCCTCGAGAGAATCACGCAAACCTTGCCTCAAATCCAAATTTACGATATGATTATACCATGGAAGCAAGGATACTTCAACAAGAAAACCGCCTTTGTCCTGGTAGACAAAAGCGGCTACTATTCTGGCTGCGGAACTAGGATTCGAACCTAGACAATACGAGTCAGAGTCGTAGGTGCTACCATTACACAATTCCGCAATATTTCCCATTGTGCCGTTCACCCTGTGTATAACACCCGCCTTCTCAGCAGGTATAGAGTCCGCGATGGTACGCCATTGGTACAACCGACAAAACTCAAGGATATGTTATGAGGGTTTATACCCAGAGTGTGACGCACACAGCAGGAAAATTTGGTGGGGTTAGTTGGGATCGAACCAATGACCTCTACGATGTCAACGTAGCGCTCTAACCAGCTGAGCTATAACCCCGAAGCACATCTCAAGTGCATATCTTATTATACACATTTCTGTGAAAAAATCAAGTCTTTTTTAAAAGATTTTTAAACTATTTTTGATAAACAACATTTACAGCACAAAAAAACATAGTAAAATCAAGACTTTTTTTACAACACGGACAATCAATTATTTTTTTATGAAAGGGCGTTTCGGCTTGAAAAGACGCTCAGTCACGCTGAATTGCTTTACTTGCCACTTGACTTGTTTCTCCAAAATGCTATAATCTTCTCATGGATATTACTTTTGAAAATGACAAATTAATTTTTCACAATGTTGAATGCTTTGATGTGGACAAGAGCTGCAACTGCGGACAGGCATTCAGATGGAGAAAGTTCGCAAACGGTCAGCTCGGAATCGTTCGAGGACAAGCTGTTCTGCTTTGGCGTGAAGGGTCTGATATTGCGATTAAAGGAGCAACTCCTCAAACAGCGGCGCCTTGGGCGCATTATCTTGACATAGGCAGAGATTATTCCGCTATAGAGGAAGCGGTGATGGAAGATGAGAGGCTTGCCGTGTGCTTCCCGGAGGCACATGGAATAAGGGTTTTCAATCAGGAACCGTTTGAGGCGCTCATCTCGTTCATCATATCTCAGAACAACAATATAAAGCGCATATCGGGCATTATAGAGAGACTGTGCGCGTTATGCGGCGACCCCGTGGAGTTCATGGGGGAGAGGCTTTATGCTTTCCCGTCGCCTGAAAAAATAGCTGGATTGTCAGTCGGGCAGCTTGAGCAAATCGGAGCGGGCTATCGCGCTCCGTTCATAAAGGCGGCGGCTGAGAGGATTCTCGACGGTTTTGATTTGGAAACCCTTAGGGACATGAGCCTTGAGGAGGCGAGGACGGAGCTGAAGGGTTTTCTCGGCATAGGGCCAAAGGTAGCGGACTGCATCCTGCTGTTTTCGCTCCAGCACAGCGACGCTTTTCCCGTTGACGTATGGATAGACCGCGCTATGAAGGCATTGTTTTTTGATGGCAATAAGGCAAAAAAAGCCGAGCTTTATGAGGCGGTATCAAGCCTCGGCGAGTATTCGGGCATAATCCAGCAGTACATATTCCAGTACGCGCGTACACTTGGACGCGAAAAGCTCGAATCAAAGGGAGAAAAGAATTATAGTACATAGAAGTAAAACAAATGAAGGGATGGGGATGTTAATGAACAGACAGCTTTTATTCTGCGCTTTGGGATTGAGCTTTGCCGCGATTCTGCCTTTGTGCGCATGCCGAGGTGAATTGGATGAACGACATTCAGGTATGGAAATACCCGCTCAAAGTGAGGCATTCGAGGATGTGAGCGTTACGGCTCAGCCGTACGCTGCGCCCACAGAGGTTGTCACTTCCGTTCCGTCAGCCGAACCGACCGTCACACCGGAGCCGTCGCCTTCGCCGTTTCCCGGTACGGAATACATGCCGCTCACATATGAGGAGAAGACCAGACTGGTAAATTTTGATAATCCCTTGCCGGAGGATTATGTTCCGCGCGATCTTGTCAGCGCAAAGGAGCTGTTGGGCGACGTGTGCGCTCTCAGAAAAGAGGATTCACTCATACAGTATGAGGTGGGTCTGCGGCTTAGAGAGCTTTTCATCGCCGCCTATGATGAGGGCATGGGGGAGTATAGGGTATGCGATCCGTACCGCACGCAGGAGTATCAGGCGTCGCTCTGGGACAGCAGGGTAAGCATGTATCCGGATTATGGCAAGAACCCGTATGAGGAGCCGGTCGGTGTCATGCCGGGAAACGCAAGCGAGCATTGCGCCGGACTTGCGGTGGACGTCTGCTCAACAGCGCACCCGTCGCTCGACGTGGATTTCAGCAGTACAGCGGAGGGTAAATGGCTCATAGAAAACGCTCACCGCTTCGGCTTTATATTCAGGTATCCCGCTGATAAGACACATATCACCGGTGTAAAATGCGAGCCGTGGCATATACGATATGTCGGAATCGAGCTTGCCGAAGCCATGTATGGCTCGGAGCTGTGCCTTGAGGAATTCATTGGTGTGAACATGGGATAAAACATAGGCTGAAAACAAAAGTGCGACGCAAAGAATCATGCGCCGCACTTTTCAATGCCCGGCAATATGGTCTTAAACCGCTGACTGCCCGTTTTCATCGCTGATTATTTTAAATATCTGCTCCTCGCGTCCTGTTTCGGCATTTACATAAACAATGTACTCGCTGTCTTCGCAGCTCCCCCTGAACTCATAGCAGAGCGTTTCGGTCTGCGGCGTAAGGGGGATTATGGCAAGCCCGGTCTTGGTGACGGACAGCCTTTCGGATACGGCTTGAGCGGCATCCTGCTCACTCACGGAAGGAGCGGGAGATTGCCTTTCGTGATGACTGAAAAGATAGTTTTGAGCGTCGATACCTATAAGCTCATGGCTTTCGCGGTCAATCCATACCTTTACAAGATCATTATACACAAGGGCTCCGTCGAGTGTCCATGCGTACGATATGAGAGCCGCGCCATCATAGTATTGAGCGTATGTGGGGGACATATCCGTGTAGCCGAGCTGTGAGAGAAAATACTCGCCGGCTTTTTCCAGCTTTTCATACTCCGCCTTTTCGGGTACTCCGCTCGCTGTGCCTGACGCGGGACGCATATAGCGAATCAGATGCAGTCCCTTGACGGTGATTGAAATATCAACGCCATCGCCGCTGAAATCATATGTTGGTATACGTCCGAGGCTTTTGCTGGATGATTGAAGCTGACATCCGGCTATTCGTTCGGCAATGGCCTTTGCGTCGGCTTCGGTGCCGTCCACGCCCGTGACGCCCTTCGGCTGAGCCTTCTCGGTGGATTCCGAAAACGGCCCATCGTAAATCAGAGTGGGGTATTCGGGCTCGGACGGTTCATCCTCCGAAGCTCCGTTCGCGCTTTCGGCTTGCTCCTCGTCCGGGGTGTCGTAGTAGTCGAATTCCTCCGTTCCGATGGGCATTTCACCGTTTGCGATTCTTGCGGACAGCTCATGCGCCAAGCTTTCACACGCGGTAAGGGTTGAGGAGAGCTGCTTGTCATCCTGCTCGTCAAGGCTGCCGCCCGACAGAAGCTTTCGGGACAGGGAGCGCGCATAGTCGCCCGTTCTCGTCAGAAAGTTTGACAGCTCCATAACCTTGATCTGCGACTGCGGAAGACGTGAGAGCAGAGCGGAAGCCTCCGCGCTCTCACGAACAATGTCCTCAAGAGCCAGCACTTGCCCCTCGTTGGAGTGGGTAATGCTGAGCTTGGAGAGCGAAATGCTCATCTCGGATACGCTGTCCTCAAGCTCGTCGGCGCATCTTGCGCAGGAGTTTACGCATGTGTTTATGTATTCGTCTGCAAGCTTTGAATACTCATCGGCAAGTGCGCTCTTGGCTTTGCCCCAGATGACGGCGGTTATAAGGCCGAAGCCCATGAGTACGGGAACAGAGTATGTAAGCAGGTTTTTGTACTTTTGGTTCATAATAAATACTTCCTTAAATTTCTCAGCAAAAAGCGTGGTTGCCTATCCGCAGCAGCACAGGTCTTGAGAGCATCCATTTGCTTGTGGCTGTCGCCGGATTATAGTAGTAGAGGCATCCGTTGGTTGGATCCCACCCGTTCAGGGCATCACGCGCCGCTTTTACGGCGTTGGCGTCGGGAGCTAAATTGACCTGACCGTCGCTCACGGCGTCAAACGCTCCGCGCTGGTATATGACTCCGGCGATGGTGTTGGGAAATGATGCGCTCTTAACGCGGTTCAGAACGACCGCGCCTATGGCTACCTGCCCCTTATAAGGCTCGCCGCGGCCTTCTCCGTAAATTATGCGGGCTAAGAGGTATACGTCATTGGTCGTTGTGCCGCTGCCGGAGCTGCTGTTCCCGCTGTTATTGACCGCGTTAAGGGTTATTCCGAGTGCTGCTGCGGTTTTGCTCCCGACTATTCCGTCCACAACAAGTCCGTTTTTGCGTTGAAAGGCTTTAACTGCGGCAAGCGTACCGCTTCCGAAAATACCGTCAATGGAGCCGTTATAGTATCCCCATTGTTTCAGCCGCTTCTGTATTTTTATAACGTCGTCGCCTCGCGCACCATAGCCTACGGAGCCTGCCATGACGATTATCGGAATAATGATGGCAGCCACGAGCATGAGAGCGACAATACCCTTTTTAAAACCTGTCATCCGAAAATACCTCCGATAAAATCTGCGAATAAGCTTTTGAGTTCCAATGTACCATCGTCGTTGCGTTCTACGCCTGTGCCGTCGTCGATAACGCATAATGGGGGAAACATGACACACCACCAGTTATGTCCGAGCCCATCTCCGAGTATAACGCGCAGAGCGGAGTAATCGCCTGCCGGATAAAACTCATCTCCATATGTCCTGTCGGGAAAGTCGAAATCCCCGGATATGAGCTGCACGTCATAGGTGAAGCCGTTTTCGCGCAATACCCGTTCCGCGGTATCCTGTATTTTCGAGCCGAGCATATGCAGACGCCGTATGGCATCGTCCTTTGACGATACGTCAAAATGCTCCCGCACGCAGTCCAAAATAGCGTCACGAACCAAGAGCTTTACGCGCTGATCCTCCTCGGAATCGCTGTTTGCCAGTATATGAAGCCGCAGAGCGTTGGGAATCTCGGTACTGACGTTTGTGCTTGCCGCTTCGGCCTTGGGAGCCGAGCAGGCAATCAGCATGGCAAGGAGTGCAAAAACGGATGCAATACCGGAAAAAAGGTTTAAGGCTTTTTTCATTTGTTTACCTCACTTCCAAAGGTTATAAAATAATGATTGACAAAACGGGGGTAAAAAATACATAATAAGGGTATGAAAAAGTTTTTTTATGAAATGAAGGCGTATGCCAAGGTAAAT
This sequence comes from uncultured Eubacteriales bacterium, assembly GCA_902787375.1. Classification (GTDB taxonomy): domain Bacteria; phylum Bacillota; class Clostridia; order Christensenellales; family CAG-138; genus UBA3857. The sequence continues at coordinate 14,211 of CADAGD010000025.1, forward strand.
CTGCTGCTCGATGTGCTTATGAAAAGGCAGGATGGCTTCCATGAGCTTGAGGGCATAATGCAGAGCGTGTCGTTGTATGATGTTGTAACGCTGACCGATTCGGAGGATATAGAGGTGGCGTCGGATGTCGAATTGCCGTATAATAACACATGCCGCAGGGCGGCGGAGCTGTTTCTGGAGGGCAGCGGAAAGGGCGTTCGTATCCATGTGAAAAAGAATATCCCGTCCGAAGCGGGCATGGGCGGCGCGTCGGCTGACGCGGCAGCTGTGCTGAAGGGCTTGAACGAGGTGTTCGTAGACACGCCCTTGAGAAGAAGCGATGATGAGCTGCTTGAGATTGGACTTAAAGTAGGCGCGGATGTCCCGTTCTGTCTTATGGGCGGCTGCGCTATAGCGCGGGGAGTGGGGGAGGAGCTTATCTCGATAAAAGGAATGAGGCTTCCTCTGCTGATAGTCCGCGGAAGCCGAGGCGTATCCACCGCAGGACTTTTCAAATCGCTCGGAATCGGTTCCGAAAAGCACAGAAGGCTTGGAGATGACAGGCTGAGTGAGGCGTTGAAAGCGTTGGAAAACAACAGCGCGGAGGAATTTGCCGCTCTGGTTGGCAATGCCTTGCAGCCCGCCGCGTCAAAAACCGTTCCCGAAATAGACGAGTATTGCCGAAGAATGATGGAGCAGGGCGCGTTGGGAGCCTCCATGACCGGAAGCGGAGCCGCCGTGTTCGGGATTTTCAGAAATACTGCGGATGCCGAAAAAGCCTTGCGGAGCTTTGAGGATTGTGATTTCAAAGCGGTATGCGGCACGCTGACGGACATTTGCGAATGAGAAAACAACAAGCCGGGCAACTCTTGCGGGTTACCCGGTCTTTTTTGGGGGCTTAATGCAGCAGCATAGATTGTTTATTCTATTTTATACAACCAACTAATCTGTTTCCTAAGCTTGCTGTATTATTTGGGAAGTCTGGCAAGCCTGCATAAGAATGTTACGGTTTCAGTGCGCTTAAGAATGTTTGTCGGCGAAAACGTCGAAGCACTTGTTCCGCTGGTAATGCCCATTGAATACACCCAACGAACAGCAGTTACATAATCAGGATCAACAGAGCCCATATCATTAAAAGGAGTATTTGCATTGCTTGAAGGTTTACCAACAGCAAACCAGATGGCATAGACCGTTTCTTCGCGTGTAGCTTTTCTATACGTTCCATCTGTATTCTTAACACCGAACACATTAGGATTGGTGTCATATTTACCCTTGAATCTAAAGCCAATGCTGTACGCCCATTTTAACGCATCGTAATAATAACTATTTTTTTCTGCATCGCTGAAATTAGCGGAATCAGCCTTCGGAGATCCCATGAGTCTCCAAAGGAAAGTGACAAGCTGCACGCGAGTAACATACTGTTCCGCTCCTGTTACTCCAAACTTATCGGCAGATACTCCGGCAGTAATGCCATTTGTATATGCCCAGAGTACGGAATCTTCATACCAGCTATTACGCTTAACATCCTTAAAAGGCAACGGAGAAACTGCGTGTTGAATAAGTTCTGCTTTTACCCATCCATTGCGAGAAGTATCGCCTTCAACTTCCGTTACATGTGCATAAATACCGTCTTGGCTGATTCTGTCAACATAGAATACTTCATTCGCGTTGATCAGCGTTGCTCCGGTGGTGCTGTTTGATGCAGCCTTGCGAAGATACAGTGCATTAGCAACATGCCATGTTGTGAAGTAGCCGCAGCCGCCTTTTGCATCATAGCTATAGTCGGGATGGCCAAGTGTAAGGGTATTGGGTCTGATTACAAAATTGTAACTTTTATACATGGATACAAAAGTACTATATGAAACTTCCTTTCTTACCGCTACTGGCGGAGTTTGCTCATAATAAATGACCTTATCATTAGCAGTGTCGACCTTATATATCCAAATAATATGTGGAGCTGATCTTAATGCATCTCCCGCTTTTACCAAATTTGCAGCATATCTTTGATCGGAACTAGAGTACTGTTGATAAATAACAGAGTTATTGTTGTAATATGCAGTAGCCCCTACATTCCAATCATAAAAATGATGAGTATTTACGCATGATACATTGTTACCTTTATCTGCAGGAAGATAGCTTTTTCCGAATACTTCGGCTACAAAACCGGCGCAGCAGGAACCATATTGAGGATCTTTCATGTTGCTGTTATAAAAATTTGATGAAGCAATTTTTGCATACTTTGCTAGCGTCACGTGATTAGTACGCAGATGGTACGGTACGCCAAACACTGTAAGGCCCTTTTTAAACGTTATTCCTTTGCTACCATCCAGTCTGATATAAGTATTATTACATTTACCATCCTCACTATAATGCGTCTTAATTTCTTCAGAAGGCGTCCACGCATAGTTTACGATGAGTTCTGCTCGTTTGAACATTGCATCGAATGTCATATCTTCGTATGCCATCTTTTCCAAGACAGTTTTATCAACACCAGTTGAAACAGGAGAATCGGTAACATAGGTTTTACCGCTTGCGATCTTATCATATGAATCCTTAAGCACCCATGCAAGCTTCCAACCCTGATTTCCGTTAGTTGCACGGTAGATGATTCTTGTAAACTTTGTGCCTTCAGCCGTATAAGTGCGTTCACCGCAACGATAAACAGCATCGCCCGACTCTATATACCCTAAAGTATCATACGTAGCAGTGCCACATGCTTCATCCCAAGTCAGATAAGTATAAACCTTTGTGCCAGTAGGAGCATTGAAAGTTTTAGTTGGAGAGGTGATCCCCTCGTTATAGAACAAGCCTTTGTTTGTACTGTTACCCTTGAGATATATATAGCCCTGTTTGCGCACGTTACCGACAGGATACTCGACTAGCGCATAACCATCACCGATACGATAGATATAGCAATTATCATTCTTATCAATGCTTGCTGTTGGATACGCATTGTACGGATTGCTGGATCCGCGTGTAGTCAAGCTGCTACTTGTATAAACAGGCATAGTGTATTCCGCAATGAATCTGCAATACTTGATGGTTGAAACGTCAGGCCATGCGATGTTGTCATATTCATTGGGAACTGTGGGATAGGCGTGCGCCACTATGCCAATAGGCATGACGCCGCTAATTGTCAATAATGCCAGCATAATTGACAGCACTTTTTTGAGTGTGGATTTCATCCTTGTACACCTCCAGTAGTAATATTTAATAAAAGGAGCTGTTCTTTGCACCTTTCAAATTATGTGTGGGCATTCTCGAAATCTGCGCAACATGCATTAATATACATCGGTTTTAATATCGAGTCAATAGCTGTTTAAAATATAATTTTGGGTGGTCACACCATTGCACGTCTGTGCCGTATAAACCTTGAGTGGCATGCTTTTTACCTTATGTTCTTTTTGCAAACAGTACTTTTATTGTTTTAACAATTCATATATAATCTGTGATGTGTTTGCGGTTCATTCAACCTACATACAGTTTAGATATCTTGACTTTCGCTTTAGTTTGACTATAGAATAGAAATGGGGCTGTCGCACATGCAAGTGAATTGCGTGCAACGGCCCCGCTATGCCGTTTGATTAGATTAATACTGATAGAATCCCTTGCCGGTTTTACGTCCGAGCATATTGGCGCGAACCATCTTCTTGAGGAGGGGATGGGCGCGGTACTTGGAATCCTTTGTTTCGTTAAAGAGAGTATCCATTATGGCTAAAACGACGTCAAGACCGATGAGATCGCCGAGCGCGAGGGGCCCCATGGGATGATTCGCGCCGAGCTTCATGGCGGTATCAATATCCTCAGCGGAGGCAACGCCGTCGGCAACGAGCCCGACCGCTTCGTTTATCATGGGTATGAGTATGCGGTTCACGACGAAGCCGGGAGCCTCGCTGACCTCAACGGGGGTTTTGCCGATGTCCTTGGCAAGCTCGTAAACGGTGTTGAATGTTTCGTCGCTTGTTTCCATGCCCCTTATGACCTCGACGAGCTTCATAACGGTCGCGGGATTGAAGAAGTGCATTCCTATGCACCTGTCGGGTCTTGTACTTGCAGCTATCTCCGTTATTGATATGGAGGAGGTGTTGGTGGCGAATATCGTTTCGGGGGGGCATATGGAGTCGATATTGCGGAAGACGGTCTTCTTGACTTCAACGCTCTCGATAATGGCTTCGATAACGAGGTCGGCTGTCTTGGCATTGTCGTAATTGGTCGTGAAGATTATGCCGTTCATTATGGCGTTCTTCTGCTCCTCGGTGAGCTTGCCCTTCTCAACGCGCTTGCTCAAGCCCTTTTCGAGCCTTGTCCTGCTCTTTTCGATTATGGCGTCCGTCATATCGTAAACCGTAACGGGGTAGCCCGCCGTGCAGAATACCTGAGCAATGTCAAGTCCCATCGTTCCTGCGCCTATAACAAAGATATTTTTCATATTTATTCTCCTTAAAATGATTATTTACCTGAGAAGACGGGTTTTTCCGTCTTGTTCACAAATGCTTCCATGGCTGCCTTCTGGTCGTTGGTCGCAAAGCAGCTTCCGAACAGCTCCGCTTCATACTCCAAATCGTCGTGAAGTGCCGCGCCCGTGAATCTGCGGACAGCCGCCTTGGATGCGCGCACGGCGACGGGAGCGTTGACAGCTATTGTCTCGGCAAGCTTTATTGCCTCGTCCATCAATTCTTCGGGAGCGTAAACATGATCGACAAGCCCAAGCGCAAGTGCTTCGTCCGCCCTTATCATGCGGGCTGTCAGTATAAGCTCCATTGCCTTTGACAGACCTATTACACGGGGGAGCCTCTGAGTACCGCCGAAGCCGGGAGTGATTCCAAGTCCCACCTCAGGTTGACCGAATTTAGCCTTTTCGGATGCAAGACGTATGTCGGCGCAGAGCGCAAGCTCACAGCCTCCGCCCAACGCGAATCCGTTCACAGCGGCTATTACGGGTATGGGAAGCTCCTCAATGGCTGTAAGAGCCGCCTGCCCTTTAAGCCCGAAGGCGCGCCCCTCGTCTGCATTCAGGGATTTCATCTCGGCTATGTCGGCGCCTGCGACAAACGCCTTTCCCTCGCCTGTGATTATAAGAACACGGATATCCTCGTCGGCGCGTATTGCTTCAACATTGCGCTTTATATCCTCAAGAGCCTCGCTGTTGAGCGCGTTGAGAGCTTCCGGACGGGATATTGTCAGTATAGCTATGTGAGATCGTTTTTCAAGCTTTATCATTTTGAGCCTCCTTTGACTTTCTTGTCCTCCATATTATAGCATTTTTATATACAGATTGTAAAGTGCAAAAATAAAAAAGGCTCTACTCCCATTATCGTAACGGATTCAGACAAGCGAGCTTCAGTTTGCCTGCGACAAGGTAGATCATAGACGAGAAGCCCTCAAAGGTGTGATATC
>CADAGD010000026.1 GCA_902787375.1 uncultured Eubacteriales bacterium
CGCGCTGACGATGAAGAACCTCGATTCATAGGGTACTTCAGGCGACATTCCGGGCGGAACAAAGCTGTTTACGTCGTCATCGTACAGCGTTTGACCGATGAAAAAAGGCATATTCGGCTGAGAGAGCATCCGAATCACGGCGTCGGTTTCCGAAACCACCTCGCGGTAATTCACAAGATTCATAATAAGCACGAGTACGCTCATCAATATGAACATGAATACCGTACCCAATATTAGGAATTTGCGTTTCAGTTTATTTATCATTGACGTCCTCCAATGAATAGCCGACGTTGCGAGAGGATTTTATCTGCACGTTTGCCTGCAGCGCGGCAAGCTTTTTGCGAAGATAGGATATATAGACCCATACGACGTTTATCTCCGCCTCCGTATCATAGCCCCATATCTTCTCCATGAACATCTCGCAGGAGATCACGCGGCGCGGATTGACCATCAGGTATTCCATCATCTGATACTCCCTGTTGGCAAGCCGAAAGCTGCCGGTGGGAGAGGAAAGCTCAAACGTCGCGCGGTCGAGGGTCACGTTGCCGAATGTCAGCTTGGTATCGGGCTCGGTTCTGCTCCGTGTAATCGACCTCAGCCTTGCGAGCAGCTCACGCGTGTCGAAGGGCTTGGGAAGATAATCGTTTGCTCCGCTGTCAAGCCCCAATACGCGATCCTCGATCTCCGACTTAGCCGTCAGCATCAGTATCGGCACGGTTATTCCCTCGGCTCTTGCCCGTTTAAGCACAGTTATGCCGTCCATTTTGGGCATCATTATATCAAGCACAGCCGCGTCGTAGCAGCCCGCTTCAAGATACTCAAGCGCATCCTCTCCGTTATAGACCGCATCCACAGACCAGTTGTTCTTTTCAAATATCTTTACTATCGCCTTTGACAGCGCCTTCTCATCCTCGGCAAGCAGTATTCTCATATTACGCACCTCCTGATGCTGTCATAATAACACCCGTTCCTTAAACGGAGTTTAAAGTCATTTGACCTTCGAGCTATTTTATCATTAAAACCGGCGAAATGCCACAAAATTCAGCATTCGCCGGTTAAAAAGTTGTTTAATAAAGCTCTGATGTTGGATTCACAACCAAAGAGAGCTGCGCGGGTGCGTAGTGTTAATCGTACTATCGTTGTGATTGCTTAACACTTCGTGCCTGCGGCTCCCTTTGGTGGCGATTTCAATGCCCACAGAGCTTGATTGATTTGATCACCTAATGCTCGCTATCCTTTTTATAAACATCCGACAGCTTCTTTTCAGGCTCGATGTGAGTGGCATTGTATTTGCGTACCGACTTGTTTCGCAATGCATCGCTGCCCTTGTCAACAACCTTGTTGCCGATAAATCCGACAAGTATGAAAACTGCGGTGAAAATCAGAATAAAGATTATAAATATCCCTGTTTGAGACAAGCGGGTTTTCCTCCTATATCAGATTATGCTTTGTTCTGTACTCAAGTCTCACGTTATGTACAGTTGTGTTATCATCAATCCTTAAAAAAGCTTTTTCAACAGAGGTTAAAAGCATGTTCATTCCGAGCGCATCCTTGGGTGCGTAATCGTTCATCTTCCATTGAGTAAACTCAAAACGATATATCATAGCGTTTCCGCATTGAAACGGATTTTACTGACCGCGTGTTTTTACAATTGCCGCCGAATCGTTCAGAATTTGGCAAATAAAAAAACAGCAACCACTACAGAATTGCTGCTGGATCCTATTCATCGAGCGATAGCTCGGTATAAACAATAGACCGATTCACAGGCAAAGCTGCCATCTCAAACTCATACCACCAGTATGTAATATATAATAATATTGGTATTGGCAGTCTGTTAATATTGCCGACCTTCTATGATATAATGATAAGAAAAAGGGGGCTTGAAGGTGAAAATGATGCTCGCTGAAAACATCCGAATGTTCCGCAAAAACAGGGGCCTAACTCAAGAGCAGCTTGCAGAAGTTTTGGGTGTGACATCCGGTGCCGTCTATAAATGGGAAGCTAAATTGTCCGTGCCGGAACTTAGCATGATTATAGAAATGGCAGATTTTTTTGATGCTTCGGTAGATGCCCTTTTAGGTTATACCATGAAAGATAATCGATTGTCTGTGACAATCAAGCGCTTAAAAGAGTATCGCCTCAACAAAGAACATATTGGTCTTGAAGAGGCGGAAAAAGCTTTAAAAAGATACCCTCATACTTTTGAAGTGGTTCACGAGAGCGCTGTGATGTATCGCGTATTTGGCATAGAAAGGCACGAAGAATCTCTACTTCGGCGCGCATTAGATCTTTTGGATGAATCTTTCACATTGCTTCCGCAGAATACAGATCCCTCAATTAGTGAGTTGACACTGTATGGGGAAATGGCCGATGTGCATCTGATGTTAAATGAATCGGAAAAAGCCGTAGAACTGTTAAAGCTGCAAAATGCAGGAGGGCACTATAATGATAGAATTGGCTTCGTGTTGGCAAACAACCAAAATCTCACGGAAGAAGCCGTCCCATTTTTGTCAATGGCTTTGCTACAAAGCATTACGGCAATCATGCGCATCATTGAGGGATATGTAACTGTTTATTGTGGACGAGACGATTATCATTCTGCCGAAGCATTATTACAGTGGGGTATTGGGCTCATTTTAGAGTTGACTCAGCCAAAGAAAGCAAGCTTTCTTGAAAAGATTCTTGGGCGATTCCATGTTTTGCTTGCCTTTACGCAAATCAAAACTTATAGTGACAACAAAGCACTTGCTTCTTTGAAGAAGGCTCGATCCTTTGCATTATGTTATGATGACTCCACTTGTCCTGACATGAGCAATATACGATTCGTGAACCTCCTTGATAGGGTTAGTGCGTATGACGATCTCGGGAACACGGCACTTGATAGCGTGAACCACGCAGTCAGCGATTTCGCAAACGAAAAGCTTTCATCTATGTGGAAGATGATTTCAGGAGGTAACCTCAGTGAATAATCGACTTTTATTTCTTTTTAGCAAAGGGGTATCGTACATCGGTACAAAACTGTTTTCGTTTGCTTTAAGCTGGTATATCTTGAAGGAAACTGGATCAGGACTCAATTTCAGCATTTCGCTTTTAGTGAATTATATTCCCACTATCTTCTTCTCTATAATTGCTGGAAGAATCAGCGACAGATTGCATCATCCGAACAGGATGCTTGTTATATGTGATATTGCAAGTACAATTGCTTGTGTTTTGCCATTGTTATCTTTTAACTTGCTCACCATATACTGTACGATTTTTATTCTCTCTTGTATATCGGCATTGTTCAACAATGTAGTGGATGCCCACTTGCCAAACTTAAAAGGGATTGATAATGCGGCAGCGTTAAAAAAGTTAGCTTCATCATCACAGTTCATTACATCTGGTGTTAATATCTTAGCTCCTGCTGTTGGCGGTGTCCTTATTGCTATTATTCCTGTGAAAATGTTTGCTGTAATTAATATTGTTTCATTTTTGGTATCGGCATTTGGTGAACTGTTCCTTAAATATGAAGTAAAAGAGACTGCGCTCGCCAGAAAACGATCCGAAACGAAAACACATTCCACATTCCTTTGGTTGCTGAAAAACAAGGGGTTTCGTCCTTTTCTATTTGGAGATGGGCTTGTTAATTTTTGTGTAACGGCGGGGATAAGCGTAGCCGTTCCATTCATCATTACAAACTCTTTCGGAATTCCCTCAAGTAGTTACGGAGTAATTACAGGGTGTCTCGGTTTCGGTTCTGTTCTAAGTGCTCTATTTCAAACGAAACGGCCTTGTAAAACAGAACTAAAATACCCATATATCAAAGTTGCTATTTTGGGATTTATTATGCTTTTGATTGCGCTTATCGCATGGCTACCGTACCATCCTATTCTTACGGTTATGGCTTTTTGTATTCTTGAGTTTGTCGTTGGTTGGACGAGCGTTGCCATTAACATTAAAACTATTACGACCATTCAAATATTTGTCCAAGACAATCTTCGCGGCAAAGTTATCGGAACCCTTACTGCTGTATCGTATAGTCTGATTCCCATGTCGTTGCTCTTAGCAGGCGCAGCCGTTGATATCGTGAAACCTTTGGTTATTCCGCTAATTTGCGGCGGACTGCTTATCATATTACTCGGGTGTATAAGACTATTTGACTCGCATGCAGACAAAGTGCGGACAGAAGATATGGCGAAGCTGTGATAAAACAAGCAGAGCACATGCGTCGATTAACAGCAAAAATGTTCTGATGTTGATTTGAGTTATCCTTGTTACAATTGAGAATGCCCACGCGAGTGTTAAAGTAAGATAACAAGCATAAACAATATAACTATAGAAGGGGTTGTTCGGATCGAATATTATCACCAACTGACGGTATAATGAGACTGAAAACAAAAATGCAAACGCTATGACGTTATAAATAACCTGCTTTTTTCTTTCCATTCAAGCACTCCAAGTCATAGAATAATCATAGTGTCATGTGGCGGCAATACTGATCATAAGGGATTGCCTCCAAATGGTAAAGAGACAATCCCTTTGGTAATAAGTACTATATAGCGGTTCAGGATATGATTCCGAGTACGGCACGCATGAGCATAAGCGCGTCGGATGTATCCACAACGCCATCCTCGTTGATATCGGCATAAGCGACATATTCGTCGGGAAGGGGCAGGAGGTTCAGAGTGTGCCTAAGCAGAGCGAGCGCATCTGACATTGTGAGCTGGCCGTCGCCGTCCATATCGCCCATGAAAACGTCGGGTTCGGATGGAGCGGGCGAAGGCTCGACGGGTTCATCCGAGGGGTCTGCGGAGGGTTCAGCCGAAGGCTCAACGGGGGGTTCCGCAGAAGGCTCAGCCGAGGGTGTCGGCGTGGGTGTCGGAGTCGGAGTCGGAGTCGGCGTCGGCGTGGGTGTCGGTGTCGGCGTGGGTGTCGGTGTCGGTGTCGGCGTCGGTGTCGGAGTCGGAGTCGGAGTCGGCGTCGGTGTCGGTGTCGGTGTCGGTGTCGGTGTCGGTGTCGGCGTCGGAGTCGTAGTCGGCGTCGGAGTCGGAGTGGGTGTCGGTGTGAGTGCCGCCAGAGCCGCCTTCAGAGCCGCTCTTGTCTGCGGACCGCAAATGCCGTCTACGGTAAGGCCGTGGTCGGTCTGGAATTGTCTGACGGCGTTATAGGTGTTGTTGCCGAATATTCCGTCTATGGTGAGGGGGTATCCGAGCCTTGTAAGCGCCGCCTGGAGCCATTTCACGTCGTCGCCCTGACAGCCCTTCTTGAGCGTGCGCGTGGGTTCGGGGTAGTTTGAAGGATCGGTGGGATTGTACGGCGTCGGAGTCGGAGTCGGAGTCGGAGTCGGAGTCGGCGTAGGCGTAGGATTCGGGTTCGGCGTGGGCGTGGGCGTCGGCGTCGGGCTTGAACCCATGCTGTCAAGTATGGACTGTAAACGATTTACGACGGTCATGGTGCATATGCCGTTCACCGTCATGCCGTGATCTCGCTGGAACGCCTTGAGGGCGGTAACGGTCGTGCTGTCGAAGTTATCGGTTATCTGAACGGAATACCCTATGTATCTGAGGGCGGCCTGAAGCCAGCTTGTCCCTTTTCCCTGAGTGCCGCTGCTTATGGTGGTCTTGGGAGGTATATGGTTTATGGGATTATAGAAATCATATACGGGAATGCCGGATACCGAAACGGTGGGCGTTACGGAGCCGCTGCTTGTGTATTTGGGAACGCCATAGCCCTTTACTATGGGGTCTGTAAGACTGAAAGCGCGTATTTCGGCCTTGTTATGGACGGTGTTGCCCTCTATCGTGTAAACAACCCCGTTGCTGACGAGATACGCTATTGCGACATGGTTCCATTCGCCGCTCTGATTGGGCCAGTCGAAGAATACCAGATCGCCGCCGCGGGGAGTGTAGTTCCCGCGCGTGTAATAGGTGAGGTTGCGGAAGTAGTAGGCATTATCCTTGATACCGGCATAGCAGGCGTTGCTTATTATGCTTGAGGGGATGCCTGCCTGACGGGCGCACCACGCGACGAACATCGCGCACCATGCGCCGTAATGCCCGTTGGAGCCCAAAATCTGTTTTCCGTACCAGTAGCCGTACTCCGTGTAGTTGTACTCGCCGTTCTGGTTTCCGCCGCCAAGGTCGGAGGTGGAGTTGCCTTCGTGATAGCCCATCTGCGTCAGGGCGACGTTCACAAGGTCTTGCCTCTGGTTCCCCGTGAGCTGCACAGCCCTGAGCTTGGAGTAATAGGTGCTTGAGGCATACGCGGATGAGGGAGTGTATGTCATGCTGAGCGCATGGACGGGTATCATAAGCGACGCCATGGCAAGCACGAGCATGAAGCATACGAATGCTTTTGACTTAAAAATCTTCAATTTAAAACATCTCCTGCGTTTTTTCTGCATGTACTATAACATATTTCGACCCAAAAATAAAGGCTTTCCGCGAATAAAAAACATCGTTGCCGATCTGGCGGATAAAGATTATCCGATGCTTTTAAAATTGCAGCGTTTACTTTACATGATCTTTACAAAAGCTTTACATTCCCTATATTGACTTTGAATGAGAATTGACGTAACATATATACAATAACGAACGCGGCAGGCTGCTTTCACGCCGCGTAAGGGGAGGATATGCTTGGAAAACGCTTTACTGCAAACAAAGAATCTGACAAAAAAATACGGCTCGTTCAAAGCCGTGGACGACGTAAGCCTGACAATCCATGAGGGCGATATTTACGGGCTTATAGGCAAGAACGGAGCTGGAAAGACCACTCTCATGCGCATGATACTGGGCAACTGCATAAAGACGAGCGGCGAGATACTTTACAATAATGACGTATTGGAGCATGGAAGGAATATCGGTTCCATAATCGAAAGCCCGCCCTTCTATTCCGCCTGTACAGCTTTGGAGAACATGCGCAGATTTGCTATACTGTTCGGCGGCGATGAAAACAGGATACAGCAGATACTTCAATATGTCGGGCTTTGGGAAGTGAAGGATAAGCATGCCGGGAAGTTCTCGCTCGGCATGAAGCAGAGGCTCGGCATAGGAATAGCTCTGCTTGGGAACCCGCGCTTTATGGTGCTGGATGAGCCGACAAACGGGCTTGATCCCGCCGGAATCAACGAGATAAGGGAGCTTATTACAAAGCTGAACCGGGAAAAGGGCATGACATTCTTCATTTCATCCCATATGCTTGACGAGCTTGCCCGCGTCGCAACTAAATTCTCGATACTCAACAGGGGCAGGCTCGTTGAGGAGATATCCGCCAAAGAGCTGAACGAAAAATGCAATAAGCGTCTTGAGATATATGTGGACGATATGCAGAAGGCAGCGAAGATACTCAAAGCCCATGTGGATGAGAGCGCGGTGCAGATAAAGGACGATTTCATAATGCTCACGTCGGATATCGAGAACAGCGCGGCGTTCAACAGGCTGCTCTACGAGAACGGCATAGCGGTCAGCCGTCTGGAGCTTAAAGCCGAAACACTCGAACAGTACTTCTTCAGAAAGGTCAATGCGTGATGGGAAAGCTGATTAGATTTGAAATGAGGAAACTATTCCGCAAAAAAAGCCTGTATATATGTATGGCGATAGCATTCGCTCTTGTTGCGATGAATGTATTTGCGGTTTCCGTACTTAACAATTCAACGATGCCGGAGCTTGAGGGAATGGCATCGCTCATATACGGCACTACGGATATGAGCGGGATATGGCGTTCCCTGATAGCGGGCTCGCTGTCGAATGGCTCGGCGGATATTCTGCTGTCGGTACTGGTCTCGCTGATCGTCTGTGAGAGCTTCAGATCGGGAGCCGCAAAGACCATGATCGCCCGCGGATACAGCCGTAAAAAAATCTACTTTGCCCAATATCTGACCGCGGTTTTGACGACCGTGCTGATGGCAATGGTCTGCTGGGTAAGCTCGCTGGCTGTCGGAGCCATAGCTCTCAAGGCGAATCTTATCATGGATTCCAAGCTCATCATGTGCATGGCGGCGCAACTTGTGCTGATACTGGTCGTTACATCCATCGCATTTGTCAGTTCGATGCTCTCGGAAAAAACGGCGGTGGGCATAGTATGCGGCATAATGATACCCGCTGCGGTTTCGCTGCTGCTGACGGGAATAGATCACCTGCTTGCCGAATCTCAGATCAATTTTTCACAGTCACAGTATTGGATATCGGATATGATGACAAGCGTTGCCAATACCGACGTCGAACAGCATGTGCTGAATCAAAGCTTCCTGCTCGGCGGCGCGTACAGCCTGATACTGTTCTTCGCAGGGTTTGGGATTTTCAGCAGGAAGGACGTATAATTTAATGTTTAATAGAGCGCGGGGAAAACGGTTCCGCGCTCTTTTTGCTCCTCTTTTACAACCAACGGTTGAAAATTATCCAAACAAGTTCATATGGACGTTTTGCGAGATAACGCTTATACTCTAAGAGAACCGGTTACAAAACATGAAAGGGAATGGAGAAAACGTCAAAATGAATATCGGTGCGAATATAAGAAAACTGCGTAAGGAAAAGAGGATGTCACAGGAGGAGCTTGCGGAGCATCTGCACATATCCTCACAGGCGGTCAGCAAATGGGAAACGGGCGTGTCATCACCCGACATAGACATGCTGCCGAAGCTTGCCATACTGTTCGGCACATCGCTTGATAATCTGCTCGATTTCGACCAAAGCAGGGTGGATGCCGCCATAGAGGATTTGCTGAACGAGAGCGAGATAGGAAAGGGCGACCTTGTCAAGACGGAAAGATCGCTGCGCAAGGCGCTTGAAAAGTATCCGACGAGCGATCTGCTGATGACCTGCCTTCTGGAGAATCTTCAGGAGCAGAACAAGGACGGCGGCAGGAACGCGGAGATAATCGAGATAGGGGAGAGGGTACTTGATTTTTCGGACGATGTTGATCTCAGAATAGACGTATATCGCATACTCGCGGAAACGTATCACAGCATGGGTGAGCAGACTATGGCGGAAAGCTATCTTGCGAGGATTCCGGGCTTGAACTTTCTCTACTATGAGATCGCGGCAGCCATACGGACGGGCGAAGCGCGAATTAAGGAGATAGGAACCGCGGAAAACCTGTGCATTGAAAAGCTGATATGTATGCTGTGGATGCGCCGCGAGGAGGCGGTTGAATCCGAAAGAGCGGCTGTTGACGGTCAGGCGCGTGAAATGCTGGAGTTTTTCAAGAGGTATCCGGCATATAAGGACATTGCGGAGCTTATGGAGAAATGGTGGAATGAGGGAAACATAATGGAGATTTACAGGTAACGCCAATACAATAAAAGGCCGCTGCCGGCATAGTGCCCGCGCAGCGGTCTTTTGGAGGTTAACCGTTGAGCGTATCAGTCCTCAATCAACGGTTGTTATAAGGCTTATCAGCCCTCGATCATAATGGTCTTTCTTTCGGGGAGCTTTTTCTCGTCCTTCTTGGGGACGGTCAGCTTGAGGACGCCATCCTCGAATCTCGCCTTTATCTCCTCGTCTGTGACATTCTTGCCGACATAGAAGCTTCTGCTCATGGAGCCGGAAAAACGCTCGCAGCGAATGAGCTTGCCCCTCTTGTCCTCCTCCTTCTCGTCAAGTCCCTTGGAGGCGGATACGGTGAGATAGCCGTTTTCGAGCGAAAGCCCTATCTCCTCCTTCTTAAAGCCGGGGAGGTCAATATCGACTTCATAGCCGGACTCGTTCTCATGGACGTCGGTCTTCATGACATGCGCGGCGTGCTTGCCGTAAAGCTTTCTGTCGATGTTCCCGAAATCCCTTGGGGCGGGGAATGCGAAATCCATAAGGTTATCAAATATACTGTCATTGAAAATGCTTGGGTACAACATAGTTCTTTCCTCCTTCAAATACTGAATTTATTCTGTGCATCGGGACGGAAAAACATTCTTGGGATTGCTCTGTCATTCTCTGAATCAGCTTGGGGTCATTGGCTCTTTGCTTCATTCTCAGGGGATGGTTCTAAACCCTTTTTCTGTTCCTTTGTGACTACATTATACCACCGTTATTAGCACTGTCAAGAGGTGAGTGCTAATATATTATTTGTCCAAAACCTCAACCTGAATGCCCTTGACGGCGTTTTCCATGAGAGCAAGCTCGTCCTTGGAAAGCTTGATGCCGATGCACTTTGCGGTATCCGCGACGGTTTCGGGACGGCGCATACCGACGAGCAGGCTCATGTTGTCGAATTGGGAGAGGGCCCAGCTTTCGACAAGCTGGGAGAAGCTGCAGCCATGCTCATTGCAGAGGTCTTTCCATATCTCGAAGGCGCGGCGCAGACCGAGCTTTTTATCCTCGGCAGACCAGGGGAGCCTTGAGCGGATGTCGGTCTTTTTGAACTGCCTCTCCATAAATTCGGGGGAGGTTAGGAAGCCCTCCTCAAGCACGCCGTAGGTCTGGAACGTGACGTTGTGCTTTTTGCAGACGTCGAAATAATTTCTGCCGTGGAATGGGGAGAGTATGCTGAAAAACTCCTGAACGACGGATACGCCGTGTCGGGCTTCGGAAACGTCCATGTATTCGTCAAGATCGCGCGGCAGGCTGTTGGAAAGCCCGTAAGCGCGGATTTTGCCCTCCTTGATAAGTTCCTCCAGCGCGCCGACGGTTTCCGCGACGGGGAAGCTGCCGCAGACATAGTGGACGATTATGGAGTCGATGTAATCCGTGCGAAGTCTTTTCAGGGAGTCCTCGACGTCACGCCTGACCGCCGCAGCCCTTGTGTCGTTGTTGACCGTGTAGCCGTCGCGTTCATAGTGGAAATTGCCGCCCTCGCCCCTCCAGTTGAGGGAGCATTTGGTCTGGAGTATGAAGTCATGACGCCTGCCCTCAAGAGCCGCGCCCAACAGCTCCTCGCTGACGCCCGTTCCGTAAACGGGAGCGGTGTCGATGTAATTAATGCCGTTTTCAAGACAGACGTCAAGGAGCCTGCGCGTACCGCGAACGTCGGAATCTCCGTCCGACCAGACGCTTCCTCCGCCCAAGCCCCATGTGCCGAGGGCTATCTTCGATATTTTGATGCCGGAGTTTCCCAAACTGCCGTATTCCATATGTTACCTCCGATTGGAATAATGTATTGCCGTATGCCCGCGCCGACGAAGCTTAATGGGAATTTGCAAGTCGGCGGGGCGTCGCTTGAATTGATTATAGCATCGAAAAACGAAAATGTGAAGGGGTGGAGGCACTTATAATTTAATCGTATAATCACTTGGTTCCGCGCTTGAAGAAATCGGGTGAGAAGCGGTATTTGCCCTTGCCCATGCCCGAAACCGGGAGAAGTATGCCCGATTCCGTCAGCTTTTTCAAGAGCGTTGAGGCGGGAGCCGCCGTTATTCCGAGAACTTCCGCCGCTTCCGATCTTCCGAAGAATCTTTCAATGCCGAAAACGGAATAGAGCTTAATTGCGTTTGAAGTGGATTTTCGGGATAATCCCATGCTTATAATGGCGTCAATGTACTGTTTTTGAAGCTCAATGTCTCGTTTTTCGTCGTCAATGTACTGTTTTGTACCCTCAATGTATTGTTTTTGAGGCTCCGCGTCCGCAGAAACAAGCTTCCATGAAATGTGTAAAGCTCTGTTTCGCAGGGGATTGTCCTCGCTCATAAGCAGATTTCTCAGGAACAGCTCGACATACTCTGTTGTTTCATGGACACCCTTTGCAAAATTATTGTAATTTGCGCGAACCATGGCGTTGCGGAAATACCAAGCGTTTTTTTCAAATATGTCGTTGGTCGCGTCGAAGCCAAGCGACCTAAGGTACAGAATCAGGAAAACGGCGGTGGTGCGGGTATTGCCCTCGCCGAAAACGTGAATCTGCCAAAGCCTTGAGATAAACATAGCGATATGCTTTATGACTTCATACATGGATAGTCCCGAATAGTCGAAAGCCTTCTCAGTCGCAATATCGTATTCAAGGGTTGCTCGAAGCTCCGTCCAACCGCCGTATGTTACGGTGTCGCCGTCAAGCACCCATTCCTTCTTTGTGATGTTATATGTGCGTATCTCGCCCGCGTGGGAGTAGATTCCCGTAAAAAGCCTTTTGTGTATGGAAAAATATTGCGCAGGGGAGAGCGTGAAGCCCTTCTCGGATAGTATCTCCGATATGCGGGAGGTGACCTTGTCAGCTTCTTCCGTGCGCGGAGCCTCCTGCTTTCGGTCGGTGCGGTAATAGTCTTCGATGAGCGCAGCCGCCTCACCGACCGTTATCTCGCCCGAAATATTCCTTGCCGCCGTTGCTCGAAGATAATCGGAGGTAGTAAGCCCGTCCACAAGTTGCAAGCCAATAGCCGTGCGCCAAATATAAGCGCGCTCCTGCGCCCCCGGTGCGCTCGCCTTTTCATACTCCTCAAAGGGGTCTTTTATAGGTGTGTTCTTCTCGTCAAAATCGGTCATTTTTCTTTGATTCCTCAAGTTTTTTCATACCTATATTATACCACGGATGAGGGATTTAGTCAACATACTGTTTGTAAAAGTAAACCGTTAGAGAATAAAAAATCCCAATGCCGGGTTGAAGCAGCATTGGGATTTTGTGAGATTAATACACGATTGTTACATAGTCCATACATATCCAGCCAATATTGCCATTGTAGTCTATCTTACCCCAACAAACGTTTGACTCCCATGTGTAGCAGGTAACTTCAACGTATGAACCATAGCTGAGTGCTCCAAGGATTCTTGAACTTGTGTTGGGGCTAACCCTGACATTCAGACCATTTCGGGCAGTAACATAACAATACTTAACATCATCTAAACCCAATGCAAGCCTTCTTATAGCAAGATGAGTGTTAAAGCCAAAGACACCGTCAACTACAAGACCACAATTTCTCTGGAATGATTGTACAGCGTTCTTTGTGTTGTTCCCATACCAGCCATCAACGACTCCGCAGTTGTATCCCAAATAATTCAAACACTGTTGTAACCAACGTACATAATTGCTACGAGGGCTCCAAGTTCCAAGTACAGTACCCATAGAAGGCTCAGAGTAAGAAGGAGTCCAATAACCTTTTGTGTTATTTGTTGGCAAAACCTTTGAAGCCTTTGCTTCATCGCAATTCATGCTGTCGGCACTACCGGCATAGACGGGTATGGCGGTTACAACCATAAGTACAACCAGTATTATGGCGAAAGCCTTAGTTAGTTTGTTTTTCATATTTTTCCTCCTTTTTTTGCCATTGTTAAATTGGTATAGACATATACATAAATGACATGCACTTAGTTATGTCATAATTAGGTTGATTGTTTTATGATGCTACAACATACCATGAACTTGATCTGCTGTTAAACAGATTAATATAACCAAGCGTACCATTATAATCAATCATGCCCCATTTATCACCATTTGAGTGATATTCTACAGTAATTATATAAACATATGCTCCGTAATTAAGTGCGCCAATAATGCTGGAATTTGTGTTCGCACTTGTTCTGACGTTTAGTCCATTACGAGCAGTAACCTTGAAAGGATTACCAAGAAGGTCAAAATCTAAACGAATCATTGTATGTGTTTCATCCCCAAACACTCCATCAACGCCAAGATGATTAGCTCTCTGATATGCTTGGACGGCTTTTTTTGTATTATTGCCATACCAACCATCAACGCTTCCACAATTATATCCTAACAGGTTTAAACAGTCTTGTAGCCAACGTACATAGTTGCTTCGTGGGCTCCAAGTGCCAAGCACTGTTCCCATGGGAGGCTCAGAATAAGATGAATGTCCACAACTTGCAAATGACTTTGTGCTGCTTTCGGGCAGAATCTTCGATGCCTTTGCTTCATCGCAATTCATGCTGTCGGCACTACCGGCATAGACGGGCAGTGCGGTTACAACCATAAGAACAACGAACATCATGGCGATAACCTTAGTGAGTTTGGTTTTCATTAAAAATACCTCCAAAAAATTTTTTATCTGAACCTTACGGAAGCGTTGTCCGCAAGGCAAAGACCGCTACATGAAAACAGACATTGCCAAGACAAAAAACCTGCAAATAAATCTTTCAAAGGTTAAAAGCAAGTCATATAACCAATATCGTGCAAAAAACGGTATTAACATTGCTCTCGATGCAGATTATAGGACATATAGTCCTAAAAGTCAAGAGCTTTTTTTAAAATGGGTTAAAATATTTTTAAAGACAAATCCGAGGTGATGAGCTTGAAATTACGCATCCGCGACATGCGCGAGGACAACGATCTGACGCAGCAGCAGGTAGCGGAGCTGCTGATGTGTGATCAATCGCTATATTCAAAATACGAGCGAGGGGAGAGGGAGATACCGCTTCGTCTTATCGTTCAGCTTGCGGATCGTTATGATACGAGCGTTGACTATCTGATTTGCAGGACGGATGTGAAACAGCGTTTTTGAAGGGAGATTGGTTTTGATATGTTATAAATGAAACAAGCGCGGGATGGGATTCTCGCGCTTGCTTTGATTTTTACAATGTTTACCTTATAAGATTCCCCGACGGAATATCCCTCATCGTGGTAAGCGGCACGACGTCGCCGTCGCCCTCGGTGGAGGCGCAGAGTATCATACCGTGGCTTTCGATTCCGCACATCTTGCGCGGAGCGAGGTTATAGACGAGTACGACGTTTTTGCCTATTATGTCCTCAGGCTTGACCCAATCCTTTATGCCTGAAAGCACGGTGCGCTTCTCGGAGCCGACCTCAAGGGTTATGTTATAGAGGTGCTTGGATTTTTTGACCTCGGTGCATTCGAGAACCTTGCCCACCCTCAGATCGAGCTTGGCAAAATCGTCATATGTTATAAGGGGTTTTGATTCAGCTTCGGCTTTTGCCTCGGTCTTATTCTCGGCGTTTTCAGCCTTCGCCTCGCCCGCTTCCTCGGCGGCTCTCATCTGCGCCGCCTTTTTGCGCTGTTCCTCGACCATGTTGTCAAGGAACTCCATCTCCGCCTTCGCGTCGATGCGGGGGAATATCGCCTCGCCCTTTTTGACCTGTGTTCCGGGCTTTATGCCGCCTATGCGCTTTATGCTCTCATAGCTCTTTAAGGCGTCGTCGGAAACGCCGAGCTGTTCAAACATCTTGGGGGAGGTATTCGGCATGAACGGCTGTATTGCAACCGCTATTATGCGCAGGCATTCGGCAAGATTGTAGAGTACCGTGCCGAGCCTTGCCTTCTTTGCCTCGTCCTTGGCGAGTATCCACGGAGCGGTGACGTCGATGTACTTGTTGCAAAGGCTTATGAGCTTCCATATCTCCTGCAATGCGATGTGGGGATGAATCTCGTCCATCGCCTTTTCCATCCTTTCGGCAAGCGCACAGGCGCAGGATATGACGGGTTCATCCTCCTCCGGGACGGCCTCGGTATTTTCGGGAAGAGTTCCGCCGAAATACTTGTCTATCATCGCAACCGTTCTTGAGAGCAGATTGCCCAGATCGTTTGCAAGGTCGGAGTTTATCCTCGTTATCAGGGTGGCGTTGTCGAAATTGCCGTCATTGCCGAACGGGAACTCGCTGAGCAGGAAGTATCTTATGGCGTCCACGCCGTAACGCTCGACGAGTATGAACGGATCGACCACATTACCCTTGGATTTGGACATCTTGTCACCGTCGAAAAGCAGCCAGCCGTGACCGTATATCTTCTTGGGGAGAGGTATGTCCAGAGCCATCAGCATTATGGGCCAGATTATGGTGTGGAACCTTATTATCTCCTTGCCGACTATATGCACGTCCGCGGGCCAGTATTTTCTGTAAAGGGAGTCGTCGTCTGACAGATACCCTATTGCGGACAGATAGTTCACAAGTGCGTCAACCCAGACATATATGACGTGCTTCTCATCGAACGGAACGGGAACGCCCCATTTGAATGTGGAACGGGTAACACATAAATCCTCGCATCCGGGCAGGAGGAAGTTGTTGAGCATCTCATTCGCCCTCGAAACGGGCTGTATGAAGTCGGGATTCTCCCTTATGTACTCGATGAGGCGCGGAGCGTACTTGGATACCCTGAGGAAATACGCCTCCTCCTTGGCAAGCTCCGTCTTTCTTCCACAGTCGGGGCATACGCCGCCGGCATCCTTGAGCTGGGTTTCCGTCCAGAATGCCTCGCATTGCGCGCAGTAATGACCGCTGTACTCGGACTTATAAATATCTCCGTTATCGTAAAGCTTCTTGAAAACCTTCTTTACGCACTCCATATGATGCGCGTCGGTCGTCCTTATAAAGCCGTCGTTTGAAATATCCATAAGCTCCCACAGACGCTTGAAGCCGCCGGTTATTTTGTCGGCGTATTCCTGAGGAGTGCATCCCGCCTCCTCGGCTTTGCGCTCGATCTTCTGACCGTGTTCGTCCGTGCCTGTAAGGAAGAAGACGTCATGCCCGGTCATCCTCTTGTAACGCGCCATGGCGTCAGTATTGACCGTGCAGTAGGTATGCCCTATGTGCGGATTCGCACTTGGATAATAGATGGGTGTTGTAATGTAATATTTATTGCTCATTGCTTATAATCTCACCTCTGATCCTTTCGTGAAAATATAATGGTCTTATTTTACCACAGTTTTTTATTGCGTCAATGCGGATATGCTCCGTTTTTAAGCCGTATTTATTCATTTGGAACGACTTTGGATGAAATATATTCCTCCCACTCGTCGTCCGCGTAGTTATAGACGAGCATATCCAAGCCGCCCCATCCAAACACGGGGGAATGCTCCCGCGTTATAAACTGCGCTTTCTCGGAAAACTCCACGGTTGTATGACGGGTGGAGAGCGGTATCAGACAGTATCTCTCAAGTATCCATCTTTCAAGCGCGGCAAGTACAGAAAGCTTTGTATCGTTATCAGTCAGAGCGAAATGGCCCATTCCCGTCATGGATAACACCCACTCGTCAAGCCCCATGCTGTGCGTTGAGCCGTTTATGTCAAAGGCGACATTCGCGGTATCGACGCTCCTGCTCTCGACTTCAATAAGCCCCGGAACATCCTTTTGGCAAAGTCGGCTCATGGACTCGAACGGCTTGAGCGCATCGCCGCCGCAGGATGCGATGCCCATAGCGTACTCGCCTCCCGTGACTGCCGCCGCGCCCTTTTCAACCAAGCCTATGCCCTCGAAGACTATCTCTCCGAACGGGGTTCCCTCAGCCGCCTCATTGACGAATCGGTTCAGCATTGAGATTCGCTCGGCGTCTTCGGCACTCAATGTTTCCTGTGAGCAGGCGACGCGGATCCTCACGTTTTCCGATTTTGAGTAAAGCCCCTCGGCAATAAGCTCCTCCGCCGCGAGCGTGAAAAGCTTTCGCGCCTTTTCGGGACTGTATCCGCTGATGCTTTCATATGCGTTTTTAATGTCCTTAATGTCGGCTCCCCTTCGGTATTTGACCTCGTAAAGGTCGCAGACGCTCTCCATCGCCTGCCTTGAATATCTGTAGGAGGAGCCTGCGTCGTTTCGATCGTACAGGCAGGCGTCGCTTATTATGCCGAGGCACGGCGTCCCGCCGAACGCTCCGCACCATTCATCCCTGTCAAGCGCAAGGCTCAACGCTCTCCTGAAATTGATATTTGAAAGCACGACGGAATTCTTATTGCCCCTTGAGGAGTCCATGCGCCGCAAATCCTCCGAATCGGTGTTTATGACCACGCAGTCGGTCGCGGGCGACTCCGCCGTATAAGTCATGTCCGAAAGCGGCAGCTCCAAGAGCTCCGAATAGCTCGGATGCCATTCGGTCAGTTCACCGTCCGCGAAAGCGCGTGAGGCGTCGGCGTCGCTCATGGCTTTGAACACTATTTTTGTAGTCTTGAATATCTCAAGACGCTCGCCGTTTACAAGCTGTTCCGTATAGGCGATCGGAGAGCCGTCGTCATTTCGCTTCCAGCCGTACCACTTGGAGTTCCTTTGCAGGACAACTTGCTTGCCCGGCTCGCATCTTTCAAGCTTATAGGGGCCGAAGCTCATTGTGTTCTGGACGTCCGTGCAGTAGTCAGCTCCATAATACGGTTTATAGACGAGCCATGAGTTTTGGCAAGCCGCCATGAAATCGTCGTATGAAACAGGAGCGGCGCATACATAGTTGAAAGTGTTTTCATCAACCTTGTAGCATCCGACCGTATCCTCGAATCTGATCTTTCCGAAGGGATACCCCGTCAGTTTGGTTTTGTATCTCACATAGTCTCCGTCAATGTCGGATGCGCTTTGCAGACTGCCCCATACACTCGAGGCGCCTTCGGCAGCTTCCGTACCGGGAGCTTTATTGCCGGTATTATTGCCTATAGAGAACCATCTCGGATAAACAAACTCGACGCCGTCCTCACCGATACTGTGGAGAACCGTCGAGTCACTCTCCGCGGATTGATCGGAGGAGCGGTCTGAGGAGTCGGCGGATACAAAAGCTATTTCGCTGTTTCTCTCGCTGTATTTACGGCTTCCCGCGGCGGCGGCTTGGGAGGCGATGTATGCCGCTGCATTGGCATTGTTCCTCGCAGGATCAAGCAATGCCTTGAGCGACCAAATATAATCGTCCGCGCCGATGCTTTCGCCGTTGTCCCATTTGGCGTCCGTCCTCAGCTTTATTTCATAGACATAGCCCTCGGATATTTCAGAGACTTTTTTTCCGCCGATATTGGCGGAGTATTTTACAATATCATCCCTATGCTCGGCCGTGACGTCCCGTATGCTCTCAGCCATGCCGAAGACCCAGACAAAATCGCCGTTTTCGATGTCCGTAGGCTGGGCGTATACGAGAGGGGATGATATGAGCGAGTATATGCGCTCCGCACACTCGTCGGAAAGCGTATGAGGATTCCATGAGCCGGGCAGTTTGGGAGCGCAAGTATTGAATGTATAGGATTTGCCTGCCATGAAGTCAGCCCTCGGCCTGTCCGCAGCAGCCTCCGGAGAAGCCGACGGCTTTTCCGGAGGCTGATATGGCAGGGGCTTGGCGGCTGTGCAGCTTAAAAACGAGGCAAGCCCCATAAAAACGGCAGCGATTGCCGCGATTGCTCTTCTCATGGGCTTGCCTCCTTTTATAGTATTATATTGATTAAAACATTATTATTGTTCCAGACCGCTGACAAACCCCAAATGCGCCGGAAATACCTGCCTTCCCCTGCGAGGGGAAGGGGGACCGCCGCCTCAGCGGTGGTGGATGAGGTGGCAAACTTTTTTGATAGTGCCATTGTTTCCACCTCATCAGTCAGACTTCGTCTGACAGCTTCCCCTCAAAGGGGAAGCCAAAAAAGCGGACTTTGTCCGTAAGCTGAAGCAATATTATTGCTCGCTTTTCACAATGCCATGCCCGTGCCTGTAAAGCTGACGGTTATCCATTGCCCATTGACGCTCGGTAAAATCGCCTATGTTTACGCTTCCGAGAGCATCATACATCTCGAACATACGGGCATCCAGCATGTCTATTTCCGAAACTATCTCCGCTTCGGGGAACATGGGGAATTTGGGCGAGCCGTAATCGGGCTGTCCGTGATGGGAGAGGAGTATGTGGGATATGAGCGTCGTCAGCTCCTCGGATATTTGAAGCTCCGCCGCTGCCTGCTCGACCATTGCGACTCCCATATTTATGTGTCCCATGAGCTGACCGCGTGTTGAATAGGATGTGGCGATGCCAAGCTCGGAAACGGTCAGCTCCTCGGTCTTTGCGATGTCGTGAAGTATTATGCCGCAGTACACAAGGTCGGGACTCAGCTCAGGGTAAATGGGCTTATAAACCTCGACTATCTTTTTTGCGACCTCAAGCATTGTTCCGGTATGGAACATAAGCCCGCATCTTATCGCATGATGAAGCCTTAGCGCCGCGGGATAGCACGCGATGGCTTCCTTCCTGCTCTTGAGGAGGTACTGGGTGAGCAGCGCAAGATCGGAATCGTGAAAAGTACCGGCGAACTCAAGTATTTTATTGAACATATCCTCACCGTTCACGGGCGAGCTTGCGACTATGCTTGACATATCGACGACGTCCTCATCGCGCTTATGACGTATGCGGTCTATCTTGAGCTGTTCGACGTCCTTCCAAATATTGATGGTTCCGCGAACCTTTATTATGTCCCCTGTTTCATACGCGCCGTGAGCAGCCGCGCTGTAATCCCAGAGCTTGGCGTTGACCTCTCCGCCGGCGTCGGCGAGTATGAAGTCAAGATAATCCGCTCCTTTGACATTGCTTTTGACCTGAACGGATTTTATCACACAGAAGCCCTCGACGGCACCTGTGGAGTTGCTGATGCAGTTTCCCAGAAGATTCATCCTTCCCATATTACAAGCTTCCTCCTATTTGCAGTTGTTTGTTTCGCTCTTCAAAACGCTCAGCTCATCGCCGTCCGAAAACGCCATTTGCATATTGAGTTGGGCATCCTCGACGCCATCGATGTTGACCGATACAATGGCGTTCACGCCGTATACGTTTCCTTTCTCGTTTTTGAGAAAGTCCGTCGATATTATATCTGCGCCTATAACCGGCTGTTTGGCAAGCTTTACATAATAGTATCCGTTCAGATAAAAGTATTCCTGATCGCTGTCGGGCTTATACTGTGTGCGAACCATATCCGTCAGCTCGATGCCGTTAAACACGACCTTGATAAAGGCGTCGGCGTCCGTCTTTTCGATGCGGCCGTATCCGGCTGTTTCGGACTCGTCAAGAATGTCCTCATAATAGCAGCGGATTATGCCGTCCACACGGGTAAGCTCAATGCCCTTCTGCAAATCAACATCCCCGAATTTGTAAAACGCCTTGGCAAGCTTCAATATGTTGTCCTTCTGAGCGTCGGTCAGAACAGGCTCATTCGCCTCCCCGGAAGGGGAGGGCTTGACGTCCTTGTCCGCCGTTTCTCCGCATCCGACCGATGATATAAAAACAGACGCCAGCACCATCATGGCTATCATAAGTCTTAAAAAAACTTTCATTGGGATCAAACCTCCATAATACACTACTGTAATTATATCATTGTCGGCTCGTTCCGTCAAAGGAAAAGGCGGGCATTCAAACCATTGGGAAACAATATATTAGTTTTGAAGCGCAAATCAATATATTTTACATGCACGTTAATATATGGTACAATCATTGTGAAAATGTGGCTTTAGAGCCAAATGCAAGGAGGATAATCCAAATGGCAAAACAGCAGAGAATACCCAAGCGTTCCGAGGTGGAAAAGAAGTACACATGGGCTACCGAGGATTTGTTTGCGACAGACGCTCTCTGGGAGGAGGCGCTTGAGGCGGCGAAGGCTTATCCCGAAAGGATCGCGGCGTTCCGCGGCAAGCTTGCCCAGTCGCCTGAAATGCTCTATGAGTATTTGCAGCTCAGCGATGAGATAAAGGTCAAGCTGGAGCGCATTGCCAACTATGCTATGCGCAAATCCGACGAGGATACCGCCAACTCTTTCTATCAGGGCATGAAGGGCAAGATGATGAATCTTTTTGTCAACATCGACTCCGCCGACTCGTTCTCGACACCTGAGATAATAGCTGTATCCGACGAGATGCTTGAGGAGTTCTACACAAAGAAGCCCGAACTCACGCTCTATAAGAGGAAGCTATCCAAGATGCGCCATTTCAAGCCCCATACGCTTTCCGACGCGGAGGAACGCATACTCGCGCTCTCCGGTCAGATAATGGAAGCTCCCGGCGAAACCGCATCCGCATTCAGAAACGCGGATATCCGCTTCCCCTCCATAAAGGATGCCAACGACAACGAGCTTCAGGTAACGCAGGGCTCGTTCATTCCCCTCATGGAGAATCCCGACAGGAACATCAGGAAGGCGGCTTTCGAGAGCCTTTACAGCACATTCAAGGCATATAAGAACACGTCCGCGGCGTTCCTCGATTCGCAGGTCAAGGGACTCATATTCAACGCGAGGGCAAGGAATTACGAATCCACACTCCATGCCGCGCTCGACCGCACCGAGGTTCCCGTATCGGTTTACCACAACCTCATAGAAGCCGTCCATAACAACCTCGGCCTTATGCACAGGTATGTCGCGCTCCGCAAGAAGCTGATGGGCGTTGACGAGCTGCATATGTACGACCTTTACACGCCCATAGTGGGCGACGCCGACAGGGAGATACCCTATGAGGAGGCTAAGGAGATAATCGTTAAAGCACTTGCGCCCCTTGGTGAGGAATACATCTCCATACTCAAGGAGGGCTTTGAGAACCGCTGGATAGACGTCTATGAGAACGAGGGCAAGCGCGGAGGCGCGTACTCCTCCTGCGGAGACCCGCATCCCTATGTGCTTCTCAACCAGAAGGACACGCTCGATTCCATGTTCACAATAGCTCATGAGATGGGCCACTCGCTCCATACCGTCTACTCGGTGAGGAACCAGCCCGTCTGCCAGGCGGATTACGTCATATTCGTCGCGGAGATAGCATCCACCTGCAACGAGGTGCTTCTTGTCAAGTACCTGCTCAATAATACGACCGATAAGCGCGAGAGGGCGTATCTCATCAACCACTTCCTGGAGAGCTTCCGCGGCAGCGTTTTCCGTCAGACCATGTTCGCCGAGTTCGAGCTGTTCATGAATCGGCTTGCCGAGAAGGGCGAAACGCTCACCGCCGACGCGCTCTGCGAGAAGTATTATGAGCTGAACAAGCAGTATTTCGGCGACGCCCTGACGGTTGATCCCGAAATCGCCTATGAGTGGGAGCGCATACCGCACTTCTTCTATAATTTCTATGTGTTCCAGTATTCGACGGGCTTCTCCGCCGCCTGTGCCATCGCAAACCGCATACTCACAGAGGGCGAACCCGCCGTTGCCGATTATAAGAAATTCCTCTCAGCGGGAGGTTCCACCGACCCCATATCCATACTCAAGTATGCCGGCGTCGATATGACCACCGCCGCGCCGATAAACGACGCGCTCAAGCTCTTCGGTGAGCTGCTCGATGAGATGGAGGAGCTGATGAAATAATGCCAAGGCTTCTTGGGCATTACCTGTAATGTAAAAAGGCGGGTGCGGTATGGCTTTTGCCGTACCCGCCGTGACTGAGATAAAGGCTTGAACGAAAGCATATATTTTTGCTGACGGGAAAAATGGTGTTGACATTTGAGCCTGTTAGAGTTATAATATTAGCTGTTCCGAGTGAGGGATGAATTTAATATGCGGGAATAGCTCATTTGGTAGAGCGCCGCCTTGCCAAGGCGGAGGTGGCGGGTTCGAGCCCCGTTTCCCGCTCCAGAATGAGTATCCGGCAGGGCATGGTTCCGTGGGTACTCAATTTTTATATTCCGCCGAATGCCCTGCGTATCGGTCTTCGGCAGGCGGATGCTTATAATACTTACAAGGAAATAATCGAATGAGTGAAAATATTTTGAAGAACAACAGGATAATTAGGCTCGTCGCCGTAATTGCGGCTTTGGCGATATTTATAGGCTTTGTCGTGTTCATGTATACCCAGTTCAGAATGCAGAAGCAGAAGCTCAACGAGATAATGGAGGAGAACGCAAGGCTGACGCAAAGGCTGGATGAGCTCATGCGCGAAAAGGAGCGGATAGAGGGCAACCTCGAATATGTCAAGAGCCTTGAGGGCTTGCTTCGTTACGCGAGGGATAACTTCGGATACATAGGCAAGGATGAGATCAGGGTGGACGCAAATGACTGATTATGCCATAATAGATATAGGCAGCAATTCAATAAGGTACGGGGCTTCGCGTGAAGGACGCATAATCGAAAAGAGCATTCATACGACAAGGCTCGGACTGGGGCTTCAAAAGAGCGGCAGGCTTGCTGAGGACAGAATGAAGCACAGCCTTGAGGTGCTTTCAATGCTTGCGAAAAGGGCGGCGGGGGACGGGTTAAGACCCCACGCCTATGCAACAAGCGCGGTGCGCGACGCCGAAAACGGGCGCGAGTTCGCAAAAAAAGTCGAGAATGTATGCGGTATTCCTGTCAGGATACTCACGGGCGAGCAGGAGGCAAGGTATGCCTATATAGGCGCGGTCGGTTCGGGTACGGACTATGATACCCTGCTCGATATAGGCGGAGCGTCCATGCAGATAGTGAACTGCGACAGAGGAGTGAGCTTCAGAGCCGGCTGCGTCAGATGCGGCGATATAGCAAGGGAATTTACTTCCGCTACCGACTGCGATACGGCTTGGAGCCTGCAACGCCGTGAGATAGAAAAATATCTGGATTCCATAATGGATACATCCGGCTTTGATATTAAAAGGCTTGTCGGCGTCGGAGGTACCATAACCACGCTTGCCGCGCTCAAGGCGGGGCTTGAGGTGTTCTCGGTGGAAGCGGTCGAGAGAGTTGTTCTGACGGCGAGGGATGTTGATGAGCTTATTGAAAAGCTCGGTATCATGGGTTCGGAGCGCAGGAAGCATCCCATGCTCATAAAGAGGCATGACGTCATAATGTACGGAGCCTGCATACTGAGGTTTGCCATGGAGCGTCTGGGCGTTGACAATATCGGAATAAGCTGCTCCGACGGCATGGACGGGTTTTTGAGAGTTTTGATGGCTGATGAAGAAAAGTAATGATATGGGACGTGAGGAATATCGCATGACCGAAACCGATTCAGGAAAGGTATCGTTGTGGAAGCTTTTTACGGCTTTCATGCGCATTGGCGCGTTCACATTCGGCGGAGGGTATGCAATGCTCCCGATGCTGGAGCGTGAATGCGTTGAAAAGACCGGCTGGGTGACGCATGACGAGCTTCTTGATTATTTTGCCATAGGCCAATGCACTCCGGGCGTAATAGCGGTCAATACCGCGACATTCGTCGGAAAGAAGCACAGGGGCTTTATCGGAGCTTTTATGACGACGGCAGGCGTTGTGCTGCCATCGTTTGTGATAATATGCCTGCTTGCGGCTCTGCTCAACAGCGTTATGGACATTGCATGGGTTCAGTATGCCATGCACGGAGTAAAGGTCGCTGTGGGCGTCCTGATAATCAATACCGTTATAAAACTCGTTCGTGAAAAGATAAAGGGCTTGATAGGGTATGTGCTGAGCATTGCGGCATTCCTGCTTGTCGTGCTTCCGTTCTTCAAGGTTTCGCCCGTGTTCGTCGTGATAGGCGCGGCTTTAATCGGGATCGTGCGCGGACTTATAATTGAAAGGTCGGGGACAAAAGCATGAACCTTTATCTTACGCTCATATATGAGTTTTTGCAAATAGGGCTTTTTGCTGCCGGAGGAGGTCTTGCGACGCTTCCCTTTCTGAACGCGCTCGCGGATAAGTACCCGTGGCTCACCGCGGATATGATAAACCAGATGGTTGCCCTGTCGGAATCGACTCCGGGGCCGCTCGGCATCAATATGGCTACATACGCCGGATACATGGCGGGATACTCGACGTTCGGAAGTCCGCTTATGGGCGTCACGACCGCTTTCACAGCCACGGTATCGCTTGTCACCCCGTCGTTCATAGTCATAATGATAGTCGCCAAGGTCATAGGCAGGTATAAAAATTCAAAGGCAGTAAACAATGCCTTTTCGGGGCTTCGTCCCGCCGTCGCCGGACTCATTGCCGCCGCCGCGTGGACGGTCATAAAACCCCTGCTTTTCGACTTCGGTGCGGCTGACGTATCGGGTTTTTTCAATCTCCCGGAGATAATCCTGTTTACGGCATTGATGATAATCACAAATTTGAAGAAGTTTAAGAAGCTGCATCCGCTTGTGTTCATTGCGCTTGCGGCGGCTGCGGGAATCATAATAGGCTGTACGCTTGGTTGGTAGCCCGATACGATAATGCTATGTCGCATGTTTGCTTTAAAAGCGGATATGCTGTATAATTAAAGAAAATGAAAAAAAGGAGACAGTTTTAATGTCTAAAATGAAGCTTTACAGCGGTGGGGAAATACCTGTTGAAATGCACCGCGTATCCATTGTACGTCCCATAAAACTCATACCCGTTGACGCACGTCTGAAGGCACTTGATGCCGCGGGCAACTGCTCTTACAATCTCAGGTCGGATGAGGTGTTCATCGACATGGTAACGGATTCGGGCTTTAACGCCATGAGCGACGCTCAGGCGGGGGCATTCCATGTTGCCGATTTCGCATATGCCGGAAGCGACAGCTACTATAAGATGGCGGATAAAATACGCGAGATACTGGGCAAGGAATACTTTCTTCCCGTGCATCAGGGCAGGGCGTGCGAGAACATGCTTGCCAAATCGTTTGTAAAGCAGGGCGATTTAATACCCACCAATTTCCATTTCTGCACATTTGCGACGCAGGTATCGCTCTGCGGAGGCGCGGTCGTGGAGTTCTTGCAGGACAAGGGAATTGTCACGGGCGGCGACGACGGCTTTAAGGGCGATTACGATATTGAGAAGCTTGAAAAATTCCTGAAGGAAACTCCAGGGGAGCGCATACCCTTCATAAGGATAGAGGCGGGAACCAACCTGATAGGCGGTCAACCCATATCCATGGACAACATACTTGCGGTTTCCGCGCTTGCCAAGAAGTACGGTATAAAGACGCTGCTTGACATGAGCCTTGCGATGGATAATATCCACTTCATAAAGACCCGTGACGAGAAGCGCAGAAATAAGAGCGTGCGCGAGATAACAAGGGAGCTTGCCGACGCGGTCGATATAATCTATTTCAGCGGACGCAAGCTGGGCTTTGCCCGCGGCGGCGGCATCTGCATGAATGACCGAGATGATTTTATAAGGGTTCGCGGCTTTGTTTCCTGCTTCGAGGGCTTCCCGACGTTCGGCGGCATGAGCTCCGCCGAGATGGAGGTCATGCGCGTGGGCTTTGACGATACCATGAATGAGGACGTCATATCCCAGGGCCCCGACTTCATAGAGTACATGGTCAGCGAGTTCATAAAGAGGGGCGTTCCCGTGGTCACTCCTGCGGGCGGTCTTGGCTGTCATCTTGACGCGGACAGATTCTGCGCACACCTCGGCAAGAAGGATTTCAGAGCGGCGGCACTTGCGGCAGCCATATATGTTGTCAGCGGCGTTCGCGGCATGGAGCGCGGTCTTTCAAGCGAAAAGCCGGAGGAGTCCATCGCGCCGTTCGAGCTTGTGCGCCTTGCCGTTCCGCGCAGGGTCTATACGCTTTCCCACATAATGTACGTTATTGACCGCGTCACATGGCTTTATGAGCATCGTGACATGATAGGCGCAATGCGCTGGGAGGATGAGAGCGTTGAGGAGCATTCGTTCATAGACTTCCTGCGTCCCGTTGATGATTGGAGGGAAAGGCTCGCCGAGGAATACAAGAGGGCGGAGCTTGAGTGAAGCATATGAAGCTTATAATTGCATCGAATAATAAACATAAGATTGAAGAGATAAAGGCGATACTGGGAGTACGCTTTGAAAAAGTGCTTGGCATGAGGGAAGCGGGACTTGAGCTTGAAGTGGACGAGGACGCGGATACCCTTGAGGGCAACGCGGGCAAGAAGGCAAGGGAGGTATTCGCCCTTGCGGATTCCATGAATATGCTTGAGAACGGCGACGCCGTGCTTGCCGATGATACGGGACTGCTCGTTGACGCGCTTGACGGTGCGCCGGGAGTGCGTTCGGCGAGATACGCAACGGACGGGCATGACGATGCCGCCAACTGCGCAAAGTTGATGCTCAATATGCGGGACGTTCCGGAAGGTCGGCGCGGAGCGCATTTTGCGACGGCAATGGTGCTTGCAAGGAAGGGCGAGCCGGATGTCGAGGCGACCGGGCGCGTTTACGGAGTTATAACAAGGGAAATGCTCGGAAACAACGGCTTCGGCTATGATCCGCTGTTCTATTATGAACCGATGGGCAAGACGTTTGCACAGATGACGGAGGATGAGAAGAATCAGGTCAGCCACAGGAAGAACGCTCTTGAGCTGATACTTGCCGGATTGGATTGAGCCGCATGGTCAGGATAGCTGTGATTTCGGATACGCATGGCTCGCTTGACGCGGTTGAAAAGGCGATAGCCGCTGCGGGCGACGTCGATTGCTGGTTCCATCTTGGGGATTTTGCCTCCGACGCGAAGTACATATCGAAAAAAACGGGGCTGCCCGTCTATTCGGTGCTTGGAAACTGCGACGGATGGGTGCTTGCGGGAGCCTCCCAAAGCGTTTCATATCCGGAGCCGCAGCGGACGTCCGCGTCGGAGATGGTAGTCACCGTTGGAAAAGCGCGCATAATGCTCTGCCACGGACATACATATGACGTTGACTTTGACACATTAAGGCTTGGGTACAGAGCGGAGGAGCTTGAATGCGACGCGGTACTGTATGGGCATACCCATGTATCGGAGCTTTCGGCATACGGCAGGGTTATGAAGCTGAATCCGGGAAGCCCATCCCGTCCAAGGGGCGGAAGAAAGTCGAGCTTTGCCATTATGACTGTGGATGAAGCAAGGGTGAATGCCGATATAGTGCTGTTGTAAAAACGGAAAAAGGGCTATTGCATTAAGCCCGTTATAAAGAAACAAGCATGATTCGATTATCCGCCGAATCATGCTTGTTGTTTGCGCTTTGATGGTTTTATTTTATGCCCGTAATAACGTACTTTATCACTCCGCCGGGGGTGGTAACCTCGACTGTTTCGCCGAGCTTATGCCCTATCAGACCGTTGCCGACGGGGGAGTTGTTGGAGATACGCTTTTTAAAGGGATCGGCTTCGGCAGCACCGACTATCTGATACTCATCGTCACGATTCTTGGTGATGTTGCGAAGCGATACGGTGGAGCCGACTGTTACCGTATTGGCGTTGGAGGAGGAGCTGCCTATTACTATGGCGTTCTTGAGCATGGCCTCGACCTCGGCTATTTCGTATTCGTTCTTCGCCTGAAGCTCCTTGGCGGCGTCGTATTCCGCGTTTTCACTCAGGTCGCCCTGAGCCCTCGCTTCGGAGATCAGCTCGGCTATTTCGGTTCTGCGTATATTCTTCAGATATGCAAGCTTATCGTCAAGCTCTTTCTTTCCTTCCGGAGTTAAATATACCTCTGCCATTTTATATTATTCCTTTCGTTTAGCTTTTTAATCTAAAAGGCATTCGCCCGTTTTTTGAATTATATTAATAGGCGGAGCCTTTGTCAAGCGTTTAACAATAAAACATACCGCGTATTTCAGCGCAGGCTGTCCCTGAATCGGTATAACAGCTCAAGCATTTGAGCGGGGGAGCGTGCCACGTTTACGTCGCGTCTGAAATCGAGTGCGCCGCGCATACCCTTCGTGTACCATGACATATGCTTGCGCAGTTCGGGAAA
This sequence comes from uncultured Eubacteriales bacterium, assembly GCA_902787375.1. Taxonomy (GTDB): domain Bacteria; phylum Bacillota; class Clostridia; order Christensenellales; family CAG-138; genus UBA3857. Next base: position 29,109 of record CADAGD010000026.1, read on the forward strand.
CAGGCGCGGATCCCTTTCGTTAAGAAATCCCTCGGCATGGCGTATGGCTTCGCTCATGCGCTCATAATCCGTCGGAGGAGTATAGCCCCTGCCCTCAAGAGCGGCGTGTATCTCGTCAAATATGAAGGGATTGCCCTCGGCGCCCCTGGCGACCATAACTCCCGCGCAGCCGGTGGTTTTTAGCATTTCAACCGCCGCCTGACCTGAGAATACATCGCCGTTTCCAAGCACGGGTATTGAAACGGAAGCAACGACCTCGGCTATTATCTGCCAATCGGCGGCTCCGTGATAGAGCTGCTCGCGCGTTCGACCGTGAACGCCTATAACGGCAGCTCCCGAATCCTCCATGGCTTTTGCGAACTCAACCGCGTTGACGCTCTTTTCATCCCAGCCCTTTCGGAACTTGCAGCTTACGGGAAGGCGGGAAGCCTTTACCGCCGCCTCCATGACCGCAGCCGCCCTCGGAATGTTTCGCATAAGCGCGGAACCCTCGCCGTTGCCGGTTATCTTGGGCATCGGGCAGCCCATGTTGATGTCGATCATGGCGATACCGCCGTCGGATTCGTCGGCGATGCGCTTTATCATGTCGGATATTATGTCCGGCTCACTTCCGAAAAGCTGAACGGCGCATGGACGCTCTGTTTCGGAAACGCGCAGAAGCTCCTTGGTCTTGCTTCCGCCATAAAAGAGACCCTTTGCGCTGACCATCTCGGTATAGGTAAAATCACAGCCATGCTCGATACATATCCGCCGGAATACCGAGTCGGATATGCCTGCCATCGGGGCAAGCACGACGGGCGGGTCGTGTCGTTTGAATACGGGTATATCCACAGCTTATTCCTTACCCTCAAGCTGACTGTAATCCGGCGTGGGACGAACCTCCTCGGCAGGATTTTCCTGCACCACGTCAAGACTGTCTATAAGCCAGCGGCCGTCCTTTTTTATGAGGTTGATTTTATAGAGCATGGAAACCCATGGCGTTACGGTCGCGCTTATCTCATCCGATATGGGGGAGGCGTTTATGATGGGAATACGCTCCACATATGTGATGCTGCCCGCACTTGACCACGGGAAGACGGATATTCCCTTTATATCATAGCGATAATCATAGGTATCGACGGCATAATCAAGATACGCGCCGCTGTTGAGCAGCTCGTCGGACGCTATGAATTTGTTTGTGAAGAACTGTTCAAGCTCAACAGGGGAACCGTTCTTCAATATGGTTTCGGCGCGAAGCTTCATGCCCTCGGTTGTGACTATGTACATGTTGCTGATGTACATGGATTCGGTGAAAACGGCATAAGCGACGCCGAGCAGGAGACTTATTATAAGAACCGCCCGCAGCAGGAACCATATTGACCGCCTTGCTTTTCCAAGCGGATTTCTGTTTTCGGATTTATCCATTTATAGCCTGCTTGATAGCCCTTGCCAACTGGTCGCCGCAGGAGGTCGAGTTGCTTCCGCAGCGGACGCCGTCAAGACGCTCTATGGCAAACTCCGGCGTTGCTCCCTCAAGAAGACGCCCTATTGATTTGAGATTACCGTTGCAGCCGTTTGTAAAAACTATATTGTGAAGCTTGCCGTCCTCGATATCAAAATCAATCATCGTGGAACATGTTCCGTATGTCTTGTAAGTGTAGTGCATCTGTAACTCCTTATATGAAAATCAATGAAAAATTAAAGCGCGGATTATAATTCCACAGTTCCCTCGAATACCTTTTCGGCGGGGCCGGACATGTATATGAAGCCCTCTCCGTCCCATTCTATGCGCAGGGAGCCGAGGGGAACTCTGACATTTACGACTTTTTCGGTCAGCCCGGACTTGATACAGGCGGCGGCGACAGCGGTCGCGCCGGTTCCACAGCAGAGAGTAGCTCCGCAGCCGCGCTCCCACGCGCGCATTATGACGGAACGCCTGTCCTCAATTTCAACAAACGATACGTTCGTCTTTTCGGGGAACGCCTCATGATGCTCAAGAGCCATGCCGTATTTTTCAATATCGAGGGAGCGGACGTCGTCCACGAATACGACGAGCTGAGGAATGCCGGAATTGACGGCGGTGGCTGTAAACTCACGGCCGCATACGGTGATGGGCTGCATTATAAACTCATCGAAGTCGGATATCATGGGAATATCACCGGTGAGGAAGCTGGGCTTGCCCATGTTCACACGGACGGACATTACGGCTCCGTCCTTGAGCAAAAGCTGGGGCTTTTTTATACCCGCAAGGGTTTCCACGGAAAACCCGTCATAGGGTATCCAGCCGGATTCGAACACAACGCGGGAGAAGCAGCGGATGCCGTTGCCGCACATCTGAGCCTGAGTGCCGTCGCTGTTGTAAACGAGCATGGCGATGTCGGCTATATCGCTTTTTTTTGCGACGAGCAGACAGTCGCCGCCGATGCCGGTTCTGCGGTTGCAGAGCTTTCTTGCGACGCGGGGCATTTCTTCGGGGGATATTCTTTCCTCACGGTCGTCAATGACGATCATATCGTTTCCGAGTCCGTGAAGCTTATAAAAGGTCTGTTGCATATGTCAACTCCGAATAAATAATTAGAGAACGAAAATCCTCAACCTATTATAACTCAAAACAATGAGGGTTACAAGACCCATTTAAATGGTATTACGATCGTATCAGCATAAGGCAGCCAAACGGAGGCAGCAGGACTTCCAATTCTCCATCGGCAATGAAGCGTTGCGAGCTGACAGCATCCGTATAAGCTCCGGATAGCGTTGGCGGGGCTTCCCCCTCGGAGAAATCATCGGGCGAGAGGGAGCATGAAACGGAGGCGTCACTTCGGTTGACGACGGTAATGGCCTCGGAGGAAGCGGAACGCGAGATAGCGAACACATCCTTATGAGGAGCGGCGAAAGCGGTATTGCCGTGAATGAATACGGCATTGGCGAGCCTTGCGGAAGCGAGCTTTTTATAATGCTCAAGGAGCGACATATCCTCCCTGCCCCAAGGATAGGGGCGGCGGCAGAAGGGGTCGGCCATGCCGAGGGAGCCGGCTTCGTCGCCGTAATAGATGCAGGGCATGAATGGCATCGAGAACTGGAGAGCGGAGGCTGCTGCAAGGCGTTTCTTTCCAATTAAATACATTTCGGCGGAGGGCGTCCAACGAGCCTGATCGGGCATTGGAAGCTCGTCGCGGCCGGGTGCGCCGGAGAGAACGGAGAGTATCCTTCTTGTGTCGTGACTTCCGAGTATGCCGAGCTGTCCCCGCATGAACTCGGCAGGATAGCCCTCTGTCTGGGAACCGAGAACGGCTTTGAGCCTGTACGAATCGCAGTTGCCGAGCAGAAAATCGGAAACGGCCTTCAGGAAGGGATAATCCATAACGCCGTCAAGCTCTGCGCCGTTGACGTATTCGCGTCGGCGTCCCATGCCGTCGGTTTTGAGAGCGGCGTCCTCCCAGACCTCGCCAATGAGAATGGCTTCGGGGTCGATGGCTTTTATGCGGGTACGGAGGAATTTGATGAACTCATCGGGAAGCTCGTCGGCTACATCAAGTCTCCAGCCTGACGCGCCGAGGCGCAGCCATTTTTCAAGCACGCGGGAAATGTATTCCATATAGGAAGGATTAAGCTCGATTACTTCGGGAAGGCTGTCAAAATCCCACCAGCATTTATACCCGTGGGAGTATGAAGCGGAGAAGTCGAACCAATCCCTGTAAGGCGAATCGGGATCAAGGAAAGCGCCGCCGCCGAATTTTCCGAAGTGATCGAAGTAAATGCTGTCGTCGCCCGTATGGGAGAATACGCCGTCGAGAATTATGCGGATGCCGTTCTGTTTAAGCAGAGCCGCCATGCGCGAGAAATCCTCCTCGGAGCCGAGAATGGGGTCGATTTGCATGTAGTTGGAGATGCTGTACCTGTGGTTATAGGGTGAAAGGAAAATGGGATTGAGGTACAGCACGGAGACTCCGAGCGACTTGAGCAGGGGAATTTCCTCGATGATGCCATTGAAATTGCCCATATAGAAGTCGGCGGGGGAGTAGTGCTTTTCGTTTCCTCTCGGAAGGAAATCGACCTCCTCGTTCCAATTCTTTTCGGTGACTCGCCAACCGAGCTTTCTGTGGAGCGCGAGGGCGTCGAAGCCGTCTTGAAGGCAGCCGCGCTTGAAGCGGTCGGGGAATATCTGATAGGCGATCTTGCCGCGGAAGGCTTCGGGAATATGAAAATCTGGGTCAAAGACGGTTATGCGGAAGTCATGGGGTATGCCGCATGTGAGCGTGGATTCACCTGAGCGCAGCAGCCCGTCCGCCACGCCGACATAGAGCATACCCGAAGGCAGATTCACTCTGAAATTGTACCATACAACGCAGGGAAAGCGAGGGATGCTGACATGAAATACGATGACGCGCCTGCCGTTTTCCCAATGTTCTTCGCCGTCCGAAAAGCGTTCCTCCCCGAACCAAAGCCGGAGTGTGACATGAGCGGAGGCAGCGTCGTCGCCCCATATAAAGAGCCGTAGGGTGACGGAGGTTCCGGCGGGAACCGCACCGAAGGGAGAGCGGCAGCAAAGCTCTCTTGAGTTGTGATAAGCGCAAATGGAAGACATAACCCACCTCAAAGGAAATAATACGGTGCGGGCAGAAAACAAAACCCTACCGTATGTAAATTATATTACAAACTGGCGGCTTGTCAAGGGGCAAGCGGGAAATCGACAATATAATTTATATTAAGACCGCCGACAAACACCAAACGCGCCGGAAATGCCTGCCTTCCCATGTGAGGGGAAGCCAAGGACAGCGGGCGAGTAACCTGCCTCCCCTGAGTCAGGGGAGGTGGCGCGGCGCGGTAAAGCCGCCACGACGGAGGGGTTGTTTTCGCTTAGCGCACTTGAGTTTTTAAGCTGCTTACGACCCCTCAGTCATCCTCGCTATGCTCGGCTGACAGCTCCCCTTACGAATGGGAGCCGCAGGAAAAGCAGACTTTGTCCGTAGTCTGGACAGCGCAGGTTCATCCCGCGCTGTCTTTTAAATACAAGAGGCGGCGGAGCATTACGAATAGGCGAGCAGTTATCTGACCAAAGCGCAGAGCTAGGCTGGGCAAGGGAAGCAAACTATCGTTGAGAGGTCAAGAGCGGGAAAAAACATGGATAAATGTTAAATTTGTGTGATAAAAAACAGAAAAACGGATTATGTTTCTATTGACAAAAAGAATATACTGAAGTAAAATAAAGATGTGAAGGTATAAATGCGCGGGTCGTTGCCCAAAAACGTGCGATATACCGAAGCGAAAAAAAACAAGGAGGGAACTACTATGAAAACGAGCTTTAAAAAACTAATGGCGATGGCTCTTGTCCTGATAATGGTAGTTTCGGCGTTGCCGGTATCCGCGATGGCGGAATACGGGGCCGAGGCAGCCAAGTCCGTACCGGGCATAATGGACAAGGTTTGGGAGGGCTGGCGTGATCAGTGGCTTGGGCAGCTTGCTGGTCGCATATCAGGTCGTCCCGCGCAGAAGATGCAGGCGGAAGCAGTTGACGGGGCATATGTAAAGATAGATGCTCCGAATCTTGCATTACCTGCCGGAACGGAAGTCCGAGTAGTAAAGCTTGATGATGAAGGCATGGATAAAGTGCAGGCGATCATCGGCAACACACCCGGAGCTGATGTAAAGGCAATCAGCGCATACGACATCACATTCTTCTGCAATGGCAAGGAGATCGAGCCGAACGGCAGCGTCAGCGTTGATATGAGCCTGCTTGGCATTGAGGAAGGC
>CADAGD010000027.1 GCA_902787375.1 uncultured Eubacteriales bacterium
AACACCGTTGCGATTTCTAAACACTGCACGCTCGCGCGGCTCCCTTTGGTCGCAATATCAATACTATCAGAGCTTTCTGATTTAATCAGCATTTACTATTGGAGTGATTCTTCTTGCGATATACATAAACGGTGTATCCATGAGCGCGACTGCCGCCTTGAACAGGTATGTCGTCAACAGTATGCTTACGAATACGTCATTCGGATAAACTCCCCAGAACGCCGTAAACGTGAATATCACCGTGTCGATCAACTGACTTGTCAGGGTGCTTCCGTTGTTTCTCAGCCAGAGCTTTGATTTGCCGCTTCCCGTCCTCTTCCAAATAAAGTGATAAAGGAAAACGTCGATATTCTGGCTGCAAACAAATCCCATGAGGCTTGCGACGGTTATCCTCGGCACGAGTCCAAACACCGTTTTCAGGCTTTCATTGATATAGTCGTTGGCATTCGGTGTGAACCAAAGTATGAGCTGAGTTCCGAGCATCCACAGTATCATGATCGAAAAGCTGTACGCGACCGCCTTCGTGGCGTCCTTTCTTCCGTACTTTTCGGATAGTATGTCCGTTACAAGGAATGTGGAGGCATAAAGAACATTTCCCGCAGTAGTCGCAACCCCGAATATGTCCACGTTCTTGCAGACGGCAATATTGCCGAGCAATGTTCCGAATACCGCAAAGGCATACAGCCCGTTTTTCCCAAAGAGCTTATACAGACCGAGGACGCTTCCAAGATAGATGAGAACCGTTATAATAAATATCAATTCGTTCGGCATATGCTTCATTCCCCTCTCATTCCGTATTCGATTGGATCGGTCATTCCGTTTTCCTTAAACGCCCTTATGCGGTCGCGGCAGGTTCCGCACACTCCGCACGCCTTTTCGTTCCCTTCATAGCAGCTCCACGTCAGCTCGAACGGAACTCCTATTTCCGCTCCGAGCGCGACGACCTCCGCTTTGGGCTTATCAATAAACGGAGCTATAACCCTCAGCGCGTTTCCGCTGCCCAAATATATGGCTTGGGCTATGGCATTGTTGAATTCAATGCTTGTGTCGGGATAGGCATTTCCCGCAGCATCATCCGCATGAGCGCCATAGTATATGACCTCACAGCCATTGCTCAGCGCAACGGACGCCGCCGAGGATAAAAACAATCCGTTTCGGTACGGCACATATGTGCTGACAGGTGCGCCATCGGTCTTTAAAAGCTGTTCCGAATACTCCTCATGCGGTATGGCTTCGGCGGCTCCACAAAGAAGCGTGCAATTACTGTCCTTGAAAACCTCTCCCAAATCAAGGGTTATTCTTCTGACGCCATAGTACGCCGCTACCCTTTCGGAAGCCTCCATCTCCCTCTTATGTTTCTGCCCGTAATAGATCGAAAGAGCCAACACCTCGCTCGCTCCGTACTCCCTTACGGCAATGCCGAGGCACACCGAGCTGTCAAGTCCGCCGCTGAATAAAACAAGTGCTTTCATAAATTATCTCCACAAAAAAAGTCCTTGCAAAACGCAAAGACACATTCGGGCGGGAGTTTCCGTTCCCGCTGATACCAGTCCCGGTTTTGCTTAACGGCAGGAAGGTACAAATGAACTGCCGGCTCAAAAAACCTGAGCAAGCGTATTATAGCAGATGTTAAAACGGATTTCAATGCGTCGCGGTGTTTTTTATTGTATAATATGGAGTTTTCCCCATCCCCGATACAAACCGTAAAATTCGAATGCTTATTTTATTGACAAATATGTTTTTTTGATGTAGTATGTATTGTGTGGGAATAAATGTTATTTTCATAAAAAAGCTTCAAACAGAAATTTTAAGGAGGTACACATCAATGAAGAAGCTTATTGTCATACCGGTTGCGGCTCTCATGGCACTTGCCGCTGTCGGGTGCAGAACTAATGAGGATACTGCGGATAATACGCCCGCGCCGACCACAGAGGCGGTTTCCACCGCTGCAGGTGAGCCGACTGCTGCAGCGGACACGGTCGATTCCGCCATTATAGAGGCGGCATGGGCAGCAGTTGAGAAGATAGAACAGGTGCATGAGCAGCAGTTCGACAAGGCGAAAGCTGCGGTTCAGACCTCGGCTGATTCCTCAACGGTGCGTTTTCCGTCCGTCAACCATTCTGACGAGGTGCTTTGCGTGACTGTTGAGAAGGATGAGAGCGGCAGCTATAAAGCCAACTGGGAGAGCATATATGCTGAGCTTGCGGAAGGCGCGACGGATGATCTCAACGCTAATTCCGATGCGATAGGCGAAAAGCAAGAGGAGTTCCGAAACGCGAATATCACCGTTACCGCCGACGATGTCCGCGCATTCGGCTGCGGAGCCGAGATCGGATCAAGCGATTACAAAGCGGCGGCTGCGGCTATATACGGTGAGAAGCTTGCGGAATACTACCGCGGCAGTCTGACCGAGGATTCCCCCTTCTATTGCTATGATATTCGCTGCGTCGGTACGGAGCTTAATAAAGACCATCAGGATTCATACGATGTCATTATCGGCTTCCGTGTCCACGACATACTCCCCTTCTCGCATCTATTCGGCTATGGCCCCATATTCGACAGCGGAGCCATCCATACGGACTATGAAGGCTGGCTGGTCGGCTGTACGCTTATTGAGGTCACGCCCGATAGTGACGGAAGCTTTGTTGCAAATGCCGAGCTTAACAGCGCGGGCTGAGTGCTGTGCGCAATATCCAAAGCACTCATAAATCCGACAGCCGATTTTACAGTTGCTAAAGGCCCTGTTCATGTGCTATAATAGGCTGATTCAATATCCCATGGAGGTAATTCAGATGCACTGGTCTTATGAGATCGCAAAGCAAATCATAGAACGCCGTCCCGACAAGCAGGAATATGTCTGCGCTGCCGGCATCAGTCCTTCGGGAAGTGTCCACATAGGCAATTTCCGTGACGTCGCAACAAGCTACTTTGTCGTTAAAGCCCTGAGAAAGATGGGTAAAAAGGCAAGGATGCTTTTCTCATGGGATGAGTATGACCGTATGCGCAAGGTTCCCGCCAATGTAGCGGCGGTAACAGAGGGCTTTGAAAAATACATAGGCTGTCCCTATACAGCGGTTCCCAACCCCTTTGACGACGGCGCGGCGACATATGCCGAGCATTTTGAGAGGGAATTTGAGCCTGCCATGGAGGGCTTCGGCATACACATGGACTATCGCCATCAGTCCTACATGTATGAGAGCGGCAAGTACACGGAGCAGATCATAAAGGCGTTAAAGTGCCGCAAGGAGATATTTGACATACTTGACAGCTTCCGCACTCAGGACGCTCAGGAGGGCGAGCGCGACGCTTACTGTCCCGTTTCGATATACTGCCCCGTCTGCGGCAGGGATACTACCAGGATACATGAGATATCCGAGGACTGCACTCACGCGAAATACACCTGCGAATGCGGACATAAGGGCGAGTACGACTTTGTAAACGACCATCATTGCAAGCTTGCGTGGAAGGTCGATTGGGCAATGCGCTGGGCATACGAGGGCGTTGACTTCGAGCCGGGTGGAAAGGATCATGCCGCGCCCACGGGTAGCTATCAGACGAGCCGCGTCATATCCCGCGAGATTTTCGGCTATGAGGCTCCTCTGTTCGTCGGATACGAATTCATAGGCATAAAGGGTACAACGGGCAAGATGAGCAGCTCATCGGGTCTGAACCTTACTCCTGATTCCCTGCTCAAGATTTACGATCCGGAAATGATACTCTGGCTGTACGCCAAGACCGAACCCGCGAAGGCTTTCGATTTCTGCTTTGACGACGGCATACTCCGTCAGTATTTCGAGTTCGACCGCATGTACAAGCAATGGCGCGATGAGGAAACCGACGAGTTCATGAACGTGGTGTTTGACGATTGTCTTATCGAGGGCAGGCGTCCCGAAACCGTTCCAATGAGTCTGCTTGTGCAGTTCGGCTCAATAGTCGATTTCAACATACCCATGCTTGAAAAGGTATTCGAGAAAGTCGGAACCCCCTACAAGGCGGAGGATTTCAAGGAAAGGCTTCCCAAGGCAAAATACTGGCTTGAGAACTGCTCTCCCGAAAGCGTCAACCGTCTGCGCGAAACCCGCAATTTCGACGTCTACAACAGCCTCTCCGACAGCGAAAAGGCGGAGATAACAAGGCTCCATGAGGTTCTTAAAGCGGGCGGATACGATCTTGACGGACTCCAGACGCTGCTCTATGCCATACCGAGGGAAACCCTCAATATAGTCGATGAAAAGATGCTCAAGTCAGCTCAGGGCGCATTCTTCAAGAACGTCTACCGTCTGCTCATCGACAAGGAGCGCGGGCCGAGGCTCTATCTGTTCCTTTACGCGATAGACAAGGACTCCTACATGAAGCTTCTGGACTTCTCCTTCCCCAAGACTGAGGAGGAGGAAGCGATAGAGCGTGCAGCCGCCGAAAGGGAAGCCGCTAAAAACGCCGTTGAAAAGAAGAAGATAGAATATGGCGAACCCGATCCCGTCGAGCCTGTCAAGCCGCAGATAACCATTGACGATTTCGGAAAGCTCGATCTTCGTGTCGCAAAGGTTTTGAAGTGTCAGGAGATCAGAAAGTCCCATAGCTGCTATAAGCTCACGCTCGACGACGGCGAGGGCGAAAGGGTCATAGTTTCCTCTATAAAGGATTACTACACGACCGATGAGCTTGTCGGAAAGAAGATAATCATTGTCGCCAATCTCGCGCCCGCAAGGATAGCCGGCGTCGAAAGTCGCGGTATGCTGCTTGCGGGAACCAATAATGCCTGCGGCTGCAAGGTGGTGTTCGTGGACCATATGATTCCCTGCGGAACCATGATAAAGTAAATAAGTGTATAAACAATGAAGCTCCGTGCCGCAATCTCGCGCACGGAGCTTTTTGAATCATTATTTCATTCTATTTCCTGATCGAGCCTGTCAAACACCTCATCATCGAAGAACTCCGCCAAGGAGATATCCAATCCATCGCACAGCTTTTTAATGAGGTTTATGGTTACTTCCTTTCTTCTCGGATCAAGCATACTGTAAACCGACGAAGGCGTGACACCTGAAATCGTCGCAAGCTCGTTTGGACGAATGCCGCGCTCCCTGCAAATATTTCCGAACCTTTCCGCAACAGCCTGTTTTACCATTATCATTCCTCCAATGAAATGATAATAATATATTTATTCAATTCCCGTATACGCACTTGCGTTTATTTGGTTGGATGAGTAAAATATAATTTAGTATTTGCACTTAAAGAGGTGTTATGTATGTATAATTATCGTCGTGTCTTTATATGCTTTATATCTTTGCTATTGCTTTTCGTTTGCATTAATAACGGATGTGACTATGAATCAGATACTACCGTTAAAAGGGATATGTTATCGGCAATCTCTGGGATAGAAACGCTTTCACCCGATCCGGCAATAGAAGCGATATCGGAAAAGAATACTGATATACCGGAAAAAACCTGCATAAGTACTATACAACCACAAAAAACAGCAGAACCTACAAATACACCGAAACCTGATTACACACCGGAATTGACCGAAACGCCATCGTCAAAAGCTGAAAGCACCCACGAGCAAACAAAAAAAGCCGAAAGCACTCCAAAGCCAACAAAAACGCCCAAACCGAAGGCAACCCCGAAACCAACAAAAAAGCCAAAGCAAGACCAAGCTTCAGGGAATGCGGGTAATGCCAAATATGTTCTCAACAAGAACACTCATGTTTTTCACAAGTTATCCTGTTGGTGTATTAAGAAAATGAGCGAAAAGAATAAAATCTATTATAGCGGAACAAGAACGGGAGCAATCAAAGACGGATATCGTCCCTGTAAAAAATGCCACCCATAAAGTCTATTTAATATATACCACAAGATTATCTGTAAAACAATTATATAATAGCATTCAAGTATAATCAAACCGCCGAAGGGGCGATAAAGCACCTTACGGCGGTTTTTGACATTTCTTTTTTAATGATTATTCAGCCGCGCTGACCTCGATCATATCGGCGGGAACAACGATGAGCCTGTAATACTCGCCCATGCGGACAACACCGGTGATGTGGATGGGGGTATCCTCAGCGGGGTATTCGTAATCGCCGACAACCTCATAGGTGGTTCCGATGCTTTCGCTGTTATCGGCATTGGGAACGACGATGGAGTGTGTCATGGTGCTTGCGCCCTCGAAGCCGTTGATCTCAACGATGGTTCCTTCCTCGATCTCGAAGTTCTGCATCTTCTTGGCGAAATCGCTCATGCTGTCGTAATCATCGGCGTTAATAACGATTGTGGGGTTGGAGAAATCAACGCCTGTGACGTCCCTGTAATCGGCAGGAGCGGCGGCTTCGGTGTTTTCAGTACCCTCGGTGTTTTCAGTACCCTCGGTGGTTTCGGTGCCTTCTGTCTGGGTGTTGGCAGCTTCGGTGTTAGCCGTTTCGCTTGTCTTGGGCTCATCGGACTGTGTGCTGCCTGTGCAGGCGGCAAACGCAACCATAACCATCATGACCGCAAGAAGAAGGGATACGAGTTTTGCTGACTTTTTCATAGAACATCCTCCTTAAAATCTGCCTTGACAAAAACGAACCATCAGCAGCATCCGTTTCCGCAAGGTCAAAATAATCCCCTCGGAGCTTCTCCGAGGAGCCGGATCAAAAAATCCGCATAAGAGGATACCACCTGCAAGCTCAAAAATCAAGCCTGTTTTTTTCAATCGGCTCAAATTATATTATATGCAAATCAAGCTGTGCTTTGCTTGTCTGCTCAGTATAAATCATACACCAACAAAAAGCTCGCCGGGTATTGATTATTGAAAAGGAAAGTTGTATAATATCCAATATGGTTATTAAAGTTTTTATAAGTCTTATAATAGGCTATCTGCTCGGCTCGGTCGTAACGGCAATACTGCTTTCGAAGCTGTTCTTCAAGGAGGATATACGCACGAAGGGCAGCGGCAATTCGGGAGCCACAAACGCGGCGCGTGTTTACGGGTTGCCTGTCGGCGTATTCACTTTCGCGGGCGACTTCATAAAAGGGATACTCGCCTGCGTTTTGGGAAACCTCATAGGCGGCGATGTGTGCCTTGCCGTCGCGGCGGCAGCCTGCATGATAGGGCATTGCTATCCCTGCTGGTTTGAGCTGCGCGGCGGGAAGGGTGTTTCGGTCGGCGCGGCGATAGCCTGTACGCTCGACTGGCGCGTTGCTCTGGTGGGCTTATGCGTTTTCCTTGCGGTTGTTCTCTCAACAAGGATAGTTTCCATAAGCTCGATACTCGGAATGATAGCCGTCGGCATTGCCATACTCATATTCAAGGATTCCGTCGCCCTGCGTATACTCGGAGTATTCGCCGCCATAATGGTCGTGATAAGGCACACGGGCAATATCGACCGCCTTATAAAGGGTACGGAAAAGAAGTTCACATTGGGCGGTCATTGATCTGCTCCCATCTATAAATATCGAACTTGCCGCAACTCCCGGTTTACAAAAAACATGTTCATTTTTCTCATCTTGGAAAGCAGAGTTGCTTGCGCAACCGTCTGTTAACTGTTATCATTTACGCATCAGAAAAAAACGAAAGGAACAACAGCAATGAACCTTGAAATCGCAAACAGGCTTATAAAGATGCGGAAAGAGCATGGCTTCTCTCAGGAGGAGCTTGCCGCCGAGCTTGGCATCTCCCGTCAGGCGGTAAGCAAATGGGAGCGCGGTGAATCCGCTCCCGACACGGACAACCTCATAATGCTGGCGAAGCTGTACAATGTTTCAATCGACGAGCTTCTCGGATTGAACGGCGAACCAAACAATGAAACCGAAAGCGAACGCTCCGACAACAGGAAGAGCGAAAAAACTTCCTTTAACTTTCACAATGGTCTGAACGTCCACGATTCCGACGGTACAAACGTCCATATAGGCTTCGATGGCATCCATGTGCATCCCGGCAGGGAATCTCACGACAGGTCAAAGGTGGATATAGGCTGGAACGGAATACACGTCAACGAAGCGGATGACGATTATGATGAGGAATCGGACGGCAGGGAAGCGGATTTCAGCGTCGGCGACGGCGGCGTCTACATCGACGAGGACGGCGAGCGCGTATTCCATCAGTGGAACAAAACCGGAAAGGACGGCAAACGAAAGTACGTCCGCAAGGAGAAGGTCGGCAATAAATGGCACACGGTTATAATTACCGAAGACGGTCACAAGGTCGAGCTGAACACGAAAAGAGAGCCGAATCTGGATGAGGACGACTCCTTGACATTTGACTTTCACATGAGCGGGTTTCCCTATACGCTGCTTATAACCGGAGCGTTCCTGCTGCTTGGCTTTGTATGGAATCTCTGGCATCCCGCGTGGATACTCTTTCTGACCATTCCGATATACTACGCCATCGCAAGGGGCGTAAAGAAGCATTCCGTTAACGTCCTCTCAATCCTGTTCCCCATAGCGGTCGTTGGCATATACATCGCGTTGGGCATTCTATACGGATTGTGGCATCCGCTTTGGGTCATACTGCTAATAATCCCCACCTTCCAAGGTTTTCTTTTCGGCAGCGGCAATGGGCAGAATATCCCTGTCAAGCTGTGGATAGTGCTTATAACGATCGCGTATTTCGCTCTCGGCTTCGTGTTCGGGGCAAAGGCATGGAGGGTAACATGGCTGCTTCTGTTCACGATCCCCATGTTCAAATCCATAGTAAGCTCCATTCAGAACCGGGTCGGCATAAGATGCCTCTCCCGTTTTCCCTGGGAGATACTTATTACTACCGCGTACCTGTTCGTCGGTCTTATGTACGGCATATGGCATCCCACATGGATAGCTTTCCTTCTGATACCCGTCCTGCGATGGGTGATAAACGCAATAGTCCATGCCTTTGCGCATGAGGACAAGGTTGCCTATGATGCCGATATCGACTATGACGCCGACGTTGACGAATATGAATAATTTTGGCAAACGCTGATTAACGTGTATGGCTTCCTCTTTGAAACGGAGGCGGATGCTTGGGTTAATCAGCGTCTGCTTAATTTAAATACCGGAGGAAAAAACAATGAAACTTGAAATCGGAGCCGTACTCAACGGCTTTAAAGTCGAAAGAGTGCGCGAATCGGCTGAGCTTTGCGGCACATTCTATGAGTTCAAACATATAAAGACCGGGGCCTCCCTTTGCTGGCTTGACAACGGATGCAGCAACAAGCTTTTCTGCATAGGCTTCAAGACGATTCCCGAAGATTCCACGGGCGTGTTCCACATACTTGAGCATTCGGTGCTTTGCGGCTCCGACAAGTATCCTGTCAAGGAGCCTTTCGGAAATCTCATGCGAAGCTCTCTGAACACATTCCTCAACGCGATGACTTTCGCCGACAAAACCATATATCCCGTTTCAAGCCGAAACGATTCGGACTTCCTCAATCTCACATCGGTCTATCTTGACGCCGTATTCGCTCCCAAATGCGTTGAGGATCCGAACGCCTTCCGTCAGGAGGGGTGGCGTCTGGAACTGGACGGCGACGGAAAGCCGTTTATAAACGGCGTCGTCTATAATGAGATGAAGGGCGCGACCTCCGACGCGGACAGCGTACTTGAGGACGGCATGAACGCGCTGCTATTCCCCGACAACTGCTATGGCTTCAATTCGGGCGGCGAGCCTAAAAACATTCCCGACCTGACATATGAGCAGTACAAGGCGATGTATGATAAATACTATCATCCGTCGAATTCCATAACATATCTGGACGGCGACGTACCACTTGAGAAGACGCTTGCCATGATCGACGAATACATGAGCGCGTATGAACCCCGCGAGGCGATACCGCCCATCCCCCATCAGGTCAACAAGCCGTCAAAGAATACCCTGTACTATGAGATAGGCAAAAACGAGCCCGTCCAAAACCGCGATATAGTATGCTTCGGCAAGCTCCTCTGCTCGTTTGATGATAAGCTCAAATACATGATGGCAAGAGTGCTTTGCGATTACCTTGCCAACAACAATGATTCCCCGATAAAGAGGGCGATACTGGACGCCGATCTCGGCGAGGACGTCGATCTCGATTGCAGCTTCTACACGATGCAGTACGCGCTTACCCTGACCGTCAGGAACACCTCCGCCGACAAAGCCTCCGAAATAAGGAGAGTCGTTGAGGAAACCGTTTCCAAGCTGCTTGAAAGCGGGCTTGATCGTTCCATGCTGACGGCGTATCTGAACAGATTTGCGTTCCGTCTCAACGACATGGAGGAGCCTGCGGGACTTTTCCGCTGCATAATGAGCTATCAAGGCTCATTCTACGGCGGGGACTCCCTGCTCTATGTCGAGAACAAAAACGATGTGGAACGCGTTCGCGCCGAGATAGAGAACGGCTCATTCGACGCTCTTCTCCGGGAGCTTATGCTCGATTTCGATAACATGTCCGTGCTTACCGTTCTCCCCTCCAAGACGCTTGGTGAGGAAAAGCTCAGGCTCGAATCCGAGCTGGCAAGAAGCCTATACTCATCCCTCGATGAAGCCGCTGCCGCTGCCTTGAAAAAGGAAAACGACAGGCTGCACAGATGGCAGGAGGAACCGGATTCCGCTGAGGATACGGCAAAGCTTCCCACGCTTCCGCTATCGGAGGTCGATTCGCATCCCGTCAAGATTCCCACCGAGGAATACTCGACGGACGGTGTGAGGACGCTGTTCCACTCCATACCCTCCAACGGCATCACGCACGTCAGCCTGTATTTCAACATAAGCGACGTATCGGTCAAAAAGCTTCCTATGGTCGGCGTTATGGCAAGGCTGCTCTCAAAGCTGCCTACAAAGCTTCATGACGCCTCCGAGCTTCAAAAGCTCATCAAGACATATATCGGAAGGATAGGCTTCAGCATAAAGGCTTCGTCCGTAATCCCCGAAGCATGTACGCCCTACTTCTGTGTCTCATTCGATGTGCTTGACGAAAACCTCGCCAAGGCTGAGGAAATCGTGCTTGAGATACTCAACGAAACCCGCTTTGACGATGCTTCACGCATAAACGAGATAGTGCTTCAGTTGAACGAGCAGAACAAGCAGAGGCTCCTGATGGATGGGCATTCGATAGGCATTACCGCCGTAAACAGCCATTATCTCGCCTCCTCCGTCGTTACCGATGCGACGAGCGGATACACGTTTATGGGCTATGTAAAGGAGCTTGCCAATGACTTTGAAGTCGGCTCAGCCGCGCTTGTTTCGCTCATGGAAAATGTACGCGGGCAGATATTCGCAAAGAGCCGTCTGATAATCAGCGTCACATCCTCCGACAAGCAGGACATCAGTGCCATGGTAAGCGGTCTTTCCGTCGGAACCCCCTGCCCCGCCATGGTTCAGCATGAAAGCCCGCTGCCCAAGCGTTTCGGCATCAGGATACCCGCCGCTGTCAGCTTTGCCGAAAAAGGCATTTTGGTTCCATCTCCGAGCGGAGCCATGAGGGTGGCCTCAAGGCTCATAAGCCTTGATCATCTTTGGAACAAGGTTCGCGTACAGGGCGGCGCGTACGGCGTCGGCATACGCATAAACGAAAACGGTTCCATTTGCCACTTCACATACCGCGATCCCTCCCCCGCAAGGAGCATTGGCGTTTTCGCCGAGGACTCGGCGTTCCTAAAGAGCTTCTGTGAGAGTGAGGAAGACCTCAATAATTACATAATCGCCACAATCGGCGGAACCGAACCCCTGCGCACCCCCGCTGAAACCGGCGACTATGCCGATCAGCAGATACTCTGCGGCAAGACGTATGAGGATGCGGTCAGACACCGCTCCGAGATACTCTCCGCAAACAAAGAGAAGCTGCTTGAGCTTTGTCGTGTGTTCGACAACTGTGCCGAGAACGGCGCAATGTGCGTTGTAGGCTCTGAAGCCGCGCTTGCGGAATTTTCAGATATGCCTGTGTTCGATATCTAATTGAACTAAAAACAAGTGCGGGTCAGCATATCCGCACTTGTTTTATGTCTTTTGCCGCCTTATACTAATCTCTGACTAAAAGTGGACATCTTGTTGGCTGTTTTCCGTCCTGTTTTTGTCGCTCTTCGGTCAACGATGCTCCCCGGCATCGCCTCCTCCGTTTGCCTTCGACAGTACGAAAAATCCCTCAACAATCTTGTCCTCTTTTAATCAGATATTAGTATTAAATGCTTAATGCGGCTTTGTTATTTATGCTTTGAGCAAGCCATAAGCCGAGTTCTGTTTATGTGACCATCTATCTCGACTGCATGTTACCACGCAGCTCCAGCGATTACGGGGAGCGTGACGGACAGCCATTAAATGCTCCCATTTCAATCTTGCTCCGGGTGGGGTTTACAGGGACGCAGCGTGTCTCCACTCTGCCGGTGGGCTCTTACCCCACCTTTCCATCCTTACCCCGCTTAAAGCGAGGCGGTTTATTTCTGTTGCACTTTCCTTAAAGTCGCCTTCACCGGACGTTATCCGGCACCCTTGTCCTGTGGAGCTCGGACTTTCCTCACCGCAAATGCTTGCGGCGCAGTCACTTGGCTTACTCAAATACCATTGTCAGCAGATTATCCTTCCGCAGTTCTCGCACTCCATTATTGTATTGCCTGCCGAGAACTTCTTGACGACGCTCATTGAAACGCTCATGCCGCAGCCTGAACACCGATTGTCGGTAATCGTTGCGACGGGATTCGGGAACTTCTTCTTTATCGCCTTATATCGTTTCAGAATATCCGGCGAAAGCTGAAGCTCGATCCTCTCCACCTCCTTCTGAGCTTTATCGATAACGGGCTTTCTTTCAAGCCTTTCGGTTTCCACAACAGCCTTTGCCGCTTCGTAATCCCTCTTGGTCTTGGAGCCCTTCGAATACGTTTCCTTAATCGCATCCGTGGTTTTCGCTATCCAGCTTCTGCAATCGTTGAGTGCTTTTTTCAGGGCATTCACCCTCTCAAGCAGCTCCTCCATCGCCTTGCGGGATTCCGTAAGCTCGGCGGCGGTACACTCCTCATCCGAGAGCATTATATTGAGATCATCCTGTTCCAAATCATAATCGCTCAGCAGCGTTTCAAGCTTCTTGAGGTCGGACTCAAGCTCGTCCTCCTTCTCCTTAATGCCGCTCTTGAACGACTCTATCCTGTCGCTCTGCTCCTGCAATACGCGGCGCAGCTTCTTCATCTTCTGTCTCTCAGGTGTATTGTCAAGCTCCTTTTTAAGCTTCTCAAGCTCGACCTCAGCCTCCTGATACTTCCAAATCATTTCCGTCTGTGTCATATATCAATTCCCTCCTCATGGGGTTTTTAACGGTTTTATAATGGGCGCAGCGGTGTACCCTCCTCAAACAATATGTACTCTACATCCTGAGTTAATTCTTCCAAACGCTCCATGAGCGGCTTCAGAACCGCATTTTCGGTTTCGTAATGTCCGCACACAAGCAGATTCACTCCCGCCTGCACGGCTTCAAGAGCCTCGCTGTGCTTGCATTCGCCCGTCACCAGCACATCCGCGCCGTATTCCGCCGCAAGAGGATATTCGGAGCCTCCTGAGCCTCCGCATACCATGACCCTTTTTACCATGCGCTCGTGACCTGCGGCACGCAGCTTTGTGTCAAGAACCCTTTCGGCAATCCTCGCAAAATCGGAGAAGCTCATTTCCCTTTCAAGCTCACCCAGCCTGCATATGTTTTCAGGCGGCACAGCCACCTCGTTGACGATGCCAAGCAGCCCGCAAAGCACGGTGTTTACTCCGCCCTCCGCGCTGTCAAGATTTGTGTGAGCGGCAAACATGCCTATCCCGTTTCTTATGAGCCTATATACGGGAGCCGTTCTCGGAGAGTCGGGTAAAATCTGCTTTACGGCTTTGAAAAGGAGCGGATGATGCGTCAGCACCAGATCGCAGCCCTGCCTGACCGCCTCGTCAACAGCCGCGCATGTACAGTCCAGCGCGACAAGCACCCGCCTTATATCCCGTCTTTCGGTACCGACTATAAGGCCCGGATTATCATAATCGAGCGCAAGGGAGCGCGGAGCGATATCCTCCATTACATTCACGAAATCCTCAAGCTTCATACTCTGCCCTCACTTCTTGCCGAAACATATTTTATCAGCTCGTTCGTACTGCTTATCTCTTTCAAAATCTTCTCAGGCTTTTTGCCGCGCTTCTCGGCTTTTTTAAGCTCCTTCTCGTAAACGCTCCTGTAATGCTCAAGAAGAGGCATCAAAAGCGGCTCCGGCTTCGACGCCATAACCCAGCCGAACCTGAAATAGTCCTTTGGAAATCCCTCCGGAATCGTGTCCCCCTTTAAGGGACATGCCGATATTATCTGATAGTAACGTCCTTCATCCAGCACAACACGCTCGTCGAGTATACGGTAGCCGTTCTCGTACAGATATCTCCTCAGCTTTGCCTCCGAACGCATGGGCTGCATGACTATCCTCTTGGCGGACAGGGCAATGCTCCTGCCCCTCTCAAGTATTCCCGCTATAAGCTCGCCGCCCATCCCACATATCGCTATGCTGTACGGAGGCTCAATATCCATTGCCGAATCAAGACCGTCCGCAAGCACGGTTTTCATTCTGTCCGAGATGCCCATGCTCGCGGCAAGCTTTGCCGCCTTGCTCACGGATGCCTCGCTTATATCGGAGGCAATCACCTTCTTTGCCCTTTCGCCCTTTATGAGCGCGGCTGATAAATACCCGTGATCGCAGCCAATATCCACAACGGTCGGGCTCTTTCCCAGCATATCGTATACAGCCGCAAGCCTGTCATCCTTAATAAGAGTAAAATCTCCACTCATATCATTTATTATAACCCATTGGACGGCATAAGTCAATTTCATTCGCTTTCCTATTGCCAAAATATATATGAGAGCGAGTCCCCAAGGTAAGTTCCACAGTGGAATTTGAAGCGGAATTTACCATGGGAAGCGAGAAGTAGTAGAATTTAGTCTGGGAAATGAGGTTCCCGGACAATGAAATCAGCAAAGAATAGGGCAAGAATCATTGACAGTTGGTCGTTATTCACTACCGTTTCGAAGATTGTATCAGTCTTGGTAGAGATTATCACGAAAGCAATATCCGTACAGGATACGAGAAAGAGCATAGCAGTCGAATACATCCCGTTCTACCTCCCTCACAAATAACAATTTGTTCGCTTTCTTATTCTGTCGTCCAGACAACCGGTAACAGGGCTTTGCAAAATTACCTTTCGAATCGACTCTGCTTCAGTGAGTTATCCAAATATGCCGGGAGGTCCTCGGGATAATTACCTTTCATGATCTCTTCTGTTAGTGCTCTGACAACAGTTTCTTCAAACGCATTGATCGATCCATCGTCGTTTCCCGAGAGATAATAGGACCCATCAATTTGACTGTTGACGGTATTATTCTCCAACACAAGTGCCTTCCGCTGCTCCACATAAGGATGCACTACATGGTGGAGATATTCATGGATCACGGAATCTGCTCTCAATGCGCCGGAAGTAAAAACGAAGCAGTCACCAAGCAAGTGATAGTCCAAAGAGTAGACGCACTTAATGGGATTGATACATATTCGGATCTTCTGTACAGGAGATTGATACAGGCCGGTAAGTATTTCAAGGCATTTTCGAATTGAGCATACTTCCTCGCCGCAAACAGCCTCCTGTTCGGATATCCATTTTTTCTCCCATTCCAAGTATTCGGAGAACGAGCCGTCAGAAAGAACAGAAGCCAGTGCCTGCGGAAAATCCGCCAACCAGTCCCATAAGGATTCATCGCGCTCTTTCTCTGTAATATTGCAGGCAGACATGAGCTTCCTTCGAAAGGATTCGAGATCCTGAAAGCCCGTATTGCTGCCATTGAGGACAAATGAAGCGGCTTCCAATATAAAAGCGCGGGGCCAGTAAGGGTATACGTCACAGGTGTTCTGTCTGGCTCTTTGGAAAAAAGCAAAAGACGGTTTTTGCTTGCAAAACGCCTGTAATCTCCTGATATGCTCGGCTGAATGCTCAAAGGAATAAAAGTCATAGCCGGACTGCAACAGTCCGTAATAAACGGCTGATATTTTTGGTATTTGATCGATCATATAAGTGCTCCTAAAAAACTGTTTTTCCAAATATAGTATACCATGTTTCTACGTGTTTTTCAACGGGACATAATCTTCTTTAATACGATCCAGAATTGATGCATTTCGTTCTTGGAATAAAAAATGCTGCAATCAGACTGAGAAGGAAAAGCGAAGGAAGCCGATCCTTCACTTTTCAGCCTGTTCAATTCGGATATGCAAAAGGGTTCTATACTAAAGATTGGGGTAAAGAGAAAAAAAGAGGAGCATAACTCTCCAAAAAGATGTAGAATAGAGAAAAGCAAAACCAAACTACAGGAGGAGAGAATATGCTCTGTGAAGATTATACTACAAACCTGCTTGATATGGAACACCTGGAAGTAATGTTTTTGGAAAACAGTGCAGAAGAATAGTACAGTGAATTCCCAAAGTAAGTTCCATAGTGGAATTTGAAGCGGAATTTACCATGGGAAGCGAGAAGGGATAGAATTAAGTCCGGGAAAGGAGGTTCCCGGACAATGAAATCAGCAAAGAATAGGGCAAGAATCATCGACAGTTGGTCGTTATTCACTACCGTTTCGAAGATTGTATCAGTCTTGGTAGAGATTATCACGAAAGCAATATCCGTACAGGATACGAGAAAGTGCATAGCAGTCTAATACATCCCGTATGCCGCAGGCGAATAAAAAAGGCATAAGAAAAGCGAGCATTGACATTAAATCCGTAGTCAATACTCGCTATGGTGCGGTCGGCCAGAAAATTTACTGAATAGTCCTTGCTTTTATTGGATTTTTTAAGCGGTGGTGTGCAACCGGTGTGCAACGGAAGCTTATTCAATTGAACTCAGGATCACTTAACCGTTTTGGACTGCGAATACAGTGCTTCGAATACAGAGGTAAAGCATCCACAGCATATCCTTTAGACAGGAGACCTGCCCGAATACGGGCGAAGTCTCCTGCCGAATAGTTTTATCCTGCGGTCTTCAAAAGCCGCAGATTTCCGCTTCCTATGCCCATCCCCGCAAGGTATTCATCTGCTATCGCGATGTTCTCCCGCTGGAAGCTTTCGAATGCGTCGCAGTAGGTGTTTAATGTGATCCTGATATCCGAATGCCCCAAAATGTGCTGCAGCACCTTTGCCTGCATACCCGCCTCGATACATCTTGTCGCGAAGGTATGGCGAAGCGAATGGAGCGAGACCTTGCCCTTGACCTTTTTGTCAATGATACCATATTTCTCTATGACACGCTGAAACTGCATATTTACCTGTGATGTGTTTATAAGTTTGCCCTTGTGAAGGAACAGGTATTTGCTGTCTTCGGCACATTGAAGGATCTCCCGGACGAGCGGCAAGGCCGTTTCCGGAATGCGGATGACGCGGGTGCCGTTTTCGGTCTTTGTGGTTTGCGAAACAAAGGCGGCGCCTTTAAGATCTCTGGCGATGGTCCTGCTGATGCTGATCGTCTTCATTTTCAGGTTTATATCGTCGACCGTAAGCGCGTTGACCTCGCCCATTCTCATACCGGTCAGCATGGAAAGAAGCATCTGATAGGAATAGTTGATATCCTCCGTCGTAAGCACTTCGTACAGCCTGATCTGCTCGTCTTTGGTCAGAGCCCGCACCTTTTCACGGTGCTGTACCGACTTCGGCTTTCGGATATCCTCAAGCTGATTGACGGTGATGATCTTTCTTTTGACGGCTTCGCGCATAGTCCTTTGTATCATCATGTAGATCTTGTCGATCACGCTCTGCGCCGCCCGCGTTTCAGTGAGCAGGTATTCCTTGACGCCGGTATAATTGAGCTTCTGTATCGGAGTCGTCCTCATATAAGGATCCGCCTCGATGCGCTTGAGCGTTTCGATATGCCTGTAATGAGTGCTCTCCCGGATATAGTTCATATTCAGGTCATCCTTTAGCATCTGTCTCGTCAGCTCGGGCAAAGTGATCCTGTCCGGCGCGATATAGGTCCCCGTGATCATGCTGTTCTTGATAAGGGTAAGTTTTTCATTGACCTCCTTGATCGTATTGCCTGTCACGCTTCGGCGGATTGGCTTGCCCTCATCATCGGTCCCGACGACGATCTGGCCTCTGTATCCGTTTTTGTACTTGTAAACGCTGCCCTCGCCGTTGCCTTTCTTTTTCTTCGTATTTTTACTCATGATTGTTCCTCCGATTTCTGTATGATGGGACACGGTTATTGTACGAAGTACCCGTGTCCCGTTCAAATGTGCCGCGTCAGACGCGCCGCTCGGATGCCCACTTGATGAACTCGGACTTCATGACGCGAAGGTTCTTACCGCACATGATGAGCGGGAAGTCCTTTCGGCGCATGATCTGACGGGCGACGGGGACGGAGCAGCCCATGAGCTTCGCGATCTCCTTCGTGCCTATAAAACGCATACCGTCGTCAAGCTCGATCCTTTTTTCGTTCTCTTCCATTACCTCACCTCCCTTTGCCGCATAAGGTGGCGGTAATAGTGATCGACGGCCTTGATAATGAACTCCGTGCGCTCTCTGTCGGAATAGCTCTCGGGGACCTTGCCCTTAAGAGCGGAGAGCGGAACGCTGACCTTTTCCTTTTGTTGGGGCTTCTCCTCCGCCATGATCGCAGCGATCATGTCCTCATTGAGCTTCCCTTCGCCGCTGAGCTTTTTCAGCCGGCACGCCTGCGACAGCGATGGCGTAGCGAGCGTTACGCCGATCTCGGTGAAAAGCATCTCCTGCTCTTCCTGCGAGAGATACGAAAGCTCCACCACAGGAGTGAACGCGATGCGTTCCTCGTCCACCATGCGAAGGAGCGGAGGGATGAGGTGCGTCAGACGGATGTAGCGGCGAACGGTTTCTCTGCTTTCATTGGATTCCGCGCCAACCTTTTCGACTGAAAGCAGCTTCTCCACAAGTTGTGTAGAAGTTCCATCGTCTAACTTCGGACCAAGTTGGTCGGAAGATAGATCCGTCCGCTTCCCCTGCCTCGAAAGTGCCTCCAGCTTCAGGGCTCTACTCCCATTATCGTAACGGATTCAGACAAGCGAGCTTCAGTTTGCCTGCGACAAGGTAGATCATAGACGAGAAGCCCTCAAAGGTGTGATATC
>CADAGD010000028.1 GCA_902787375.1 uncultured Eubacteriales bacterium
TGCGGCGCGTACGCTTCCCTCGCAGCATAGCTGCTTCGGCGTTCCGTTAAAATCGCAACACTGTTGCGATTTCTTAACACTACACGCACGCGGCTCCCTCTGGTCGCAATATCAATACTATCAGAGCTTTCTGATTTAATCAGCATTTACTATAACGGCTGCTTTTTTGCGTTATAAAACAAGCGGGAAAACGCCTTGTGCGTAAACCCGCTTGTTTTGTTTTTTAAAAAAGAATCAGATATCAAGCTTAGCTTTGCTTGTAAAGTTGTCATCCTTGTTGAAATCGGCAAATTCGGATATGTACTCCTTGCGCGGGGCGACTTTATCTCCCATGAGTAGGGTTACAAGATGCTCGACCGTTGCGGCATCCTCGATGCTGACGCGAACCATGGTTCTGTTCTTTGGATCCATGGTCGTTTCCCAAAGCTGCTCAGGGTTCATCTCGCCAAGTCCCTTGTACCGCTGAAGCGTATAGCCGCGCATACCCTTTGTAACCTGCTCAAGCTCGCGGTCA
This sequence comes from uncultured Eubacteriales bacterium, assembly GCA_902787375.1. Taxonomy (GTDB): domain Bacteria; phylum Bacillota; class Clostridia; order Christensenellales; family CAG-138; genus UBA3857. Next base: position 515 of record CADAGD010000028.1, read on the forward strand.
TCCTGACAGTAAATAGCCTGATCGCCCTTCTGAACCTTATAAAGAGGGGGCTGACCGATGTATACATGGCCGTCGGTTATGAGTCCCTTTGTGTATCGGTAGAAGAATGTGAGGAGCAGAGCCCTTATATGACCTCCGTCCTGATCGGCGTCGGATAGAATAACGACCTTATCGTACTTCAGATTATCTATATTGAAATCCTCGCCTATGCCCGTACCGAGAGCCGTTATTAGGCTTCTCAGCTCCTCATTCTCAAGTACCTGCTCGATGCGCTTTTTCTCAACATTCAGAACCTTTCCGCGCAGGGGAAGTATTGCCTGAAAACGCCTGTCACGCCCCTGTTTCGCGGAGCCTCCGGCGGAGTCGCCCTCGACTATGAAAAGCTCATTCTGTTTGGGATCGCGCCCCGTGCAGCTTGACAGCTTTCCTACAAGAGGAGCGTTCTCAAGCTTGGATTTTTCCCTCGCCATGGTCTTGGCTTTTCTTGCCGCCTCGCGTGCCTTTGCCGCCTTGATCGCCTTGTCGGCTATCATGCTTGAAAGCTGGGCATTCTTGAGGTCTTCAAGGATTGTGGGCAGGTATTCGGTCATCACCGCTTCGACGGCAGGACGCGCCTCGGTATTGCCGAGCTTGGTTTTAGTCTGACCTTCAAACTGTATGTTTTTCATTCTGAGAGAGATGACAGCCGTCAGACCCTCACGAAAATCCTCGCCTGAGAGGGAGGCGTCCTTGTCTTTAAGAAGCCCGACCCTGCGGCAATAATCGTTCATTATCTTGGTAAGCGCGGAGCGGAAGCCCGTTTCGTGAGTACCGCCCTCCGTCGTGGGTATGTTGTTGACATATGAAAAGACGTTTTCGGAATAACCGTCGCTGTGCTGCATGGCGATTTCAACCACAATACCGTCTTTTTTTCCGAATATGTACAGCGGTTCATCATAGAGGGGAACCTTGTCATTGTTAAGGTATTTGACAAAATCGCAGATTCCGCCTTCAAAAAAATATTCGCGCTCCTTTGCGTTGCCGCGTTCGCGCTGGTCGAGGAGCTTGAAGCGAACATTCCTGTTCAGATATGCAAGCTCACGAAGACGTCTGGATATTATCTCAAAGTTCATTTCAACTGTTTCAAAAACCCTCTTATCGGGCAAAAACATGACCTTTGTTCCCTGGCGTCGGGTACGTCCCTGCTCCTGAAGCGGCGCGTCGGGGATACCGGAGTGCATATTGCCTTCGGCATCCTCATAGCTCTTGAAGCTCATGGAATACAGCTTGCCGCCGGTTGCAACCTCGACCTTGACATACTCTGAGAGGGCATTGACGACGGACGCTCCAACGCCGTGCAGACCACCCGAATACCCATAGCTGTCATTGCCGAATTTTCCTCCGGCATGGAGCTGGGTAAATACAACCTCGACGCCTGATACCCCAAGCTTTTCATGTATGCCGACGGGTATACCTCGACCGTTATCCTCAACGGATACGGAACCGTCCTTCTCCAATGTTACGCTGACGGAGTCGGCAAAGCCGTTTGCTGCCTCGTCAACGGAATTATCGACTATCTCCCAAAGAAGATGGTGAAGTCCGCGACTGCCCGTGCTTCCTATGTACATGCCGGGACGAACCCTGACAGCCTCCAAGCCTTCCATAACCTTTATATCGCTGACTGTATAATCGTGCATTTATAACCGTTCCTTTATTTTTCTATAGGCAAAAAACCACAAATACATTATATTGTTTTTTCTGCCGATGTCAATATTTCCGAGAAGCTTTCGGAAAGTTTGTACGATAATTAATGCATATATATGCCATTTTTACTGTTTTGGCATTTAAAATTTGACATATTATGCCATAGGTGATATAATGTACAAGATATATTTCTGAAGCGGAGGCGCACTATGCGTGGAAAATGGTTTAAGTATCTTCTGATTATTGTAGCTTTGGCGGTGGTGGTCTATTTTGTTTTTAAATTTATCGGATGTAATGGTATAAAGGATTATGTTGTAGTCCTGCCGAGAAAGCTTGCAGAGGCAACGCCGCTTCCGTATGTGCAGCCGACGCCGCTGCCCTATGCAAACAATACAACGGTCGAGAATACCCCGATTGTGACACAACTGCCGACACCTGTTCCGGATTGGCTGAAGGGATCATACAGTACAGAGCTTCCGCTTATCACAGAGGTTCCTTCTCCGACGCTGCTTCCGGTCAGCGATACTCCGTTGCCAACATGGGATATTTATGCGCATTACACATATAATACCCCGGATACCGTCTCGCGGGATGGTTTTTTGACCGAAGATGAAAAGATCATGCTTGTCAATTTCGAGCATCGTATTGACAGCGATTACATGCCGCATAATCTTATCAACGCGAAGGCGTTCTTTGGCGATGTCTGTAAAGTTGAGGATGAGCAAACATTGATACAGGTCGAGGTCGCAACAATGGCAAAGGAGATGTTCATTGATGCGGCGAACGAGGGCATAGATTGCAAATTCATTATCAACAATGCTTTTAGAACGCAGGAATTCCAATGGTATATGTGGAACAAACATGTTCAGGAGGAGCCGGGCTATGGTATGAGTCCCTATACAAATCCCGTCGGAACATTGCCGGGGGACGCAAGCGAGCATTGCGCGGGACTGGCCATTGATATATGCTCTACACATTATCCGTATTGCAATATGGGCTTTGGAGAAACATTGGAAGGAATGTGGATAAGCAAAAACGCGCACAGATATGGATTTGTTATCCGCTATCCCGCGTGCAAGGGTTATATAACCGGCATTTTCTATGAGCCGTGGCATTTGCGCTATGTTGGCAAGTCGATTGCGGAGCAGCTCTATACAAGAAAAATATGCCTTGAAGAATACCTTGGCGACAGGTGATGTAAAATATTATGTAATTAATATGATTATGCAAGCGGTGCGCTACCCAAATAACGGGGACGCACCGCTTTTATGCCCTCTTATACCTCGAAAACGTACATCATGGCATGAAAGCATTGATTTATCCGGCAGTGCTCAGTACAATAGGTTTATGGAAACCGGCTTTCATTAACGATCAAACATTGGAGGTGGGATATGAGAATTTGCATCCATGAGCAGTCGAAGGAATTGCAAATTGATATTTACTGTAAGCGCAAGGACGACTATGTTATGCGGCTAAAGCGGCATTTGGAGCTTTTTGAACATAAGCTCTGCGCAAAGAAGGGTGGTGAGACCTTCTATATTGAGGCGAGCGACGTCTATTACTTTGAAACGGTTGACGACAGAACTTTTCTGTATACTGCCAATGACGTATTCGAGATAGGAATGCGCCTCTATGAGATAGACAGCTCCCTCGAAGAGTTTGGGTTTATGCGAATATCAAAATCAGTTATCGTGAATTTAAACAGGGTTCACTCGCTGCGGCCACAGTTGAATCGCACGGTTATGGCTACAATGCAAAATGGCGAGAGGCTGATAGTTTCCCGCTCATACATTAAAAGGCTTCGCAATGTTTTGAAAATTCAGGAGGGAAAATGAGGTATTCAAAAGGCGATATAAAACTATTCTTCATATGGCTCAGGAACGGAATAGCTTTCTGTGTCACATGGCTGCTGATACTCGGTATTTTAATCTGTCTTATAAACGGAATTGAATACGTTCCTTTGAGCGCACTCAATAAAATGTTCCTGTTTGCGTGCGGAGGAGTGCTGATATTCTGCATATGGTTCTCACCGTTACCGTTTAAAAAAATGCGCTTTATGGGGCGGCTGTCAGGCTTCTTCGCCTCATTTGCCTTATATGAGCTTGTATCCTTCTTCTTGTCAGGATTATTCACATTAAGTGAAACAACATTACCCCTGATGGCTGCATTCATCGGCATAATGCTTGTGCTGTACATAATGTGCATTCTTATTGACAAATACGTTTATGCCAAACAGGACGTAATCTATACGGAAAAGCTTAGAGAGTATCAACGCAAAAGGGAAGGTGAATAGAATGGAGAGCAATGTAAAGAATTGTCTACTTGCGGAAATGAGACGTGATTTAGCTCATAGCCAGAAAAAAGGTCTGCATTTTTTGTTATCAGCAGCTTTAATTTGGACAACGGTTTTTCTTTTGCACACGTCGAAGCTGACGATTTCAACCAAGAATATTCTCACAATTGTTTGCAGCGCACCTATATTTATGATAGCAATGCTGTTTGCAAGGCTGATAAAGGTGAACTTCTTTGAAAGAAGCAATCCGCTGTCGATTCCGGGCATTATGTTTGCCATGAATCAGATACTATATATACCTATATCGGTGTGGATGTTTTACGAATGCCCGGAAAAAATGCTGATGGCATACGCGGTGGTAACAGGCGCGCATCTTTTCCCCTTCGCATGGCTTTACTGTTCAAATGTCTACCTATTTTTTTCGGTAACAATAACCATTGCCGCAATAACGGTCGGATGGCTCTTCCCGTCTGCGGTGCTGGCAGCGGTAATGCTGCTTCTGTTCGTGGTATTTTGCATTTGCTTATTTGCCGAGTACCGAAAGGACGAAAAGAAGCTTGATTAAAAGTGTTTCAGACTACGGCAAAGCTTGCGATCTTGCTGGTTTTGTCCGTAGTCGAGTCCTGCAAGTTTAAGGCTTGCAGGATGATTTTATTTGGAGCTATCGGTAAACTTCAATGCTCTGTAAATATCTGCCCTCTCCGGCTTTGAACGGCGGTTTCGCAACAACGCCGGTACTGACGAGTATTTCATTCATACAGCCAAACAATATGTGCCAGCACTCGTTTGCGATTTCACCATTGGCAACGCCGTGCGATACAGCGGTGATTTTCAAAGCACTCAGGTCGGAAAGCCATTCGCCGATTGGACGGAGCAAAATGTCTTCCAAAAAGGATTCTATCGTACGGATGGTATCGGAATCCTTTCGGCTGAATACAGGAACGCAGATATGCCCATTTTTCAGATAGCCGAAGGATTCCAATGACTGCGCTATCATAGGATCAACATGCTTTTTGTTCAAGATGTCACTCAAGCCGATGAGAAGATCGTCTTCACTCAAATCTGCCGCTGTCTCCTTTATTGAAGCAAACTCAGGCGGGAGGAGATTCTTTTCCCTTAATCGGAAAAACCGATAGCAATCCAGACGGCTCCCATTCGCATCACCGAAGGATTGCAATGCGCAAACATCATTCTGAATTCGATTGTAACTGCACAAGAGATTGTTTGAAAAGCGTTCGAGGACGGAGCATTTTTCGTAAATGACAGCCAGATAATCCAATCCTGATTTGTGCCATCGGCTATTCGACAATATGCCTGCTTCCGACAGCCTATCCAGAAACAGACCGTCGAAACACATTCCGCAGATTATGTGATAAAGATTAATCTGTGCCGAAAATCCGTTCTTTACAGCTCCGGCAAGCTCATATAGTTTTTGTTCCTTTTCTCTAATCAAACGCACAAAACGGGTTGCCGCGACAGAAAAGAATGAGGCAAGCTTTTCCGCGTCTTCAGATAAAAAAACAGGGGTATCAAAGAAAAGGACTTGATTATCCTTTCTCAGAATACCGCTGTCAATAAGCCGCGTAATCGAATCTTCACCAAACCTTTTACAGGCGGCATGAAATGTTCGCCGCTCTGTCGGAGTATCGGCTGTCCACGAGAGTATGCTGTCAACAGACGCGTTCAGCAGGTTCCTTGGGTTAAGAGGATTACCGGATTCCGCATGAGCATCAAAGCTTTCAAACAGAAAGCATGAGAAATGACGGTGATCATTTTCCATTAAGCTTACCCTTCCCTTATATCCATCAGATACCAACCGAGGCTTGTGGAGGTCTGCAAAGCAATGCCGCAGTATTTGCATACCTTATCGCCGATTGTGGGAACCGGTGCGCCGCAGTTGGGGCATGTGAACGTATGGATATTCTGCGAAAAATCATCATCCGAGGCGGCGATGTACTTGAGTATGAGCCTCTTTTGATTTCGGGTATCGGACGTGTCCATGTATTCGGCGGAAGCCTGATATGTGAGAATACGGTCATGCCCTAACTTGTTGTAAGCTGAAAGAGATGCCTTGTGGATGATTATATTCCCCTTGACGTCCTTGGGCAGTATGAGATTTTCAAGCAGGGCGGTGGTTGTGTTATCCGAAAAAAGGACTTTGTTTTCGATTGCGCTTCTGTAGAATAATGCCGCATCGGCTTTCACCCTGTCTATCGCCGCTGCGACATTGAATTCGGGAAAATCGTTTAATAACTGGGGCATGACGAATTTTTCAACGGCTGAAAGTGATTTCGGAACGGTTGCCTCCTTCACCTGCGCGAGCTTTATCTGATTTATAAGGGATGAGGCTGAATTGCCCAAAAGATTGATCCAACGGACAATATGGATAACCGTCGCCAACACGCCAAGCGCAACTATTACTATTATCGCAATAACATACCAACTCATGCTGCACACCTCCAAGTTCGTACTTCATTATACATTTTGTTATCCCAAACGTCAATATTATATCATAATTATATAAGAATGTTTTGGGATGGTTTAATTGCATAATTAAAGCATATCTGGTATAATTATAATGGATTTATATGTTAAGTACAGGAAAGGGATGTATTTTTGTTTATGAATATTACTGTTCTTTGCGGCGGGAAAAGTCCTGAGAGGGATGTTTCCATATCAACAGGCACACAGGTTGCCAAGGCGTTGAGATTGGCGGGACATAAGGTTGCGCTGGTTGATTCGGCGTTGGGACTGCATGATGATTATGAGCGCATGTTTACCTCAACGAGTGATGACAGCGTTGCGTCGATAAGCGATACCGCGCCTGACATAAAGAAATTGCTTGAGAACCCTGAGTATTTTGGCGAAAACGTTCTGAACGTATGCCGCTGCTCCGATATGGTTTTCAACGCTCTGCACGGAGGAGCGGGAGAGGATGGCACTGTTCAGGCGGCATTCGATTTGCTTGGCATCAAGTATACGGGGTCGGGCTCGAAGGCTTGTGCGGTTTCCATGGATAAGGTATTCACCAAGAAGATACTTGCGGGCGTCGAGGGCGTCACAATGTCCAAGGGCATTTCAATTTGCAGGGATGAGTATAGGAACAATAAGGATGGCATTATAAGCTCCGTTTTGGAGAATGTTGGACTGCCAATGGTTGTCAAGCCTGCCTGCGGAGGATCATCCGTAGGAGTATCCATTGTGACAAATGAATCGGAGGTGGAGGGGGCGTTGAACCTTGCCCTTGGCTATGAGCCTAAGATAGTGGTTGAGCAGTATATAAAGGGACGTGAGTTTTCGGTTAGCATACTTGGCGATATTGCGCTTCCCGCCATAGAGATTCGTCCCAAGACCGGATTCTATGATTATAAAAACAAGTATCAGCAGGGAATGACGGAGGAGATATGTCCCGCCGCTATTTCCGAGAATGCGCATAAGAAGATGCAGACAGCCGCTCTTGCCGTTCACCGCGAGCTGAAGCTGTCGGCATATTCAAGGACGGATTTCATTATGACGGAAAACGAGGATGTGTATGCGCTTGAAGCCAATACCCTTCCGGGTATGACGCCCACGAGCCTCTTGCCGCAGGAAGCAGCGGCAGTCGGAATTGATTTTCCGTCGTTGTGCCAGAAAATAATTGATGAAAGCATGAAGAAATATGATCAGGATTGATTTGAAAGAGATTGTCGAAGCCGTTTCGGGAAGCGTTAAGGGAGAATTGCCTTCCGCGGACGTTAAAAGCATTGTAATCGACAGCCGTCAGGCAGAGGAGAACTCCGTGTTTATCGCGCTCGTCGGTGAGAAAGCGGACGGACACAACTACATTGCGGGCATTGCGGACAGGATAAGCTGTGCCGTTGTAGAACATGAGGTGGATGTTGACGTTCCGCAGATAATTGTCCCATCCACATATAAGGCGGTTGGTGCTATAGGAGCTTATATAAGAAAAAAGAGCGGAGTTACCGTTGTTGGCGTTACAGGTTCAGTCGGAAAAACCTCCGTCAAGGAGCTGACGGCAAGTGTCCTCTCGCAAGGCTTCAATGTCCTCAAGACGGAGAAGAACCATAATAACGAGCTTGGACTTCCTCTAACGCTGTTCAGGCTTACCGAGGAGCATCAGGCAGCCGTGCTTGAAATGGGCATCAGCTATTTCGGTGAGATGACAAGGGTTTCCGCTATAGCCATGCCGGATATTGCCATATTCACAAACATCGAGAATGTACATACGGAGAATCTCGTAGACCGTGACGGCGTCCTGAGAGCCAAAACCGAGCTTGTCGCCAACATGAGGGGGGATACGCTTATTCTCAACGCCGAGGATGACAAGCTCGCGGGCTATAAGCTTCCCGATGGCAAAAAAGCTGTGTACTACGGCATTGACGGCCATGCGTTTGTAACCGCGTCCGACATTGTTTATCATGGCATGGATTCGACGTCGTTTAAGCTCAGCATAGGCGATGAAAGCATTGACGTACTCCTTCCGGCATCGGGAAGGCATATGGTGCTTGACAGCCTTGCCGCGGCGGCGGCAGGACATGTTCTGGGCTTGTCCATAGACAAAATAAAGAAAGGCATAGAAAGCTATGTCACAATAAGCGGACGCATGAGCCGCATCAATTACAGGGGAGCGGTTATAATAGATGACTGCTATAACGCAAGTCCCACGTCAATGACTGCAAGTCTGAATGTGCTTGCAAAGGCAGAGGGCCGCAAGATAGCTTTGCTTGGGGATATGCTTGAGCTTGGAGAAAGGTCGGATGAGCTTCACGAAAACGTCGGAAGAGCGGCGGCGGAATTGAAAATTGATTTGCTTATTACTGTCGGCAGCTCCGCAAAAAGGATTGCCGAAGCCGCAAGGGCTGCAGGGCTTGAGAATGTTTACAATGTTTCAAATGCCGAGGCAGCCGATCTGATAAAGCGCGAGCTGCGTGAAGGAGATACGCTCCTTGTAAAGGCGTCGAGGGGAATGGCACTTGAGAAGATAATCGAGGCGGTTACGAAAGAATAACATCAATACTGCATTGAATATGAGTTTTTATTTTGTATTGGTTTTACGGGAGGAGTAATATGCGCAAGCTCATTGACTTCAATAAGACATATGCCATTGCGCTCGGAGGCGGCGGAGCAAAGGGCGGCTATGAGGTTGGCGTCTGGAGATCGTTGCTTGAGGAAGGGCTCAAATACAATGCGGTAAGCGGTACTTCGGTCGGTGCGCTCAATGGAGCGATGATGGCGATGCGCGATTTGGATGGTGCGGAGGCACTCTGGAGAAACATACGCTTCTCGGATATAATGGACGTCGATGACGAGATAATGAACAAGCTCTTTGAACATGAGGCTACGGCAAAGGAGATAAGGTCTTCTATCAGAAAGGCAATGAGCATAGTCAGGGGCGGAGGGCTTGACGTGACGCCGTTAAGGGAAAACATGCACAGGATGATTGACCCGCTGAGAATCAAAAATGCCGACGTGGATTTTATTGTGGTAACGTACTCGCTTACCGACAAGAAGGGTCTGGATATAGACATGAGAACGCTTCCAACCGAGGAGATATGCGATATGCTCCTGGCGAGCGCATACTATCCCGCTTTCAAGAACGAGCCGCTGACGGACGGAAAGCGTTATACGGACGGTGGCTTTTCGGACAGTCTTCCCATTACTCCGCTCATAAAACGCGGTTATAAGGATATTATAGCAATACGCCTGTCCGGGGGTTTCGGCAGAGAGAAAAAGGTAAAAGCCGGCAAGGATGTTTCGATAGACTATATTGAGCCCAAAAGAAAGCTTGGGCAGACGATGAACTTTTCGCCGGTGCAGTCTGCCTATAATATCTCGCTCGGATACTATGACGCCAAACGCTATGTTTACGGACTCTTGGGCGATTTTTACTATATAGAGCGCACAATGACAGAGGATGAGGCTTATAAAGAGCTGATGTCACTTGTACGCGAGCAGGTTATACAGGCTGATCCGAATGCTTCACTCAGGCTGATACATGAGGAAATACTTCCGAGGATTGCCAAGAAGTATAATGCCTTTGGGGATTATTATGATATTCTCATACATTATCTTGAGCATACGGGTGAGGCTTTTAAGCTGCCGGAGTTCAGAATAGTCACGGATACTCAGCTCTTAAACGAAGTAAAGGGCTGTTTGACGGAGAAGAAAGCCGCCGGAGGGGAAAGCTGATGAATACCGTAATTATAACATTGAAAAAGGAGATCAGCCGTGCTGAGTTTGTTGCCGGGTATGTCGATATTCCCAAATTTGCCGGCTGCTGTATGAGGTGTAAGGGATATGGCAGGACATGGGCATGTCCTCCGTATGACTTTGACGTTTCGGATTTCTGGAACGACTGCTCATCTGTTTTGCTTTACGGTAAAAAGGTCATTGTGCCTCAGGAGATGCTCGATAAGGTCTATGAACCCGATGAGCTTAAAAAGGCGTACTACGGTCTGCTAAAGCCGGTAAAAAGGGACATGCTTGACGAGCTGTTTGATATGGAAAGGCAATACGAGGGCAGTACCGCGCTCTCGGCCGGCGGCTGTGACTTCTGCGAGAAATGCGCAAGGCTTTCCGATAAGCCGTGCGTTCATCCCGAAAAAAAGAGGTATTCCGTCGAATCCATAGGCGGAGATGTAGTCAAAAGCTTAAAGGAGCTTTTTAATGAGGAGGTAGTCTGGGCGTCCGATGGACGGCTGCCTGAGCATTACATATTGCTTGGTGCGCTTTTGAAAAAATGAATCCAATATTGAAAAACATCGGCTTTTCCGAACTTCTGTATAGTGAGGGAAAGCCGATGCTGTTTACGGGAATATGCGATAATACGGGCTTGCGGATTCTTCGCTATTCCGTATCACCGTTTTTTTCGTTTGCGAGAAAATCTGCGATGCCGTCTGCTATGCCTTTTACAAGCTTTTGCTGATAATCGGTTGTCACAAGCAGGCTCTCATCTTCGGAGTTTGAAAGAAATCCGCATTCGACAAGTATTGACGGCGCCTTGGGAACTCTTAAAACGAACAGGTCTTCGGGGTTTGCCGCACGCTGTGGTCTGCCTGTTTTTTCGCAAATGGAGAAGATAACGCTTTCGGCGAGCAAACGCCCTCTGTCGGAACCCTTCATATAGAAAACCATGGGCCCTGACACCGTGCTGTCCTTGAACTTGTTCATATGGATACTGATGACGATATCAACTCTCTCAAGCTGCATAAGGGCTTTTCGCGCCTGCATATCTTTATTCTTGGTTTCACCTATGGCATCAGCATCCGACCTTGTCATTATAACGTAGCAGCCCCTCGAAGTCAGCTCGTTTTCAAGCTTCTTGGAAACCTCAAGATTGAGATCGGCCTCCACAACTCCGGTTTTTGATCCGACAGCACCGCCGTCAAATCCGCCGTGTCCGGCATCTATCAGTATTACAAGCGCGTCCGACGGAATGTTTGAAAGGTCTTCAGCCGGCTCGGCGGAAACGGGGACGCTTTTGGTTCCCGTCAACCCAATCCAGGCAAGGCTGATCGTGCCGAATATGACAAGGAGTGTCAGCAGAAGATCGGATATTCCCCTAAGATTAATCCTTTTACGCAAAAGAAGTCACCTCCCTCTTTAAAATTTTACGGGAGATGACTTTGTTTTATGCGTTATCCGCGCTTTATTATGATGACTATTGCGCAGATGAGTCCGGCGACGACTGCCATTCCAAGCACAAACCACACCCATATGGGGATGCTTCCCAAAGAAAAGCCTGATTCACCGCTCTCTTGAGTGGGCTGGGGAGAGAGGGCTTCAGCCGTTTGAACGGGCTCGGTTTGATGCGAGCTGCTGACTGAAAGATTTTGGCTGAAAATGAGTTCTTCTGATGTGTCGGAGGACATTCCGTATAACTCAACGACGTACTCACCCGGAGCAAGCTCTATGGGCTGCTTGGATGTAAATGCGGATGCGTCAACGGTATTTGAATCGCAGGGGAATACATTTTCGTAAGTGCTGACGTCGTCTGCCAGTATTGCAAGCCTAATGGTAAGTATGCCGGCAGGGTTTTCTATGCTTCCCGAAAGACGCAATGAGCTGTCATAAGCCGCCTCGACAGAGGCATTCCAAGAGCTGATTCCCGCACTCCAAACCGCATAAAGGGTAAGCGAGTCATCGGATAGCACCTCGTCACCGGGATTATAGGTCATTCCCGTACCGTCGGGCATAGTGTTCCATCCGGAAAAAACGCACCCTGTTTTTGAAGGGACAGCTTGGGGAATGATTGTACTTCCGAAAAAGCATTCGCCGAGAGGGGCGTCCTGTCCCGAATTGGCGTTGTAGGAGATACAGCTTCCTCCCGTGCCGACCGCGAGTATGCTGACGTTTCGCTGATTTATTGTCACGCTTTCACAGCCGGGTATTGTGGCTGAAGCTTCAATATCTAAGGTGCATGTGTATACGCCTTCCTGAATGGATATGCTTTTGAGATGTTCTGAAATGCCGGAGCTTCCAAGCTCGAAAGTTCCATGTATGCCGGGAGCCGCGCTGTCGGTAAAAACAGGGGTTCCGTCCGCAAAGGCAATCGTGAGCTTGACCGATTCTATTATGTGACGAGTGGATATAAAGGCGTTCGTTTCTATTTGCGCACCGGTATCAATTTCGCATGACAGCTCTGCTCCGTTTTCAATAAATATGTCGTTCACATAGGCGTTAAATGAAAGAGCCGCTGAATCCGCCCACAGATATCCCTCGCTGTCATTGACGCAGTAATAGACATTTCCGTTAAAATCGGTTGAACCGCAGACGTGGAGCTTTTCACCGGAAACAGCATTCCTTACCGGGCTTCCTCCCGGCTCGGACAGAAGAACGGTATCCGCTGTCACCGTAAAAATGACGTTTGTCGGAGAATATGAGCGCAGACCGCATTCAGTCATGTAAGATGTGAAGCCTGCGGAAACAAGCCTTTCAACTATGCTGTAAGCGGAGGATTCGGAGGCGGCTTCAAGCACAACTGCGGAAAGTCGTGCGTCGCCTTCGATATAACCGATTATTGCGCAATGCTCCTTTTCGCTGTCCTCGCCGGACTTTATTCCGAAACAATCTGGGGATTCCAAAGCCGTGTTTGAATTGTTGAGCAAAATGCCGCGGCATCCCGATGAACAGGTGTAGCTTTGGCTTGAAACAACCTGTGCGAATATATCATGCTTCATGGCTTCTATCGTCAGATACGCCATATCGCGCGCGCACGAATAATGGGAGTTCGAGCCAAGTCCGAATCCGTTTTCAAAATGAGTGTTGTCCATTGAAAGCTCGATAGCTCGCGCGTTCATTGCGTCAACAAAAGCGGCTTCACTTCCGGAAACAAGCTCATAGGTGACATACGCCGCGTCCGCCGCGCCGCAGAGAAGCAGGGCGTTAAGAAGGTCGCGCCTCGTCGGGGTATCGCCGATAGCCAGCCCCATCTGCGCACCGCGCTCGCTCCAGCTTGAATTGGTTTGTTTCAGCGCGTGTATCGGAGTATCCCAGTCACCGTCACGGGTGTTTTCAATGAGCAGGAGCGCGGTCATTATTGTTGTAAGCGAGCCGGGCTTTGCTTGCGCGCAGGCGTTTTTCTGGTAAAGCATGGCACCGCTGTCAACGTCAAAGAGCATGACCTTGGCATCTGACAGATCATCAAAGCCGTCGATGGAGGGAAAGCTTCCAATGGAGTTTGAGTACCCTTCGGCGTAAACGACGACAAATGAAGTCAGCATGAGTAAAGCCGCAATAAGTATGCTTAGTATACGATTCATTATTGCCTCCGAAAGAATTCTTTTTGTATTGTACTTCAAAGCAAGCTTTTTTTCAATGGGTTTTTGTTGAAAAAATGACGTACACCTTATGCCTTGCCGACATAATAAAAACGGATCTGCCTTGAACAGCGGATCCATTTTTTAATGTATTGTTTTATTGATTTCCTATACTGTCCTGTATCTCATACCAGTATTCGCTTATGGTTTCCAACAGCTCATCAGGACTGTCGTTGGATTGAAATTCACCATGTATGGGTTTGCCGTCCGATTCATTAATATAAAGACAGCTTGCCCTTATGTTTTCGCTTTCCTCGATATCAAAGCCATCATAATCAATATAACGGATCGCACGATTCAGGGAAACCTTATCGAAAACAACCAAAGTACCTATGGCAATATCCTTGACCTTTTCGCGAGCTTCCATCAACTGAACCGCATTGAGAAAGACAATGTCATAGTCTTTCTTTTTTGCCTGCTCGATAACCTCTTCGCCGCTGAGGTTTTCATCCCAAAGTATTCGATATTGCAAACTGAAATTCGGTTTGGGTTGCATGGCTTCGTCTTGCTTACAGGAAGACATTATAGCTGTTGACAGAATAATTATTATGATTAAAGATACAATATGTGGTTTAACGATAAATGATATATTTTTCATTAATTTAACCCTCATTATAGAGATAATTTATGTTTATTTTCCATTGAAGGGATGCTCGTTAAGAGCATAAAACCCAACAGTAAAAAAGATACAGATTTTTTAAACATTGTATTCCTCCTAAACAAGATACTCATATTATAAATGTTTTTCGTTCTTATGTAAACATTTATAAAAATGTATTCATGCTATATTGATTAAAAAATGTACAGATTTCTTAAATTTGCTCATCCGAGAATATTAATAGCCTCTTTTAAACTCCTCACGGTGGTCAATTTAAACCCGCTTAACGATTTTAGACTTGACGAGTACGGGGCAATTATATTGATATAGCCGCGTCTGACGCATTCCGAAACGCGGTTTGCCATTCTGTCCACGCTTCGTATCTCTCCCGTTAGGCTGACCTCGCCTATGACGGCGGTTCTTTCGGGGAGTTTCTTGTCGAATATGGAACCCGCGACTGCGAGTGTGACGGCTAAATCGCTGCCCCTGTCGTCAACACGGATGCCGCCCACAACATTTGTATAGACGTCCTTTTCTCCCGTCCTTATGCCGGCTCTGCGCTCAAGCACGGCAAGCAGGAGCATGAGGCGGTTGTTGTCCATGCCGGCAGCCATGCGGCGCGGATTCGCGTAAACGGTGGTTGAAAGCAGGGATTGAACCTCTATCAGTATGGGACGGTTGCCTTCCATGATACATGTAACGGCACATCCGGTATCGTTTGTTCCCGAAAGGAACATATCGGACGGGTCTGAAACCTCGACCATACCCGTACCGCTCATCTCAAATATTCCTATCTCGTTTGTGGAACCAAAGCGGTTCTTGACAGCGCGAAGCAGACGGAATGCGTCATGCCTGTCGCCCTCAAAGTACAGCACGGTATCCACCATATGCTCAAGCATACGGGGGCCCGCTATCGCGCCCTCCTTGGTAACGTGACCGACAATGAATACCGCGCATCCGTTTAGCTTCGCAATGCGTGTCAGGGCGGCTGTCACCTCCCTTATCTGGGTGATACTTCCCGCCGCTGATGAAACCTCGGTACATACCATTGTCTGGATGCTGTCGATTATAAGGAATGACGGCTTAATGCGCTCGACTTCGCTTTCGATGCTTGAAATATCCGTTTCGGTCATCACAAGCAGATCGCCTGTGACAGCGCAGCGCTGCGCACGGAGCTTTAACTGAGCTTTGGATTCCTCACCTGAAACATAGAGGACGGGGGAGGATTGGAGAAGGTTGCTTGCCGCCTGCATGAGAAGGGTGCTTTTTCCGATGCCGGGATCGCCGCCTATGAGTATAACGGAACCCGCAACGACTCCGCCTCCAAGCACACGATCAAATTCGCCAATGCCCGTGCTTGTACGTGCGGCATCCTTGCCCTCAACGCTTGAAAGCTTGACAGCACCCGCTCCTGAGCCCATTGAGGAACGCTTGGGTGTGTCCTTGATTGTCATTTCCACAAGCGTGTTCCAGCTCCCGCATGAGGGGCATCTCCCGAACCATTTTACGGTTTCATAGCCGCACTCACCGCATACAAATTTAGTCTTATCTTTTGCCATTATAAATACCCTGTTCTCATTCGCTCGGTATGGATGAGTACTTCAAAACATCACGCTGGCGCGTTGTTACATCCATCCATATAGCGTGTCCTTCGGACGCTCCGAGAAGCTGAGCAAGCTCCCTTTCGGGGGTTATCCTGAAGCTCTTTCCGGAATTAAAATAGAATACATAGATTGCTTCATCGACGCTGTAGATTACGAAATTTTCATCTATCGCGTAGTTTACAACGCCGCTTTCAATGGCGTGTGACTCAAGCTTATTATCATCCGTTACCTTGGCGTAATAGAGCGTTGAATCCTTACTGTAATGACCGTCAAGCCATACAAAATACTGTCCGTTGAACTGAGGATTATGAACATATGTGTCTACCTCATATTCCTTTATGCCGGAGCTGTTGAGGTCGATATGCTTTATCGTGCTTGCCATTCTATCGTCATCAAAATGACTTGTGCCGTCTGACGCCCAGATGAGGGTTCCGTCGAACATATACGGTGAGCTTGTTCCGTATGACGATGAGGAGAACATGGCAATTACTGTGGATTCCTGGGTTTCAAGATCACATACAAAAAGCTTATCCTTGTTTGTACCCGTGCGCTCTATCCATGAAATATAGTGTCCGTCAAGCCTTATCTCAGGCTGCCCGACATAGACCGTCTTTATAATGATGGGATCGGAATTGTACTGCCCAACGCGGTATGCGCATATATCGCCGCCGCCTTTGGATTTTGCATCAAGATAAACAAGCCATTCGTCATTCTTGACGGGATAAATAAAATTGGCGTTCTTCGGCTTTATGGGCAGCTCGAATACAGCTCCGGATTCGGGATCATATTCAAGCAAAGCACACATCTGAACATTGCTTCCCACTATTTTACCCGCCGAAAAGAGGAGCTTGTTTGAGTTGAAGGACGGATCGCCAAACCAGAAATACTGCTGCTCTTGAGGAAGAACAACTTCCTTTTCCTCCTCCTGCGCGTTGTATTCATCCATGGGATGAGGTGTTGCAGTAGGCACGGGGGAATAGTAGGGCGTAGGAGTAACTATCAAAACGTCATCGGTTGTAAAGAGTTTGGATATGCCTGCGACGATTCCGTCCGGAGGGAGAGGAGTATCTACCTTGAACACGGCTTCGAGTATGAACATTATCAGTAAAACAAGCAGACCGATTGCGGCAAGTCCACCGAGTAAACATGACAAAAGTTTTATAATCGGCCCCCAGTTGCTTGAAGAAAGCGATCTGCGGCGACGACCGATTTTTTTTCTGCGATAATGCTTTTTCAACTGACGTTATCCTTTCCCCGTTATTTGTACGGGAGTAATTATAACACATTGGACGAAAAATAAAAAGGGGAAAACCCCTTTTTAAAAATTTTTTGTGGCATATTATGAGCGGGAGAACAGAGCGCTGAAAAAGCCCTTTTTGTCCGGCGCGGAGCGCTGTCCTCGTTTTTCGCGGAACGCCTTGACAGCCAAGCTCGAAGACCAGAACATTGAAAGCGTGAAAAGCATGAGCGTTATCCAGAAGAAAATTGTGATGTGGGAGTTTACTCCGAATATATACTTGAACGGTTCGTTGTCTATGCTGTCGGCGTATATGTAAAGCGAACACAAGCACCAAATCATTCCAACAAATGCGCCGAATGAGAATATAAGGCAGAGGGAACTCATCCTGCATGATACGCCTATAAACAGGGCTATCGCACCAATAAGAGCTATAAGCTCAATGCTTACCATTCTCGTTTCCGCATACATCGCATAATTGCTGACGAAAAAGCTGTATACAGCGCGGTTTAAATTGTAATTCCTCTCAATGTTCCATGTTCCGCCATAGGATGAATAGAGGGGAAAGAGCGTAACGATAATGAGTATCAGACCGGAGAATATCATCAACGCCTTGTACTCGCGCTTGAATGTTACGGTAAAAGGAGACAGAATTGTTATGCAGCCAAATAGGAAAAGCGATATTATCGAGTGTATCGTAATGCCGGCGTATGTTGACAGTACGTTTGAAAACAATTCCGACCGAACAAGAAATCTCGTATAAAGGCTTAAACCGATCAGCAAAAACATGACTATCAATCCCGTGAGCGAGGCAAATATACACGGAGTCTTTAATCGTATCAACGAAGATACGAATATTGTCAGCGCACAGATAAAAGGAATCAAATACATGGCGATCAGCCAGAAGCTTATTGCCAAGCCGTTATAAAAAGCGCGGAACACCTCAACAAAAACAGGACCCCCCGAAAAACAAAAGAAGCTGCCACCGACGTCAGAAACGTATACAAGCGGAAACGCAACAAGGAAAAACAATAAAACGGCTGATAAATGGAAAAAGCAACGGGAAAAATAAATATATTATTTGCCGAAGGACAATGCTTTTTCGTCATAAAGCTGCGATGGAGCGAAGTGCTTTATAGAGTTAATCGGTATCAGCTTAATTGCGCTTGACATATGGTTGTTTTTACAATATAATAGAGAAAAATAGAGGTGCGAGAGTTCAGGTAGTTCTTCACGCTTGACTGCGGGGTCGTTTGTGAGGGAGGAATGGGGCTTTTGCCGAAGGTGTGCTTTATCCGCTAAGGGCGCATCTGGGCGTGCGGCTTAGAGCTGCGCGACTGTCATTGCTCGTCAATGGTGCGCTATTGCTGTTGTTCTTTTTCGGGGCATTATACAATAGCGCCTTTTTTGAATAAAATATCACACGGAGGAAGTATTTATGGAAAACAAGATCACATCCACCATCCGTCTTCGCATGAGTGCGCAGGATGCTCATTACGGCGGGAATCTCGTTGACGGCGCACACATGCTTGCGCTGTTTGGTGATGTTGCCACAGAGCTTCTTATAAAGCTTGATGGTGACGAAGGACTTTTCAAAGCTTATGATATGGTTGAGTTTATAGCTCCTGTATTTGCGGGCGACTATATCGAAGCATATGGTGAAATCACACATATCGGCAATACCTCCCGCAAGATGGTTTTTGAGGCACGCAAGGTCATTCAGCCTCGTCCCGATATAAATGATTCCGCGTGTGACGTGCTGGCGGAGCCCATCGTTGTATGCAGAGCTTCCGGCACATGTGTTGTTCCCAAGGATAAGAAACGCGGAAATTATGACA
This sequence comes from uncultured Eubacteriales bacterium, assembly GCA_902787375.1. Lineage (GTDB taxonomy): Bacteria > Bacillota > Clostridia > Christensenellales > CAG-138 > UBA3857. The sequence continues at coordinate 19,586 of CADAGD010000028.1, forward strand.
ACATCTGATTGTACGAGGATTTAAAATGGAAAAACTGATAATTACCGCCGCCATTTGCGGTGCCGAAGTTACCAAGACACACAATCCTGCGGTTCCCTATACCATTGAGGAGATGGTAAACGAGGCGAGGAGCGCATATAATGCGGGTGCTGCCATAATACATGTACATGTACGCGAGGATGATGGCACTCCGACTCAGAGCCGCGAGCGTTTCCGTGTTGTTATGGATGCGATACGTTCTGAGCTTCCGGACGTCATAATGATACCCTCAACGGGCGGAGCCACAGGCATGAGCCCGGAGGAGCGTCTTCAGCCCACGGAGCTTTTTCCTGAGATGGCAACACTCGACTGCGGAACATGCAATTTCGGTGATGAAATATTCGACAACACAATGCCCAACATGCGTGTATTCGGAAAGCGCATGATCGAAAACGGCATTAAGCCCGAATATGAGTGCTTTGAGATGGGACATATCGACACCATACTTGACATGGCACGCAAGGGCGAGGTTCCCGGAGATCCCATGCAGTTCAACTTCGTTCTCGGCGTAAAGGGCTGCACCCCCGCAACGGTTCAGAATCTCTGCTGGATGGTAAACGCCATTCCCGCAAACGCGACATGGACCAGCACGGGCGTAGGCAGAGCGGCATTCACGCTTGCTGCTCCCACTATCGTAATGGGCGGCAACGTGCGCGTCGGTTTCGAGGATAATATCTATCTTTCACGCGGAGTCAAGGCGGCGTCCAATGGCGAGCTGGTTGAAAAGGTAGTAAGGCTCTCCCGCGAGCTTGGCAGGGAGATAGCAAGTCCGGAGGAGGCAAGGCGTATACTGAGCCTCAAGCCCCTGAAATAGAATTTGCACCTTAAAACATAAAATGTCAAATACGCTGTAAGGCGTTTGAAAAACAAAAAAATAAATCACGGAGGATTTTTCTATGTCACTCAAAGGCAATAAGTACGGCACACACAGGGTTATCGAACCTCATGGCGTTCTCACACAGGCAGCTTGGAAGATTGATAACGACATGACAAAGCGTTACTCCAACGAGATAATCTGCGATGTTATCTCCCTCAACATCGACTCCGCGTCATTCACTCAGATCGAGGAAGCCTGCGGCGGCGATGAGCAGAAGATCGGTGAGATGATAATGGGCATCGTCGCTGAGCGCGGCAAGCAGCAGAATCCCGTTACCGGTTCCGGCGGAATGTTTATCGGCAAGGTCGCTTATATAGGCGAGGATCTCGCGGATCGTGATCTGAAGGTTGGCGACAAGATAGCTTCCCTCGTTTCACTGTCCCTCACTCCTTTGAAGATTGACAAGATACTTGCCATCCATAAGGATATTGACCGTGTTGATATAGTCGGTCAGGCGGTTCTCTTCGAGAGCGGCATATATGCCAAGCTTCCCGATGATATGAGCGAAACACTCGCTCTTGCAGCTCTTGACGTTGCCGGTGCGCCCGCTCAGGCACGCAAGCTCCCCAAGGAGGGCGACAGCGTTCTCATTCTCGGCGCAAACGGCAAGTCCGGCGTTCTCTGCGGCTATGAGGCAATGAAGAAGGTCGGCCCCAGCGGCAATGTTGTAGGCGTTGTAAGGAATCCCGCTCAGGTTCCCGCTCTTATGGAGCTTGGCGTTTATAACAAGGTCATCGTCGCTTCCGCAACGGAACCCATCGCTGTTCTTGAGGCGGCTCTTGAGGCAAATGGCGGCAAGGAATATGACATCTCTATCTGCTGCGTCAATGTTGAGTCCTGCGAGATGAGCGCGATACTTCCCGTTCGTGACGAAGGTATCGTTTACTTCTTCTCAATGGCAACCTCGTTCACAAAGGCCGCTCTCGGCGCAGAGGGTGTAGGCAAGGACGTCACAATGATAGTCGGCAACGGCTACACAAAGAATCATGCGGAGATAACTCTGAATGTTCTTCGTGAGAATGAGAAGCTCCGCAAACTCTTCGACGAGAAGTATTGCTGATTAGAAAACAAATATTGCTCCCGTGCAGTTTGTTGTTGAAATATTCCGCACGGGGGCATTATTTAACAAATGCCGTGCTGCGGACGCAGTACATGGGATTAAAAAGGAGTTTACAAATATGAAAAGGATAATATCATTTTCGCTTTGCCTACTGTTTTTGCTATCCGCGGCAGTTCTTTCGGGATGTGAAAAGGAAAAGGAATATGTCCCCGAAGGCCCGACGGATGTTGATTACGGCGAGGTTGCTTATTTGGATTTTGACGATGGTACTGCATTGAAATTCAAGTACCTTGATTGCTTCAAAAAGTCGGAGGATGAAACGGCATTCGTTTCAAAAACGCCGGACAGCAAGGGCGTCCTGTCATATGATTTCTTTGAATCATATAAGGATTATGAAGCCATCAATGAAACATACAGGATACCCACCCGCAAATATGCCGAGATTGCTTCCTATACAGAAGATGAGGCAAGGGATTATATGGAGATATGTCTGGGGCTTTCGGTTCAGGACGCCAAGGTTACGGTTGACAGCTTTAATTTTGAGAAATTCGACAATTACGTCGTACTGAGTCTTGAGGAAACCGCGGAGTATAACACGACCGGGGAAATACAGAAGAACTGGATCGTCAAGTATGTCGTTGAAAACGAACGTGTATATACGATACAGGCTTTTGCTCCCGCAAGCCTTCAGGAGAAATACGGTGCTGCGTTCAAGGATGTTGTATTCGATATTGAAAACGCATTGAAAAAACCGGATATGAACTAAAAAAAAATAATGAAAGGAAACAGTTATGATAACCATTAATCAGAGCCGTGCATACGGACTTTTTAAGGACGTTCCCGATGAACTCTGGAATGATTGGAAGTGGCAGGTTGCCAACCGCATAGAAACACTTGACGACTTGAAAAAATACATAAAGCTGACTCCTGAGGAGGAGGATGGCGTCAAGAAATGCCTTACAACGCTCCGCATGGCAATCACGCCTTATTATCTCTCCCTTATAAACCCCGACGATCCGTTCGATCCCGTAAGGCGTCAGGCTATCCCGAACGCGGCGGAGCTTTATCAGGCTCCCGAAGATCAGCTTGATCCTCTCCATGAGGATACGGATTCTCCCGTTCCCGGACTTACCCACAGGTATCCCGACCGCGTTCTGTTCCTTGTTACCGACCAATGTTCCATGTACTGTCGTCACTGCACAAGAAGACGCTTTGCCGGGCAGAATGATACAGCCGTTCCCGATTGTCAGGTAGAGGGCTGCCTCGATTACATCAGAAATCATCCCGAAGTACGCGACGTTCTGCTTTCAGGCGGCGACGCGCTGATGATCTCCGATGAAAAGCTTGAGTACATAATTTCCGAGCTTCGCAAGATACCCCATGTTGAGATAGTACGCATAGGCTCGCGCACGCCCGTCGTCTGCCCTCAGAGGATAACCCCCGCTCTTTGCAATATGCTCAAGAAGTATCATCCCATTTGGCTGAATACTCACTTCAATCATCCGAATGAGATAACCGAGGAATCAAGGCGCGCCTGCGCAATGCTGGCTGACGCCGGTATCCCGCTCGGCAACCAGACGGTTCTCCTGCATGGCGTAAACGACTGCGTACATGTTATGAAGAAGCTTGTTCAGGCACTTGTATACATAAGGGTGCGTCCGTACTACATCTATGTATGCGATTTATCCATGGGACTTACACATTTCCGCACACCCGTTTCAAAGGGTATCGAGATAATTGAGGGATTAAGGGGACATACTTCAGGTTATGCCATCCCAACATTCGTTGTCGATGCTCCCGGCGGCGGCGGCAAGACGCCGGTAATGCCCAACTATGTCATAAGCCAGACTCCGAGAAAGACCATACTCAGAAACTTCGAGGGCGTTATAACAACTTATACCGAGCCTGAAAACTATGTTGAGGACTGCCATTGTGAGACATGCCGCAAGGCTCGTGAGGAACAGCCTGAGCTTGTGGGCGTGGCAGGTCTTGAGCAGGGTCGTAAGGACGGCTCCATAGCCCTTGAGCCGAAAGGACTTGCCCGTCTTGAAAGGGGCAGAAAGCATGAGTGAAAAGCTTCGTCTTAATCAGGATAACGTAAATAAGGCGCGTGAGTCGGCACGCAAAATCGCTGCCGATACACAGAGCTTTATTGACCTTCATACTACGGTTACTGTCGAGCGTACCGTATGCCGTCTGCTTGGAATAGACGGTGTAAACGCTCTTGATGTTCCGCTCCCCAATGTGGTCGTCGATCACATGACAGAAAAGGGAATACTTGGAATAGGCGCGGCATACCTCATTGGAAACGCCATTCTTGCAACGGGAAAGGATCCGCAGGGCGTTGCCGAGGCAATCGACGAGGGCAGCATTGATCTTTCAAATCTTCCGACGCATACGATAGAGGAGATAAGGGGCGTCATAATGCCCGTCGCGCAGGCTACCGTCGAGCGCGTCAGAAAAAATGTCGCCAAGCGTAACGAGTACCTTTCGGAGTATGGTGATAAAACAGACCCGTACCTGTACGTCATAGTCGCAACCGGTAATATTTATGAGGATATAACACAGGCAAAGGCGGCGGCAAAGCAGGGCGCGGATATAATCGCCGTTATTCGTACAACGGGCCAGAGCCTTCTCGACTATGTTCCTTACGGAGCAACGACGGAGGGCTTCGGCGGCACATACGCAACGCAGGAGAATTTCAGGCTCATGCGTGCCGCGCTTGACGAGGTAGGAGAGGAGCAGCATCGCTATATAAGGCTCTGTAACTATTGTTCGGGACTTTGTATGCCTGAGATAGCGGCAATGGGCGCGCTTGAAAGGCTTGACGTAATGCTTAACGATGCTCTTTACGGAATCTTGTTCCGTGATATAAATCCTCAGCGTACCATAATCGACCAGTATATGAGCCGTGTAATAAACTCCTTTGCAGGCGTTATAATCAATACCGGCGAGGACAACTATCTGACGACCGCTGACGCTGTTGAGGAGGCGCACACGGTGCTTGCTTCTCAGTTTCTGAACGAGCAGTTCGCGCTCGAAGCGGGACTTCCGGAGGAGCAGCAGGGCTTGGGTCATGCCTTCGAGATAAATCCCGACGTAAAAAACGGCTTTCTTTATGAGTTGGCGCAGGCGCAGATGGCAAGGCAGATATTCCCCAAAGCGCCTTTGAAATACATGCCTCCGACCAAGTTCATGACGGGCAACATATTCCGCGGTCATGTACAGGATGCGCTGTTCAATATAGTCACGATACTCACAGGGCAGAAGCTTCACCTTCTGGGTATGCTTACCGAGGCGATTCATACTCCGTTCATGAGTGACCGCGCTCTATCCATCGAGAACGCTCAGTACATATTCAACACCATGCACGATCTGGGTGAGGATATAACATTCCGCGAGGGCGGCATAATGGAGAACAGAGCTAATGAAGTGCTTCAGAAGGCGACAGACCTGCTGGGCGAGATAGAGAAGATGGGATTGTTCGCCACGCTTGAAAAGGGAATCTTTGCGGATATTAAACGCTCGCGTGACGGCGGCAAGGGTCTTGCCGGAGTTACCCGCAAGGATACGGTCTACTTCAATCCATTCATTGAGCTTATGAAAAGGAGTCTGTAAGATATGTCAAGCGGATTATATAACACGCATAAGGCGGATTTTGATACCAAGTTTGATCCGACGCGCGTCAAGGCGTATGGCGATACGATGAATGACGGCAAGGTACAGTTTTCATTTACTTTGCCGGTAAAGAATGATGAGCGTGGTGTAGAGGCTGCTCGTCAGCTCGTCCGTAAGATGGGCGTTGATGAACCCAACGTCGCATGTGCCAAGACGCTTGACAAGGAGTTTACATTCTTTGTAGTATACGGCTCCGTCGTCCATTCCGTTGATTATGAGAATATTCACGTTCTCACGGTCGAGGAGGAAACAATGGGCATGGAGGAAACGAACGAGTACATCAAGGAGCATTTCGGGCGCAAGATAGTCATGATAGGCGCATCCACGGGTACGGATGCTCACACCGTCGGAATCGACGCAATAATGAACCGCAAGGGCTTCGCCGGACATTACGGGCTTGAGCGTTACGAGATGATAGAGGCGATAAACCTCGGCGCACAGGTTCCGAATGAGGAGTTCGTCAAAAAGGCGATCGAGGTAAATGCGGATGTACTTCTGGTTTCCCAGACGGTCACACAAAAGGATGTTCATATCCAGAACCTTACCGAGCTTGTTGAGTATCTTGAGGCAGAGGGTCTTCGCTCAAGATTCGTACTCTGCTGCGGTGGTGCGCGTATCACACATGAGCTTGCCAAGGAGCTTGGTTATGACGCAGGCTTCGGTGCGGGCAAGTATGCCGATGACGTCGCTACATTTGCAGTAACCGAGATGGTAAAGCGCGGAATGAAATAATTCACAGGAGTAATATTATGGCAAGATCTGAATTTATTCAGCCGTATAACGGTGATGCGGAAAAGGCAAGAGCCGTTGCCGAGAACTATCTTAATATGGAAAACTTTAAGCTCGTTGACTACAAGGGCGAAAAGGTGTATAAGCTTGGAACCGGAATGGCTCAGGCGATGCAGTTTTTGACGCTGAATTACGGAGCCAATGAGATTAAAATTGAGGCATGGGTGTGCGCGGGCGTTGCGTCTGCCACCATGAAGGAGATGAATCTCAAGGGTTTTTTAGGTATGATGCCCAAAAAACTGCTCGAAAAGCGCGTAAAAGCATTGATGGCAGAGCTTAACAGCGCGGTCGGAAAGTGATTCGGTTCAGTTGACAATTTGAAGGATTCATAATCCGTCCACCGAATTACAATGGTGCTAACAGGTTGTGAAGGTATGCTTTACCTGCTCAGCCTGTTTTTTCATAATTGACAAACAGAACAAATGTGCTATAATATGCTTATGAAGCATATGGATGAAAAAGCTTATATATGTATAGACCTCAAATCCTTCTATGCGTCCGTCGAATGCGTTGACAGAGGGCTTGATCCTCTTGACACAAATCTTGTGGTTGCGGATCCATCACGGACTGAAAAGACGATATGCCTTGCCGTAACTCCATCTATGAAGCTGATGGGAATACCGGGCAGGGCAAGATTGTTTGAGGTAATAGCAAGGGTGAACGAGGTGAATATTGAAAGAAAATCACGTTTGAAGAGCAGAAAGCTTGAAGGCTCCTCCTGTATTGCTTCGGAAATATCGGCTGATAATAAGCTTGCGGTGGATTACATAACGGCAGCTCCGCGAATGGCAAGGTATATGGAGGTCAGCACTCAGATATATAACATATACTTGAAATACATAGCCCCTGAGGATATCCATATCTATTCCGTGGATGAGGTGTTTATTGATGTAACGAGGTATGGAAGGCTGTTTAAAGCTTCTCCGCGTGAGCTGGCAGTCCGAATGATAAATGATGTAATGAAAACCACGGGCATAACCGCTACGGTCGGTATAGGAACCAATCTGTATCTTGCCAAGGTCGCAATGGACATTGAAGCAAAGCATATGCCTCCCGATAAAAACGGAGCCAGAATAGCCGAGCTTGATGAGATGAGTTACAGAAGAAGGCTGTGGGAGCATGAGCCTATAACGGATTTCTGGAGGGTTGGCAGGGGAATAGCCGCAAGACTTGAGAAATACGGAATAAAAACCATGGGGGATATAGCCGCCGTGTCGGTCGCGGGGGACGGCAGCGTTCTCAACGAAGCATTCCTATATAAGCTGTTCGGTGTGAACGCGGAGCTTCTGATAGATCACGCATGGGGATGGGAGCCATGTACAATGGAGGATATAAAGTCATACCGTCCGAGAAATCACAGCTTGAGCGTCGGACAGGTATTGTCAGTCCCGTATGATTTTGATATGGCTCGCTTGATAGTCAGGGAGATGGCGGACAGCCTTGCAATGGATATTTTCTCAAAGGGACTTGTAACGGATCAGGTATGCCTGTCCGTAGGGTATGATGTGGAGAATATAAACGATCCGGAGATGCGCAGACGCTATCATGGCGATATTACAACGGACGCTTATGGAAGAAGGGTTCCCAAATCGTCACACGGTATCAGAAATATTGTTATACCGACATCATCGGTAAGCCGCATCACCGAATGTGCGGCGGCTCTGTTTAATGATATAGCCGACAAAAGTCTGCTTGTTCGCAGGATAACCATAGCTGCAAACAATATTATGCCGAGGAATCTTGTCAAGACAGACGAGAGCTGTAAACAGCTTGATATGTTTTCGGATACCGCGGAGCAGGCGCGTGAGTTTGAATATGAGGTGATGTCTGCCGAGCGGGAGAACAGGCGTCAGGACGCCGTGCTTGCGATAAGGCGCAAATTCGGCAAGAACGCTATTTTAAGGGGAATGAATTTCGAGGAAGGGGCGACCGCTATTGAGAGGAACGCTCAGATAGGCGGACACAGGGCGGACACGAAACAATATTAGCGAGGTGTTTATGCAATATGAAACATGGTGACGGATGCTACGCTTCCATAATCAATTCTCCAAGGCATGTTTCGGCTGACAGACCGCATATGCCGAACCATGACAGGGCGGCTCAGTTTGCGCCTTTTGCGGCACTTACGGGGCTTGACAATGCTATGGAGGAAACCGCGCGCTTAACCTTGTCAAAGCCTGAGCTTGATGAGGAGGAGAAGTGTTTAATAGACATGATGTTGAGGTATGTAAAACAAAATATAAACGCCCATATGAATGTCAGCATAATCTGCTTTGTTCCCGATCTGATAAAGGACGGGGGCGAGCTTATTAAAATCAATGGAGTTGTAAGAACCATTGACGACTATACCCGCACGATTTTATTTGACGATGGCAGGCTTATAAATATTGATGATGTAACAGCCGTCGAGATTATCAAACAACCGTGACGTTTACAGTTTGTACATGAGGAAGTAAAATATATTAAAGTCTCCGTGTTGAAATGGGAAAAAATAGTGATATTATAAAGGTTGCAAATAAAAAAAGAGGTGATAAAAATGGCAAAGAAACAGTTCAAAACGGAATCCAAAAAGCTTTTGGATATGATGATCAATTCCATATACACGCACAAGGAGATTTTTCTCCGCGAGCTTATATCAAACGCGAGTGACGCGATAGATAAGCTTTACTTCCGCTCATTGACGGATGGGAGCATAGGACTAAGCCGCGGTGATTATGAGATAAGGATAACTCCCGATAAAGAGGCGCGAACCCTTGAAATACGCGACAACGGCTGCGGCATGACAAAAGAGGAACTGGAGAACAATCTCGGTACGATAGCCAAGAGCGGATCATTTGATTTTAAAAATGAAGGCACTCAATCAGAGGGTGAGAGCAACATTGATATAATAGGACAGTTCGGAGTCGGCTTCTATTCGGCGTTCATGGTAAGCGACATGATAACGGTCGTCAGCCGCGCCTACGGAGCGGAAGAAGCGTACAAGTGGGAATCCTCCGGCGTGGATGGCTATACGATAGAAAAGACGGAATATGACAGCTTTGGAACGCTCGTCAGGATACATCTTCGTGAGGATACAGAGGATGAGAAATACAGCGAATTCCTTGAGGAATATCGTATACGGAGCCTTGTCGGGAAGTATTCCGACTACATCCGCTATCCGATTCGCATGGAGGTAACGAAGTCGAGGCGCAAGGAAGGCTCGCCCGATGACAAGCCGGAATATGAGGATTACCGTGAGGATGAAACCCTGAACAGGATGATACCCCTGTGGAAGAAGAACCGCAGCGAGGTAACGGACGAGGAATACGCGGAGTTCTACAAGGAAAAATTCCGTGATTACGAGGAACCGTTAAGGGTAATAAGGCAGAAAACGGAGGGCGTTTCAGATTATATCGCGCTGCTGTTCATACCCGCAAACGCGCCGTATAACTATTACAGCCGCGACTATGAAAAGGGCTTGCAGCTCTATTCGTCCGGCGTGCTGATAATGGATAAGTGCAAGGAGCTGCTCCCCGATTATTTCAGCTTTGTGCGCGGACTTGTTGACAGCGCCGACCTTTCGCTCAATATCTCCCGTGAGATGCTCCAGCATGACAGACAGCTCAAGTCGATAGCCAAGGCACTTGAGAATAAGATACACGATGAGCTGACAAATATGCTCGAAAATGACAGGGATAAGTATAAGACCTTCTTTAAGGCGTTCGGAACCCAGTTGAAGTACGGTCTTTACGCCGATTACGGAATGAACAGGGAAGTCCTTAAGGACCTTGTGATGTTTGAATCGTCGGCGTCGGAGGAGCCCACGACCTTAAAGGAGTATGTTTCGCGCATGCCTGAGGGTCAGAAGAAAATCTATTACGCGGCAGGCGAGAGCAGGGAACAGACTGCGCTTCTGCCGCAGGTGGAAGCCGTTACAAAGAAGGGGTATGAGGTGCTGTATCTGCTGGAGGACGTCGATGAGTTCGCGCTTATGATGCTCCATGAGTATGACGGTAAGGAGTTTGCCAACGTCACGGCCGATGAACTGGACATATCCTCCGATGAGGATAAGGAGAGCCTCAAGCTCGAAAACGAAAAGAGCAAGGATATGTTCGACTTTATGAAGGAGAGCATAGGCGGTGATGTGTCAGCCGTCAGGTTCACCAACACGCTGTCGAACCATCCGGTCTGCATATCGAGCGAGGGAGCGGTGTCCGCTTCCATGGAGAAAACGCTCGGACGTATGCCCGGAGCCGAGCAGAGCATAAAGGCGGAGAAGGTGCTTGAGATAAATATGGAGCATCCCATAGCCTCTAAGCTCAAAATGCTCTTTATTGAGGATAAGGAAAAGCTTGCCGTGTTCAGCAAGATACTCTACGCAAATGCAAGGCTCATATCGGGTCTTAACATAGAAAACCCTGCCGAGATTGGGGAGCTTGTAACGAACTTGATGTTATAATAAAAACAAAATAAAGAGGGGATGCTGTAAAACGCACAAAAATGCAACAGCATCCCCTTTAAAAAAACACAAATACAAGGGAGGTTTGGTTATGAAAAAACAGTTGCTTACTTTAGGCTTTGCGGTGTTGCTTGCTGTTTTATGCATGGTTTCCTGCAACAAGGACGAAACCGCGAATCGGGAGCAGGAGCCTGAGAAAACGGCGCAGAGCATAGTTTCCTTTTCCGAAAAAGATCTGACAAACACGAAGAAAGAAGTTCTGGATGCGGCTTACGGAAAGAGCGAAACAGCAAAGCCCACGGAGAAAAGCGATGATCCGATCGAGGATTTGCTAAACAAGCTTAACGAAACGGATGAAGAACCAACTGCTGAGAATCCGGTTATCAACAAAATAGTTGATAATGCCAGAATAGAGAAAGCCGAGATACAGGAGGATGGCAAGGCAAGTGTTGTGGTATATGCACCGGATATGTCAAAAATCCTCAATGCTTTGCTCGAAAGGGATTATAGCGAACCGCTATCGTCTGATGAACTGGAATCCTATATACTCAGCTCGTTGGAGGATAAGGAGAATTATAAGAAATATGAGATAAAGGTCGGAACAATAGAGGCTGACGGAAAGCGCATACTTGATTCTGCTGACGAGGAATTAAGGAATGCTTTGACCGGTGGCTTCCGTGACGCCTATATTGAGTTCTATAATAAGAGCGTTGAAGCATTGTTAGATGCTTTATCAAGCATAAGCGGAGGTGAGAAGGATGATTAAAAGGGCTATCTGCTTTTTAATGACGTTTATCATGGTTTTCGGCTTGATTCCTGTCAGTTCGTTGGCGGAAGAAGAGTTTATTTCCTATCCCGTTGAGCTGAAAACAAAGGATAGTGATTTTATTCGTAATTGCAAGCTTGAAGTCAAGTTTTCGGATTCCGGCATAGCAATGGCGAAGTTTGATGATCTTTGCGACTTGCTCGATCTTGAATCAAGAGTTGTTTCCGATCTCTACTATGTATGCAGGAAGAAGGGATTGGTAACCGGAACTGAGCCTGAAAACCCCGTTGGTGATGAAGAAGACAGAGTTTTAAACAGATATCAACTTGTTTTTCTCGATGGTGCAAAGAATGCTGTTCAGCTGAACTGTATTTTTGGTTCTCAAGGTATACCCCTGATAGAAAGTCCTATGAAGATTAATGGCAGTCTGTATGTTCCTCTTGCTTCTTTTGTCAGATTGAATAACGGTTACGTCAGGGTTGACAATAATAAGATAATACTTACACAGCCGCATGAAACGGTTACAGACATACTGGGATGGGAAGAAAACAGAAGTCTGTGGGGCAAATACTTCTTTGATCCAATAGAGTGTATTAAAGAAAAGAGTGAGTTTCTTGGTAAAAATCCTGCCAAGGTGGTGTATATTTGGGATGGAATATATGAGGCTTTTCATGACATTTTCGATGCGATCTTCACTTTAAACTTTAGTGGATTAGATGAAATCTATTCTGGTAATTATGCCATCTCATATGGGGAAGTAATGGCTCAGACAATTTGCTCAAAAACATCAGATGAGCTGGTGGGAATTGAAGAAAAAAAAGAGTTCGGAAAGCTTTCAATTGATGCAATGCAAGCATTCACGGATATGGTTGCTGAATCAAGTGGTGATGTGATTAAGGATTTGGAATTTAGATCCGAATACATTTTCAGCGAAATGCTTAATAAAAATATCGCAATGGAAAGCGGGTTTGATCAAATTGGTAAGCTTGCTGACAGAATTGGAAAGCAAAGGAGCGAACAGGCTTTCTATAAAGCTTTATCGAGTAAAGCGTTGATGCGAAGTGCAGGAGCAGCTTTTTGCATCTTCTCATCATATTGCTCAATAACAAATGAACTCGATAGGATTTCAAACTATGACATTGATGCTATGAGCAGGTATATAAGGATAAGCCAAAATAAGAATACCGAAATTGAGGCTGTAAAAGTACGAAAAGGGCTTGAAGATAAAGTTGAATGGCTTTCAAGTATGAGGTACAGCACTTTCTCGGACAAGCTTACCGACGCTGTGGTCAATGAATTAGAGAGCCTTGCCTGGGATGATATTGGGAATAATGTTAGCATGGCAGTAAGTATGTTCCCTAAAGGTAAGGCACTATCGGGGGGGTTGACTTACAAAGCAATAGGTCTGTTATGGGACTTGGCTGATGTTGTAATAGATAATACCTTTGGTGATTTGGGGAAGGCTAAGATTGCTATTAATCTATGTATGCTGATAGATAGTGTAAAACAAACATACTTAAAAGACGACAGTTCCGGTCAGGATAAATATGACAATCGTCTTGCACTAATCTATGTCTACCTCAAGTCATGCTATGCTTCCCGTGATTTAATATTGGATGAATCTTATGCAAAGTTTAAAAGACATTGCCCCGGATGCAAAAATATATTGGCGTATAACGACGTAAAGTGCAGCAAATGTGGCAAGTGTGACAAAGAAACGGATTACCATAATGAAGATAGTGGGTATTACAATTTCTTTGCCGATGATTTGGCAATAGAGGAAAAGCTCGGAGCTCTTCTTGGAAAACTGACAACAACTACCGATATGGGTACGGATCAAAAACTGATCGATGGACTGAAACCATTTGATAGTTACTTTTCAAAGAAGCTGTCTGAAGTTGATTTAAATTCCGTTTCAGATTCAAATAATGCTGTTGTTGTTTCAGATGGTGCAAGTACATACGCGATTAAAAACGACGGTACGCTCTGGGCATGGGGAGATAATGAATGTGGTCATCTTGGCGACGGTACCACAGAGGAAAGGCATTCCCCGGTAAAAATAATGGAAGACGTCAAATCGGTGGATTTCGGATGGTATAGTGTCTATGCTATAAAAAATGACGGTACGCTCTGGGCGTGGGGACGTAATGGAAATGGTCGGCTTGGCGATGGTACCATGGAGGAAAGGCATTCTCCGGTAAAAATAATGGAGGATGTAGAATCGATTTCTGCTGACGATGCGGTATATGCGATTAAAAACGACGGTACGCTCTGGGCATTTGGAAATAATGAATATGGTCAGCTTGGCGATGGCACCACAGAGGAAAGGCATTCCCCGGTAAAAATAATGGAAGATGTCAAATCGGTAGATTATGGAGGTTGGACTGCCTATGCGATTAAAAACGACGGTACGCTCTGGGCATGGGGATACAATGGAAAAGGTCAGCTTGGCGATGGAACCACAGAGGAAAGGCATTCCCCGGTAAAAATAATGGAAGATGTCAAATCGGTGGATTATGGAAAGTGGAATGCCTATGCGATTAAAAACGACGGTACGCTCTGGGCGTGGGGAGATAATGGACATGGTCAGCTTGGCGATGGAACCACAGAGGAAAGGCATTCTCCGGTAAAAATAATGGAAGGCGTCAAATCGGTAGATTGTGGAAGTTTTGCTGCCTATGCGATTAAAAACGACGGTACGCTCTGGGCGTGGGGAGATAATGGATTTGGTCGGCTTGGCGACGGTACCACAGAGGAAAGGCATTCCCCGGTAAAAATAATGGAAGACGTCAAATCGGTAGATGCATTTTTTGCTGCCTATGCGATTAAAAACGACGGTACGCTCTGGGCATGGGGATATAATGGAGATGGTCAGCTTGGCGATGGAACCACAGAGGAAAGGCATTCCCCAGTAAAAATAATGGAAGACGTCAAACCGTTAGGTAGATATGATTATGCAATTAAAAACGACGGTACGCTCTGGGGGGCAGCTTGGCGATGGAACCACAGAGGACAGGTATTCTCCCGTCTATATAATGAGCTTGACCGATTAAATAAATGAAGCAAAGAAATAGAACAAAAGTATTATCAATCACCCTTCCTGCCATGATGGCGGCTCTCGGCATTGCTGTCATGCTGCTCGGAGGAATATTCGGGGTAATGACCTACACCGCGCCGCTTATAGCATCGGCATTCCTGATACCGGTCATTGTCGAGCTTGGCGATAGGAGCGCGTGGCTGTGCTATGCCGCGACCGCCGTCATGGGGATGGTGATACTGCCCGACAAGGAGCTTGCGTGCTTCTATCTGTTTGTGGGCTTTTATCCGATAGTGCGCCCGCTTTTCTATCGCATCCGAGCGGGCGTCTTGAGGGCGGCGGCAAAGCTTCTCTTTTTCGCGGTCTGCATTGCCGTCGATTACACCTGCCTGTGGTTTGTGTTCAGGCTTGAAGCGGTCATGGCTGATTTGAAGGAGGCGGGGGCAGTTATGAACGCGGTGTTCTTTGCCGCGCTGATACTGACAATGCTTCTGTTCGATACGGCTATAAGGGCGGCTGAGATGGTCTATATGCGCCGCATACGCCCCAAGCTAATGGGCGTAAAATAACAAACATATACTTGCAATACTGCCTCTGTTTGGTATAATAGAGGCAGATTTTTGTGCTTTTTGGAGAGATTATGAGAAGGTTTTTCGGCGACAGGGCTTTTTACCGCAAGGTGTTTGCGATAATGCTGCCCATACTGATACAAAATGTTATAACAAACGGAGTTAGTCTGCTTGACAACATAATGGTCGGCAGGCTCGGAACCGAACCCATGAGCGGCGTTGCGATAGTCAATCAGCTCATGTTCGTATTCAACCTGTGTATATTCGGCGGCATATCGGGCGCGGGAATATTCACCACACAGTTTTATGGAAGCGGTGATGAGGCGGGCATCAGACATACGGTTCGTATGAAGCTCTATATCGTGATGGTTTCGGTCATTGTTTTCTTTACGGTTTTTCTTCTGTTTGGAGAAAGGCTTGTTGAGCTGTTCCTTCATGAAGGCGAGGAGAACCTCAATTTGGCTTTGACGCTTAATTACGGCATGGAGTATCTTGCATGGATGCTTGCTTCCATGCTACCCTTTGCCATATCTCAGGTATACGCAAGCACCTTGCGCGAAACGGGGGAGACCTTTGTACCCATGATATCGGGTATAATCGCCATAGTGGTAAATCTCGGCCTTAACTATGTGTTTATTTTCGGAAAGCTCGGCATGCCGGCAATGGGCGTTGCCGGAGCGGCGATAGGCACAATAACGGCAAAAGTAGTCGAGTGCGCTATTGTTGTTCTTTGGACGCATTTGCATACGGCTCGTTTCACATACGCCAAGGGCTTGTTTGCGTCGGCAAAGGTTCCCCAAAAGCTTCTTAAAAGCATATCAGTAAAGGGTTTACCCCTGCTCTTAAACGAGATGCTCTGGGCGAGCGGTATGACAATGCTGAATCAATGCTATTCCGTGCGCGGTCTTGAGGTGGTTTCCGCTGTAAACATATCGTCAACCGTTTCAAACCTTTTCTTCTGCTCGTTCTTTGCCATGGGAGCTACGGTTTCAATTATAATCGGACAGCTTCTGGGAGCGGAAAAGTTCGAGCAGGCTGTCGATGAGGACAGAAAGCTCATCACACTCTCGGTTCTGCTGTGTTCGGCGGTTGGAGTGATAATGGCGGTAGTCGCGCCGTTCATACCGCAGATTTATAATACGACGGATTCGGTCAAGCTGCTTGCCTGTGACCTGCTCCTCGTTTCATCGGCTATGATGCCCGTTGACGCATTCACAAACGCAAGCTATTTTACGCTGCGCTCCGGCGGCAAGACTTTCATCACATTCCTGTTTGACAGCGGATTTGTCTGGTGCGTATGCGTCACAACGGCTCTTGTGCTGTCAAGGCTTACAAATATCTCGATAATACCAATGTTTATAATCATAAGGGCTCTTGATATTATCAAGTGTGTTATAGGCTATATACTCATCAAAAAGCGTAAATGGGTCAATAATCTGACGGTAAATCAGGCATAATTATTTGCGGGAGGACATGCTGTGACTTTTATAAGGGAGTTGTGGAAGGCTGTTGGAAGGGGTCTGTATTCCATCGGCGCGGCGTATTCGATATTCAATATTGTAAAGGCGTTGCTTGACGCCTCAATGGGGCGGAATAACCCCGTGAAATCATTCGAGGCGTGGATGGCTTATGTTCCCTTTGCGTTGGGATTCATATGGTATGTGCTGAAACTCTGCTTCAATATGTTCTTCAAAAAGCACGGCATTTCCGATAGCAGAAAGACCGTGGGAGTCCGCGTTTCGGATATACTGAAATGCAAAAGAGGCACTATACTTGTGGGAATGAACGATACCCTTTGCTGTGATATGTCCGTAATAGGTGATAACAGCATACAGTACCAGCTTCTTAAAAAGTACAGGAAGAAGTATGGAACGGAATGGATGGAGAGTGCCTGCGAAAAGGAAAGACGCAAGTTCAAGGAAGGTGAACACGTTCCGATGGGGTATACATTCACCGTGAAAACCCCGGATAATAATATGGATATCCTGTTCATGGTGGTTGCGACGTTCGACGGAAACAATATGCCCGAATCCTCCGAGCAGGACGTGAGGAACGCGCTCAAAAAGCTCTTTGCCGCGTCTGATTTCAGATGCGTGAAAAACACGCTTTATATGCCCGTAATTGGTACGGGAAGGCTTGGCTTGCCCATATCGAAACAGAAAACGGCGGAAAACATAGCGTTTGATTTTATCAAATCCGATTGCAGTACCAATAAGTCAAAGGCGATTTATGAGCTTATAATCACTATACATCCGGCATCACTAAAGGATATAAACCTTTATAAACTGCATGAGAAAATAAAGCATTTTGCCCAATACTGCAACGATTGTCCGGAATATAAGGCTTAAAAATTGTCCCCGCCATTTCAAGTAAGCGGGGACATATTTTATTGCGGCATTATTTCTTGAATATTCCCAGAATACCGCGGAATATAGACCTTCCTATCTCGCGGCCTATGGAATTGACGGCGGAGTTTGCCGCCTTGCCGAGTACGGAATTTTTCTTTTTGGCAGCTTTTTTCTTTTTGGCTTGCTCAAGCTCCTTTGCTTTGCGGGCTTCCTCCTTCGCGCGTTCCTTCTCCACCTGTGCCTTCTTCTTTTCCTCAAGAGCGGCTTGAGCGGCTTCCGCTTCCCTTTGCTTTTGCTCAACACGGTCGGCATTTATAATCTCATAAGCGGATTCGTTGTCAACAACGCTGTCATATTTACCGTATATGTCCGAAGCTTCTATCTCCGCTTTTCGTCTTTCGTCATCTATTGCGCCCATCATTGACTGCGGGGGAAGTATTGTAACG
>CADAGD010000029.1 GCA_902787375.1 uncultured Eubacteriales bacterium
CGGATGGTCAAAATCGTGAAACGACCGGTTGATAACCTCCTGCGAGATATATCCTTGTAATTACCTAAAAAGCGGATTGGTAGGGCGGCAAGTGTTGAATGAAAACCTATTGTTTAAAAGCAACACTTTTTAAGGCGTTAATTAATCATTGTCTACTGTAGAGAAAGCACGATTCCATGATAATGCAATCCTGCTCTTAGGCAAATAAGTGACTATAATACTATCTCCAATATTCAGACCTTTGGCTGTCATAAAATAGTAATCATTTCCATCAAGCTTTACTATTGAAGCTCTGACTATGTTACTGTCTTCATCGGAAACGTGATACCTTGGCGATGATACCGCTTCTCTGATCGCTTCCACATTGCCTGTGAACTGTATGCTATCCTCCGGTTTTTCATTAACAAGATAGACCGTGTATTTCAGCGTGGGTATTGTGCCGGACAAAAAGAGAATAATGGCTATTAGCGGAATACCAATCCCTTTTGCAATAGCCCATGTGCCGCGCTCACGCTTCTTAATGTGCATAACGATCCAGTAAACAGCTATACATAATACGAAAAGCAGCGATGCAGCCGGCACATATAACCCTGCTCTTAAATACGAGTTGTATGAAAACGTCATTTAAGTCCCTCCCGGAATGCTTGAATAAACGCTGCTGCTCTGCCTTTGTTGTTATATCATATTTTGATGAGAATATCAACCTGATCAAAGCTGAATCTGCAATTTTATATGCACAGGGAACGGCTTAATTATGAGCAGAGCCGTCCCCTGTATTGCAATTATGTAGGCGATGATTAATTAGCTCTTTTGAAACATGCCGATTTAAAGCATGCAGCTTCGGTCAATATTCGCCACCCTACCCATCCGTTTTTCAATAATTACTTTATCACTTTTGGAGCTTAACTGAGTTAATCAGCGTATACTTATCATTTACCTGTCAAGCTTGAGCGCATGTGCGACGCCCTTTGCGACGGTTCCGCCGATGACAAGACCGGTTGCCGCCTCGATAAGTCCCTGAACGCCGACGAAGAGAATTATGAAATTGAGGGGATTGGTTGCACCCTTGCCCGCCGCCAGCTCCTGAATGTAGTCGGTGTTATAGAAGGCGAGTACGAGGAAGCCCATGAAGAATATGGTGTTGAGCAGAGGAGCCGCAAGACCGCCCGCGAAATAGCACCATATATTGTGCCTGTCGAGCTTTTTAAGGCCCTTGAATATCCAGCCCGTGACCGCGCCGACGAGTATGCGCGTGCCGACGCAGAGGAGTATTGTGAGTATGGGGCTTATGCCGAAGAGCATGAATGTCATTCCGCCCGTGCCGGTGATGGCGTTATATAGGCTTGTCAGACCGTACACGCCGCCGAGGATCGTTCCGGCAAGAGGCCCAAGAAGCATTGCGCCGACGGCAATCGGTATCATCGAGAATGTCATGTTCAGACCGGGGCCAATGGGTATCTTGGTAAGTCCCGTAAGCTCCATCAGCAGTATTATTCCGATGAATAATCCGAGCTGAGCAATGTAACGTGTCTTGGCCTTGTTAGTGCGTTCCATATTGTTTTACCTCCTTGCTTGCGCTCCCGAATGGGATACGCTGCGTTAGAATATGCGGCAATGCCAAAGACCTTTTCAGCCCTTCCATCCTTTGTCGTCAGGTACGGAGAGCAAGCCCCTTGCGCTGCCGAATGGATTATAACACAATGGCAATCGGCACGCAAGGTTTTTTGAATGCCGAGCCGAAAAAATACAATATAAACATGATAAATAAGCGCGGCACAGTTCAATGCCGCGCTTCAGCTTGCCAAAAAATTTTATCGGGGGTGCCGGGCAGCAGTCCCTGCCCGCCGCAATCGGCTTTTAACAAAAGGCAGTTCAAAAATGCAATCCGTCGAAAAAGTCGAACAGACTTTTTCGACAATCGGATCAATTCGCCTTTGTTTCGCAATAGATGCAGCGATAGACATTATGCTCGCGGTCGGTGAGCTTGAAAATATGGTCTATCTCCTGCTCACAGGAGGTGATGCAGCGGGGGTTTTTGCACTTGATGACATTGACGAGGTGTTCGGGCATTTCGATATTGCGCTTTTCGACGAGGACGCCGTCCTTGATTATGTTGATTGTGGCGTTGGGATCGACGAAGCCGACGACGTCAAAGTTTACGGGAATATCGGCGTCGATTTTGATAATATCCTTCTTGCCTATTTTGCCGCTGGAGGCGTTCTTTATAATGGCGACGGAGCATTCAAGCTCGCCCAGCCCCAGAAGCTCATACAGCTTCATGCCGTTGCCGGCGGTGATGTGGTCTATAACGATGCCGTTGGTGATTGAATCAATATTCATGGTAATTCTCCTTTTAAGTCAATATAAATCAGAGCTGGCCCGCCTCTTTGAGAAGCTTGAGTATGAGTGCCATGCGCATGTATTTGCCGTTCAGAACCTGCTTGAAGTAGCAAGCCCTGGGATCGTCGTCAACGGCGACGCTTATCTCGTTTACGCGGGGCAGGGGATGCAGTATCGAGAGGTCGGGCTTGGCGTTTTTGAGCTTATCCATATTGAGTATGTAGCTGTCCTTGAGCCTTAAATAATCCTCCTCGTTGAAGAAACGCTCACGCTGTACCCTTGTCATGTACAGTATGTCAAGCTCAGGCATGACGGCTTCGAGATCTGTGGTCTGCACATAGGGTATGCCCTTCTGCTCAAGCACGTCCTTCGTAACGTATGTGGGAACCTGCAATTCTTCGGGGCTTATGAGTATGAATTTGATGTTATCATAGCGGCTCATTGCGTTTATGAGGGAGTGGACGGTGCGTCCGAATTTCAGGTCGCCGCAGACGCCGATGGTCATATTGTTGAGGCGTCCCTTCTCGCGGTAGATGGTCAGAAGGTCGGCAAGCGTCTGTGTGGGATGGCAATGACCGCCGTCGCCCGCGTTGATTACGGGAACCGTGGCGTTTTTGGCTGTGACGTACGCCGCACCCTCCTTGGGATGGCGGATGGCGATTATGTCGGTATAGCAGGAGACCGTCTTGGCGGTATCCGCGACGCTTTCGCCCTTGGCGGCGGAGGATGTGCCGGCGCCCGTTACGGAGATGACGTTTCCGCCCAGCTCATACATTGCCGCCTCGAAGCTCATCCTCGTCCTTGTGGAAGGCTCAAAGAAGAGTGTAGCCAGCTTTTTGCCGTGACAGCTCGTGGCGTATTTGGCGGGGTTGGCGATTATGTCCTGCGCCGTTGCGATGAGCTCATCAAGCTCCTGTGTCGTCAGATCAAGTATGTCGATCAAGCTTTTCATGTTATTTAATACCTTTCATTATTGTTTTTTACTTTGTAATCCAGCTTTCGTCAGCAGGGTTGTTGCGGAATTTTATGAGCCTTTCGACGTCTTCGGGAGCAATGTATCCCTCGTCGGCGGCGACCTTGGCTATGACATCGAAGTTGGTGAGCGATGTGTTCTCGACATTGGCGTCGGCAAGCCTGTCAAGACCCTTCTTCATGCCGTATGTGAATATGGATACGATGCCGAGGACGTCGGCTCCCGCCTCGCGCAGTACGTTCACGACCTCGATCGCGCTTCCGGCTGTCGAGATAAGGTCTTCAACAACTACGACCTTCTGTCCCGCCTCAAGGCGGCCCTCGATCTGGTTTTGGCGTCCGTGATCCTTCGCGCCCGAACGCACATATCCCATCGGCAGACCCATTATGTGCGCGGTTATGGCGGCATGGGCGATGCCCGCCGTGGAGGTTCCCATAAGCACCTCGACGTCGGGATACTTTTCCCTTATGACCTCGGCAAGCGAGTTCTCGACGTCAAGCCTCACATCGGGCGCGGTCAGCGTCAGACGGTTGTCGCAGTAGACGGGGCTCTTGATGCCGCTCGCCCATGTGAAGGGCTCGTCGGGACGGAAGAATACCGCCTTTATCTTGAGCAGATCCTTGGCTATAAGCTCTTGAATGTTCATATTGATTCCTTTCGCAAATTTGATTTATACCTTATTTATTAAATGAATGCTGATATTTCAATCAACAAACTCCCTCACGCAGCGTTCATAAGCCGCTATCGGATCGTCCGCCGCCGTGATGGGACGTCCCACGACTATGTAATTGGAGCCGATGCGCTTGGCGTCCTCAGGCGTCATAACGCGCTTCTGGTCGCCCTTATCGCCGTCCGCGAACCTGATGCCGGGAGTTACCGTCAGGAAGGAATTTCCGCAAGTGCCGTGTACCTTTTCCGCCTCAAGCGGGGAACATACAACGCCGTCAAGCCCCGCCTCCTTCGCGGTTTTGGCGTAGCGCATTACAACCTCGTCGATGGGCTTTTCGATCAGTATGTCCCTCTCCATGCTCTCCTGATTGGTCGATGTGAGCTGTGTTACGGCTATCAGCAGGGGGCGCGTGCCGTCGGGCCTCGTCAGCCCCTCAAGCGCAGCCTCCATCATCGCCTTGGTTCCGGCGGCGTGGAGATTGCATATATCGACGTCGAGCCTTGACAGCACCGCCATAGCCTTCTTGACCGTGTTGGGTATGTCGTGAAGCTTGAGGTCGAGGAATATCTTATGCCCCCTGCGCTTTATCTCGCGCACTATCGAGGGGCCTTCCGCGTAGTAAAGCTCCATGCCTATCTTGACAAAGGGCTTCCTGTCCAATCCCGCGAATCTGTCGAGGAAGGCAAATGTCGCCTCCGCACTCGCAAAATCGCACGCCACAATTACATCCTTACCCATACATTTATTTCCTTTCGTTTATTTTTTAATTCATTTGGCAAAAGCCTTTATCCGTGCGCTCTGCCTATTATATCGGCGAGCTTATTAATACCGTACTTTTCCATTACGGAGGGCAGCTCATCGACTATGCGCTTGCAGGCATAGGGGTCGGTAAGATTAGCCGCGCCGACCTCGACGGCTGTGGCTCCCGCCATCATCATCTCGATAACGTCCTCGGCGGTTGAAACGCCGCCCATGCCCACGACGGGTATACTGACCGCGCCCGACACCTGATAGACCATCCTGAGCGCGACGGGGAATATCGCGGGGCCTGAGAAGCCGCCCATAGTGTTGGCGATTACGGGCTTGCCGTTCCTTATGTTTATCCTCATTCCGAGGAGCGTGTTTATGAGGCTTATGCCGTCCGCGCCCGCTTCCTCGCAAGCCTTGGCTATCGAAACTATGTCCGTGACGTTCGGGGAGAGCTTGACTATGACGGGCTTTCTCGTTACCGCCTTGACCGCCCTTGTGACCTGGGCCGCGGCGTCGGGATTCGTGCCGAAGCTCATGCCGCCGCCGTGGACGTTGGGACAGCTCACGTTCACCTCAAGCCAGCCGACCTGCTCCTGCTTGTCCAGCACGGCGCAGGTATGGGCGTAATCCTCGACTGAGAAGCCCGAAACATTTGCCATGACGGGCTTTTTGAAAACCTTTGCGAGCTTGGGAAGCTCCTCCGAAACGACCTTGTCAACGCCGGGATTCTGCAATCCCACGGCGTTTATCATTCCCGCCGTACACTCGGCTATGCGCGGAGTGGGATTTCCGAAGCGCGGCTCCCTCGTCGTTCCCTTGAAGGAAAATGTTCCAAGACAGTTTATATCATAAAGCTCCGCAAATTCATAGCCGAAGCCGAATGTGCCGGAGGCGGGTATCACGGGATTGTCAAGAGCTATCCCGCAGAGCGAAACATCGGTGTTTACCATAAAAGCTCCTCCTTTTTAAGAACGGGCCCCTCGCGGCAGATCCTTTTATTGCCGGTCAGCGTTTTGCATGAGCAGCCCATGCAGGCTCCGAAGCCGCAGCCCATGCGTTCCTCAAAGCTCATCTCGCCGGGAATTTCGGTCGCGCGGTGGAGTGCCTTGAGCATGGGTTCGGGGCCGCAGGCGTAGAAGTAGTCCGCGTTTTCATCAAGAGCGTCCGTGACGAACCCGCGAACGCCGTATGAGCCGTCGGCGGTCGTGACCGTGACGGAGGCTCCGAGCTTTTTAAACTCATCCTCGTAGAAAACCTCCGAGGCGGTATTGAAGCCCAGCACGACCGAAACGCGCCTGCCCCGCGCTATAAGCTCCCGCGCCAGATAGTAGAGCGGAGGAACGCCCACGCCGCCGCCCACAAGGAGCGGCCTTTGGCAGCCGACGTCCAAATCGTAGCCGTTGCCAAGCCCCGTCAGCACGTCGAGCGTTTCACCGATGCCCATGCGCGACATCAGCTCCGTCCCGTGTCCGACGACCTTGTAGATTACAGTGAGCCTGCCGTCATCGTAATCGCACACCGATATGGGACGGCGGAGGAAAAGCCCCTCAAGCTTGATGTTCACGAACTGGCCGGGACGCAGATCGTCGGTATCGCCCTCAAGCCTCATGCGGAAAACGCTTGGGGTGAGGGGCGTGTTTTCGGTTATTTTCAGTATGGTTTGCTTCATTATGGCTCCTTGATGATTTATCTTTTATATGCTGTCCTGCCGCCGCAGACCGTCATAAGGCATCTGCCCCGAACAAGCCTGCCGTTAAACGGCGTCGCCCTGCCCATCGACAGGAACTCGGAGGGATCCACTTCATACTCCTCCTCCATATCCCACAGGCTCCAATCGGCGTTGTTCAATTCAAGTCCGAAACGCTTTCGCGGATTTACCGCCATAAGCTCGATGAGCCTGTCCAAGTCTATTATGCCCTCGCGGACGAGGTATGTATACAAGAGCGGGAACGCCGTTTCAATGCCGACTATTCCGAAAGGGCTTTTCTCCAGCCCGCGAGCCTTCTCCTCGGCTGAGTGCGGAGCATGGTCGGTGGCTATCATATCAATAGTGCCGTCCTTTATGCCGTCTATGAGCGCCATCCTGTCCTCGGCTGACCTCAGCGGAGGGTTCATCTTGAACCTTCCCTCCTCGCGCAGATCGTTTTCGTCAAGCAGCAGATAGTGCGGAGCCGTTTCACAGGTGATATTGACGCCGCTCTTTTTGGCGTCCCGTATAAGCTCTACGCTCTCACGGCAGGAGATGTGGCAGACGTGATATGCGCAGCCCGTTTCAGCCGCCAGCCTTATGTCGCGCTCGATGGGCTTCCACTCGCTCTCGGAGCATATGCCCCTATGCCCATGCGCCCTCGCGTACACGCCGTCGTGTATATAGCCTCCGCGCAGCAGGCTCTCGTCCTCGCAATGAGCGGCAAGCACCTTTCCAAGCGCGGCACAGCGTTCCATAACGCGGCGCATCATATCCTCGGACTGCACGCCCTTGCCGTCGTCCGAGAATGCCGCGACGGAACCCGCCATATCCTCAAGCGCGGCAGGCTCCAAGCCCTTCTCCCCGACCGTCAGCGCACCGTAGGGATGAACCCTTATAACGGCGTCCCGCTCGATTAAATCAAGCTGCTTCGAAAGATTCTCCAAGCTGTCAGGCACGGGCGAAAGATTGGGCATCGTGCATACGTCCGTATAGCCGCCCGCCGCCGCCGCACGCGAGCCCGACGCTATCGTTTCCTTATAAGAAAAACCCGGCTCACGGAAATGCACATGCACGTCGCAAAAGCCGGGAAATATAACAAGGTTGGATGATCCTGCCGGAACAATTTCAAATTCCGACGGGATAACGGGAGTGAATCCAAGTGTTCCGCGTGTTCTGTTGATGCTTGCTTTAATCATGCTTTCCTCCCTCATTTTAAAAAAATCCGCCTGACATGGCAGAACGCGGATGTTGCTTATACTCGGTACGCTTGACGTACCCCGTTGACGCGATCTTGCCGACTTTTTTTATCGTCCCAAAGACCGTACCTTATAATATCACATCAAAGTCCTGTTGTCAAATACAATGATGTTTTTTTGCGTATGTTTTTTGTTTTGCGTAAACGGAACAATCGGCAAAAAAATTTCGTCCGCGCTCATGCCGCGTCGGATGCCGAACATTATATATTGTCTTGCGTTGGCGTAAGCTCTTGACAAAATCGTTTAAGCGATTAAAATTCAAGTGTGGGGCAGCTCACAAAAGCGTGGGCTATCTCCGCGAAAAATAAAAAACGGAGGATATTATGAAGAAGATTTTGGCACTTGTACTTTGCGCATTTATGGCGTTCGCTCTTGTCGCATGCGGCGGCGGCGAGAGCAAGGACCCCAACGAGAACGGGGAACAGAAGACTGAGGGCGCGGCTAATCTCAAGATAGGCGTCATACTTATCGGCGATGATAATGAGGGTTACACATACGCTCATATCGAAGGCTTGAAGGACGCTATGAAGGAGCTTGGCATCGCGGACGAGCAGGTAACATGGAAGTACTGCATCGGTGAGAACGCCAAGTGCTATGATACCGCTGTAGACCTTGCCGAGGCGGGCTGCAACATCATATTCTCCAACAGCTATGGTCATCAGTCCTACATGGTAAGCGCGGCTCAGGATTATCCCAACATAATCTTCTGTCCCGCGACGGGCGATACCGCCAACGTCTGCGGACTTGAGAACGTCGTGAACATATTCCCCAAGACGTTCGAGTCCCGCTATGTATCCGGCATAGTCGCCGGCATGAAGCTCAAGGAGCTTATGGACGAGGGCAAGGTAACTGATCCCCATGTCGGTTATGTAGGCGCATATCCCTATGCCGAGGTCATTTCCGGCTATACGGCGTTCTTCCTTGGGATCAGGGAGATAGTTCCCGACGCGCATATGGACGTCATGTACACATCCGAGTGGTTCAATCTGAACAAGGAGAGCGAGACCGCGAAGGCGCTCATGTCCAAGGGCTGCGTCATTATCGGTCAGCACGCGGACTCCACGGGTGCGCCCTCCGCAGTCGAGGCGGCTCTTGCCGAGGGTAAGGTCGCTTACTCAGTAGGCTACAATGTTGATATGCTCAAGGTTGCTCCCAATGCCGCTCTGACCTCAGCTCAGAACAACTGGAGCGTACTCTATAAGATGGTCCTCAAGGACGTCATCGAGGGCAAGAAGGTTCAGCATGACTATACCGCCGGCTATGAGGCCGATGGCGTTATGATTTCCCAGCTCGGCGATTCCTGCGCCGAGGGTACGGCCGAAAAGGTCGATGAGGTCATCAAGGCCATCAAGGACGGCTCCCTCCATGTGTTCGATATTTCCAAGTTCACCGTGGACGGCAAAACCATGGACTCCT
Source organism: uncultured Eubacteriales bacterium (assembly GCA_902787375.1). Taxonomy (GTDB): domain Bacteria; phylum Bacillota; class Clostridia; order Christensenellales; family CAG-138; genus UBA3857. The sequence continues at coordinate 9,096 of CADAGD010000029.1, forward strand.
ATGAGTTCGATTTCTCCACAATGAACGCCGATTATACCGCCGTTCAGTATCAGGGCGAGAAGATAAACGTCATTTCTGACGGCTATCTCCATGAGTCCGAGTACCGCAGCGCACCCTGCTTCGATCTCAGGATCGACGGCATCACCGAGTTCACCGCCGCCGATTGATGAGCGGTTAAAACTTTAAAGAATTACGCGCCGGAGGGAGTTTAAAACCCTCCGGCGTCAGTTTACGGACAAAGCTTGACTGATGAGGCGGAAACAATGGTCGGGAGCGTGCAGCCCAAACGACCTTCATAAATCAAAAAAACAATCAAAACAAGGGAAAACAACCCCTCCGTCGCGGCGGCTTTACCGCGCCGCGCCACCTCCCCTGGCTCAGGGGAGGCAGATCGCTTGTACGCTCTATGGGCTGATTTGCACCAGACATTGAGTAAAGATTACAGGCTTGTTTGGCTCCCATTGTCAAGGGGAGCTGTCAGCCGAGCAAAGCGAGGATGACTGAGGGGTTGAAAGCAGCTTCAAAAAATCAAGTGAGATAAAGGGAAAACAGCCCCTACGTCGCGGCGACTTTACCGCACCGCGCCACCTCCCCCGGCTCAGGGGAGGCAGATTGCTTGACTGCACTATTGGCAGGTTTGCGCCAAAGAGGACGGCCTGCACCACCCTATTCAGCAGGGATATGCAGTTGTGCAAGCTGTCCCTTTTGATATAAAAAGGAAGCTTGGATAAGTTTTTGGCACACAATATTTCGGTAAAGTCAGCTAACAAAACGATGAATAATATATAATTCAAAAAACCTTGTTTTTATTGGTAAAATTCAAAACCATATCAGCTAAGTATTCTGTATATATTTTTTCACAAAAATTTCTTGACATGCAAGGACTTGTGTGCTATAATAGCCCCAGCAACAAATTGTTGTTGGCTCCATTTCCCATAGGGTATTGAAACGAATGGCTCGCCGATCATGACTTCGTATGTCTTGGCTCCATTTCCCATAGGGTATTGAAACTGGTTCACATTCTCCATAATCTCATCAGCTCTGTCGGCTCCATTTCCCATAGGGTATTGAAACCTTTTTCCAGATATAAAGGGAAAACCTGAAACTGAGGCTCCATTTCCCATAGGGTATTGAAACCATAGATGTTCCGGCAAACACCACTATCTGCCGAGGCTCCATTTCCCATAGGGTATTGAAACTCTCCTATTAACGTCCCACTGAGGGGACTTATTTTAGGCTCCATTTCCCATAGGGTATTGAAACGGTAGAATAGCTACTAAGAACAGCCCATCCGTTCCGGCTCCATTTCCCATAGGGTATTGAAACGGGTAAGCATCCCTGATTTTTTGGAGGTACTGGCAGAGGCTCCATTTCCCATAGGGTATTGAAACATTTCGCGGGCGGCTTCCGATTTGGTGATTTCAGCTTGGCTCCATTTCCCGCAGGGTATCAACGCATGAAAAAAACTCCTCTTGAATTTCAGGAGGAGTTTTTCCATACGATCAGCTAATATGGATATTTTGATTCTTCCGTGCGTATCAGCTTAGCGTGAATGCGCGAGGCTTGGTATACCGTCATCTTCTGTACGGGACAGCTTCTCCCGTATCGGTCTGCCCGGTCAACACGCCGTCGGCGTCGAATGTATAGCGGAACACGCTGCACGTTCCGCCTATTGTAAAGGAGCTGGTAGCGGGAGAGAAGAATGTTGACGTTATGCTCTCGACGTCCCAATCGAGGGAGCCTGAGTTATTCACATAGAGCTTGCCGCCGAGCGAGCCCTTAACGGAATAGAACGACCTTGGCGCGCCGCCATCCGGATCACACACGAGCAGCACGGCGGTATAGTTATCACGAACGAGGAGCGTCAGTTCTTCAACCGAAATATCCTCCCATTCCTCAGGAGATTTTGAGAACACATAGTCCAGTATATTGGCTATCTCGTGTCTTCCGCCCTCGTCCTCCTGTTTGGGAACGGCATAGGCGGATATATAGACCTTGCCGCCAAACTCTATCATGTCGGTCAAATGGTAATCGCAATCATCGGCTTCATAGGAGTAGTTGTCCACGATATTTCCCTCGCGGTCGATCCTGAGCAGATGGGAGTTATTGCGGATAGCGTCGCCTACGCGGACAATGTAGCCATCGCCCACACGCGCCGCGCTCAAAATGCCGGTAAATCCCACATCCGTTTTATGGAAGCTGAGTTCCTTCCCATCCGCGTCATAGCGGGCGAGGCACATGTAGACATAATCTCCCCTGCCTATAACCTCCCAAGTGCCGTCACCGTTGCTCAGCACGGAAACCACATACTCATCATCCAAACCGTGGCTGAACAGCTGCTGCCACGTCACGTTTCCGTTATCATCCACATGCGCTATCAGGTAATGCCGCTCGGAGGCAAGGGGATGGGCGTCGCAGTCGCTGCCCCAGACCATCGTTCCGTCCTTTGTATATGAGTAATTCTCCACAAAAAAACCCGTGAAATCCGCGCTCCAGAGCAGCTTGCCGTCCTTGAAGCATTCAAGGACGCATTTTTTAAATACCTCATCACCGTTCTCATCCTTATCAACAACGGAATACTTGTTGAAGCTGACGCCGTCATGCGATACCGAACCCGTTAGTATGGCTGCCGAGTGCATTCGGAGATTCTTATCCCAAAGCGCGGAAAGCTCCTCCGGCGTCGGCTCGTCCTGCTGTATCTCCCAGCCTGAAACGGCATGGCGTATAACCTCCGCAGTCTTGCTGTATGTGAAACGCTTGGTGGTGATGTCCCTGTAGACCTCCTTCACATCGGAGCGGCTCAAGCCCTCCGAGGAGAGTCCGTTCTCCTCAAAAAAAGCAATGGCCGTATTGTATTCCTTGGCTTCGGCGGCAATCGCCAGCGACGCGGAACCCGCGACGATAAACAGCGCGACGCAGGCGGCGATGGCTCGCGGCTTAAACCGACGCCGCTTCACCGTTTGCTTGACGGGTGTGGTGCGTCCATAACCGATATTGGCGTCGAACGCGGAGGCCTCATCTGTATATTTGGCGTCAATGCCGCTCATTATTTGAGAAATCTTTTCGTTTTTCATATATACACTCCTTCCTTTATCAGGTGCTTTTTCAGGGCCTTTCGGATGCGCGACAGCTTTACCGAAACATAGTGCCTGCTCGTGTTGAAAAGCCCGGCAATATCCTCTATCGAATCGGCATAATAATAGCGTCTTACAAACATTATACGGCTTTTCTCATCCAGAGCTTCGAGAAAAGCATTGATAATTGCCGCGACCTCGTTCGCCTCAGCCTCATCCTCGACGGAGGCCGATGCGGGAAAGCACTCCGCTATCTCGTCCAATGCTATATCATAGGTGCTGTTCCTCTTTTGCGCGGTGTTGCTGTGATACCTTTTGAGCGCGGTGTTGCGGACGATTCGGCAAACATAGCTTAAAAGCGGATTTGGCTTCTGAGGCGGTATGGTATTCCAAACCCCCAAATAAGCGTCGTTCATACATTCCTCGGAATCGGAACGGTTGTTTAATATGTTGTTGGCGACCCTTTCGCATATGTGACCGTATTTGTTTGACAGCTCCTTGATCGCCTGCTCCGAGCGTTCAAAAAACAGCTCGATTATCTTATCGTCTTCCAATGCTTCACCTCCCTTTCCGCCTCACCCATATACTACGGATTCGGCGGGAAATATCTCAGCTTATATGAATATAACAAAAAAGCGCGGCACGATATTTCCGCGCTTTTGATATTGAATTTTCCTTATTTTTTCCAAGGTGTTCCGCAGTAGCGGCACTCCTTGCCCGAAACCGTTGCTCCGCAATAGGAGCAGATTCGAAACTTGACGTCAAGGTCTATACCGAGGAAGCCGCCGCCCTTGGTGGTAAGGACGCCGCTCTGGCCCTCCTTTATGCTGTCGAAGACCTCCGGCGTCATATAGTATTCAAGGCGGTCGCCGTTGTCAAGCTCGAACAACGCCATGCAATAATCCTTTTTTCCGGCTTCGGACTTGGCGTTTTGGTACTTGACGACTATCTTGCCGTGAGCTTTGACCTCAGGAGCGTCCTTGTCGGGGTCTTTCTCTTCCTCCGGCGGCGGAGGGGCTTTTTCCGGCTCGAATGTCGTTGAGGACGTCAGCAGCGCCACTAACGGTATTATTATCAGAAACAGTACTGCGATAAACGACCAATCCATAGCTACTCCTTTCCATTAATCCGAAAGGCTGTATAAATACATTGGGTTATGTGTATCGCTTTTGTGCCGACCTTCCATGCCGAAGAAAGAAGCTCCATCGGCACGGATTGCCTGCCTTGCAGGTTGATATGCTTTAATCTGTAATCGCCGGGTTTACCTCCGTGTTATTTTAATTATATCTTGTAATTGGTAAATATGACTATTCCCTTATCCGTTGTGTCGCCGATGCTTATGGCGTCGGGTACTGTGCCGCCGAAAAAGTCCTCAATGGATATATCCGCCTCGTTTGACAGTACGCAGACCTCCGCAAGCGAATACGCCGAACCTGCGGGAGGCGTGACCGTGAAGCTCAAAAGATTGGAATAGGTTTCCGTTCCCGAAGCGGTCTTGAGGGTATAGCCGTCGGCACCGCATGAAAGGTCGAACATGTCCTCGGCTTCGGGCTTCTTGTTGATTATTCTGATTTCGGCAGGATGCCCCGCCTCAGCCTTGCCGAGGAAGAACAGCCAGTTGAAGGGACTGCCATAGACGCTTCCGTCGATTATGGTAACGGAATTATCATAATCATCGGGATTTGCCACATGCGGAGTGTTGACAGGCGTGGGCGACGGCGAATCGGTCGGATTGCCGGTTTTCTGTCCGTTATTTTCTTCCGCGTTGCTGCATCCGACAGCCGCCAATGCTGCCGCCATTACAACGGAAGCGAGCGCAAATACCAATCTTTTCATGTAAGACTCCTTTGGATAAGATTAAATAATTTCCCCTCTATAAGCCTATCATGCAAAGCCGAAAAAGTCAACGGTATTTTACGCCTGAGGAACAAAAAATTTATTCATTCCGCCACATCGCAATGGACATTCGTCTTTAAATAAGTTATAATAAAACGGTATATTTGAGCTGTGTGCGCAGAGCGCGCGGCTTTTTGGGAGGGCAATGTCTTGAGCAGCAAATCTGACGCGAAAGAGCGCAATCGGGTCGTCGCGGCGGGGGATGGGAAGCCCCTTGTCGAGATGACGGATATTACCAAGAAATTCGGCTCCGTAACGGCTAACGACCATGTCAGCCTCAGCATTTACAGGGGGGAGATACTCTCCCTGCTTGGCGAGAACGGAAGCGGCAAGACCACATTGATGAATATGCTTTCCGGCATATACTTCCCGGACGGGGGGCATATAAGGGTAAAGGGTGAACTCGTCACCATAAGCTCGCCCAAGGACGCCCTTGACCTTCGGATAGGCATGATACATCAGCACTTCAAGCTGGTAAATGTGCTGACTGCGGCTGAAAACATAATACTCGGACTCAACGAGAGCAGGAGGCTTGACCTCAAATCCGTAAGGCTGCGCGTAAAGCAGATATGCGACAGGTACGGCTTTGTCGTGGAGCCGGATAAAAAGGTCTATGAGATGTCCGTATCCGAAAAGCAGACGCTTGAGATAGTCAAGGTGCTTTACAGGGGCGCGGACATACTGATACTGGACGAACCCACGGCGGTGCTTACGCCGCAGGAAACGCGCAGGCTCTTTGACGTCATGCGCAACATGAAGAACGACGGCAAGGCGATAGTCATAATCACGCACAAGCTCCATGAGGTGATGGAGATTTCCGACCGTGTAGCCGTCTTGAGAAAGGGCTGCTTTATAGGTGATGTTCCCACGCAAAGGACAAGCCCGCAGGAGTTGACCGAGATGATGGTCGGACACGCCGTCAAGCTCAACATAGAACGCACGCAGCCCGAAAATGTGAGGAAATGCCTTGAGGTCGAGCATGTATCCGTCGTGGACGCGGACGGCGTAAGAAAGCTCAACGACGTATCCTTTACCGCAAACGGCGGCGAGATACTGGGAATAGCCGGCGTTTCGGGCAGCGGCCAGAAGGAGCTTTTAGAGGTAATAGCCGGGCTTCAGGACGCGCTTCCCGGAGGCAGCGTCATATATACGGATATGAACGGCAAGACCTCGTCGCTCATAGGCAAAACGCCCATGGAGATAAAAAAGCTCGGAGTACAGCTTGCGTTCGTGCCGGAGGACAGGCTCGGCATGGGACTTGTCGGGAACCTCGATATAGCCGACAACATGCTTATAAGGACGTACACCGAGGGATCGGGAATGTTTGTCAATATGAAGAAGCCCCGAAAGCTCGCCGAGGAGATAGTCAAGGAGTTTGATGTGGTCACTCCCGACCTGCAAACGCCCGTCCGGAAGCTTTCGGGCGGCAACGTCCAGAAGGTGCTTGTCGGACGCGAGATAGCCGGCAGCCCGTCCCTGCTTATGAGCGCGTATGCCGTCAGGGGCTTGGACATCAACACATCCTACACCATATACAACCTGATGAACGAGCAGAAGCGGCGCGGCGCGGCTGTCATATACGTCGGCGAGGACCTTGACGTGCTTCTGGAGCTTTGCGACAGGATAATGGTGCTTTGCGCGGGCAGCGTCAGCGGCATAGTTGACGGACGCGCAGCCACCAAGGAGGAGGTCGGGCTTATGATGACCCATATAGGCGGCAACGCGGACAAGGAGGCGGGACGCAAATGATACATATTAGCAAACGCGGAGATTTCAACAGATTCAAGGGCGATAAGGCATGGCTCAACCGCTATGCGGGCTTCGGTGTAAGCCTTATAATAAGGCTCATCGCGCTCCTGTTATCGCTCGTTGTCAGCGGCGTGCTGATTTACTCGATAACGAAGCTGAATCCGGTTGACGTATATGCCGAGATGGCGAACGGCGTTTTCGGCACATCCCGCCGTCTGTGGGTATGGCTGCGCGACCTTGCCCTGCTGCTGACCGTCGCGGTCGGACTTGCCCCCGCTTTCAAAATGCGCTTCTGGAACATAGGCGCGGAGGGACAAATACTCGTCGGCGCGCTGGCGACCTCGGCTTGCATGATCTATCTCGGCTCGTCAGGCATATCCAACACGCTCCTTCTTATTATAATGGGCGTATCGAGCATGGCGGCAGGAGCCCTATGGGGCATATTCCCCGCCGTATTCAAGGCAAAGTGGAACACCAACGAAACGCTCTTTACGCTGATGATGAACTATATCGCCATACAGCTCACATCGTTCTTCGTTCCCATGTGGGAGCATCCCAAGGGCTCCAACACCGTGGGCGTAATAAACGCCGATACGCAGATGGGCTGGTTTCCGTCGATAGCCGGGAACCAATACCTGCTCAATCTGCTCATAGCCGTCGTGATAACGATAGCCATATTCCTGTATCTCAAACGATCCAAGCACGGCTATGAGATAGCCGTAGTCGGACAGAGCGAAAACACCGCAAGATATGCCGCCATGAACGTCAAAAGGATAGTCGTCAGAACCATGACGCTCTCAGGAGCCGTCTGCGGTCTTGCGGGCTTTCTCGCCGTCGCGGGCGCGGATCATACCGTATCGACGGCTACCGCCGGAGGAAGGGGCTTCGTTGCGATAATAGTCGCATGGCTCGCAAGATTCAACACCATCACGATGGTAATTATTTCAGCCATGCTCGTGTTCCTCAATAAGGGCGCGATAGCCATTGCCTCAAAATTCAATCTCTCGAACGACGTTTCCGATATAATACAGGGCATAATACTGTTCTTCATACTCGGAAGTGAGTTTTTCATCAATTACAAGGTCAAATTCAGCGGAAGGGCAAAGGAGTGACATATGGAGACCATAGCTCAGATAATAACGCTCATAAGAACCACCATATCGTTCGGCACGGTCATAATGTACGGAAGCCTCGGCGAGATAATGACCGAGAAATCGGGGCACCTCAACCTCGGCGTTCCCGGCATAATGTACATGGGCGGAATAGGCGGACTGCTCGGAGCCTACCTGTATGAGAATAGCGTGGCGTCGCCCGTACCCTTTGTGGGACTGCTTATCGCAACCCTCGGCACGCTCGTATGCTCCATACTCGGAGGACTCATATACAGCTTCCTCACGATAACCCTCCGCGCCAACCAGAACGTCACCGGACTTACGCTCACCATATTCGGAAGCGGCGTCGCCAATTTCTTCGGCGGAAGCCTCTCCAAGCTCGCGGGAGGCGTAGGACAGATATCGGTCGCGTCCACATCCTCCGCCTTCAGAGCAACACAGCACTTGACCGACAACATCCCCTATATCGACGATATACTGTTCAATTACGGCTTCATGGTCTACCTCGTCATAATAATCGCCGTCATAATGAGCCGCTTTATCAACAGAACGAGCCGCGGCCTGAATCTGCGTGCTGTCGGTGAAGACCCCGCAACCGCCGACGCCGCAGGCATAAACGTAACCAAATACAGGTATTTCGCCACCTGCACAGGCGCGGCAATATCCGGACTCGGCGGTCTTTATTACGTCATGGACTACATAAAGGGGACTTGGGCAAACGACGGAAATATCGAAGCCCTCGGCTGGCTCGCCGTCGCGCTCGTCATATTCGCCACATGGAAGCCCCTCCGCGCCATCTGGGGCGCATACCTCTTCGGCGCACTCTATTGGCTCTATAACTTCATTCCCGGCCAGTCCAGAAGTATGCAGGAGATATTCAAAATGCTCCCATACCTCGTCACGATAATAGTCCTCATAACCGTTTCACTCAGAAGAAAAAAGGAGAATCAACCCCCATCCGCATTGGGACTTTCCTATTTCAGAGAGGACAGGTAGATAAGCAGCAGAATCAAACGCGCCGGAGGGGTTGAACTCCTTCCGGCGCGTAAATGGTTTGTTCTTTATTCTGTGCGCAGGGCGACGACCGGATCCTTCTTTGCGGCGCTTCTCGATGGAATGATGCCGGCGATAAGCGTAAGCAGGACGCTGATCGCAATCAGAATGATGGCGGCCCGCAGAGGCAGGAACGCGTTCAAGTTTCCGATTCCCGTAAGATGATGAAGGATAACGTTAATGAGGATGCAAAGCAGATAGGTTATCAGAACGCCGAGCATGCCGGAGGTAAATCCGATAATGACCGTTTCAGCGTTGAACATATTGGAAACATTCCTCTTTGACGCGCCGATCGCGCGAAGAATACCTATCTCCTTGGTACGCTCCTGAACCGAGATCAACGTGATAACGCCTATCATTATAGAGGAAACTACGAGAGAAACCGCCACAAATGCTATCAAAATGTAGGTTATCGCATTGATGATGGTCGAAATGGAGGACATCATCAGCCCGACGTAATCGGTGTACTGAATCTCCTGAAGTTCATCAACGGTCTTGTTGTAATCGGCGATTGATTCCTCGATCAGCTCCTTCGCCGCGAAAGACGATGCGTAAAGGTTGATTGCGGAAGGATTGTCCAAATCAATACAACCAAGCGCGAGCAAATTCTCCTCATAACTCGATTCCGAAAACTCCAGCACGCTGTCATACAGCGCGGCGCATTGTTCGTCGGTGTAGTCGCTGACCTCCATCATAAGTGCGCCGGCAAGCTGCTCGGTTGTCATTTCCGCAAGCTGCTCATGAACTTCCGCCGCATACTGCGACTTAAACTGCTCGGCAATCATTTCTTCAAACAGCTCGTTCATATCTTCATCGCTTATAGAGGCGGCATAGCTTTGAATATCATCTTCACTCATACCGGTCTGTGCCGCCATTGCCTCTATCAGTCGAGCCTCCATATCCTCGCGGCTCATGGATGCAAGGGTTTGCTCAACAGTCTGCTGTACCAGCGTGTCATCAGGAATGCTTTTGATTGTAACATAAGCGTTCGCTTTACCCGCGTTATCAAGAGAATCAATGTATTCATGGAAATCCGCCGCGCGTCTTGCGGTATCAAGTTCACCGTCCGTATTCTTGAAAGGCAGCCCGGTAAAAACATCGGTCATCGGATCGTCCTTTTGAGATATGACAGCGGGGGCATCCTTGGAATGCTCAATGATATACTCTGTCAGCTTGTGCGTATAGCCGATTCCGCCGTTTTCCGTCGCCGTAATTGAATCCTCATTCGGTTTGACAATGCCGACAACATGCAGCTCCAGCGCATTATCATACAAATATTTCAGTCCTGTGGGCGTGTCGCGCAGATCGGCATACGTTCCCGTTTTTTCATCATAGATGTAGCAGTCGGAATTCAGTATCGTACGGAAATCCATCCCGCAGATATCTTCATACGACCAATTATGGATGTCATATTCCACCGTAGTCTGGTTCAATGCCGCATTGAGAAGCTCGTCGATCTCCTCAGATGACTTCAAGC
>CADAGD010000030.1 GCA_902787375.1 uncultured Eubacteriales bacterium
TGACGGAAGAGCAGAAGCGGGAAATGCTGTGGATCAAGGGAATCTGCGGCTTAAAAATAGACGGTTTAAAACTCTTTGAATCTGTAGAAACGGAAGAAAAGGGAGAAATCTGCTTTTCTGACGCCGGTTTTGATGACAAATCCCAGGAGCTGAGCGAAGCTCTTGGAGAGGAAAATTTCCAGACTGTCCTTCTTATGAAGGCTGTATATGACGCTGGTGTTAAGGAAATAAGCCGAAACGGACATGACGAGAAGGATGGATTCATATTCCCGTCATATGTTGAGGATATTATGGGTCCGATGCTGTTTGACTATGGATACGGCCCGTTCCGCTGGGTATGCCTGTCCGGCAAAGAGTCAGACCTCATTGCGACGGATCATGCCGCTATGGAGTGTATCGACCCCAACCGCAGGTTCCAGGACAGGGATAACTATAACTGGATACGCGACGCTGAAAAGAACAAGCTCGTCGTCGGAACTCAGGCACGCATACTTTATCAGGACGCTGAGGGCCGCACGAGGATAGCCCTGCGCTTCAATGAAATGGTGCGCGACGGCGTTATAGGCCCCGTTATGATAGGACGCGACCACCACGACGTTTCGGGAACCGATTCGCCATTCCGCGAAACCGCCAATATAAAGGACGGCTCAAACGTAATGGCTGATATGGCGGTTCAATGCTTTGCGGGAAATGCCGCACGCGGTATGAGCCTTTGCGCTCTGCATAACGGCGGCGGCGTGGGCATCGGAAAGTCGATAAACGGCGGCTTTGGTCTTGTTCTTGACGGCTCGGAGCGCATTGACGCTATAATACGCTCCGCAATGATGTGGGACGTTATGGGTGGCGTAGCAAGGCGCGCATGGGCAAGGAACCCCGCTTCCATTGAAACGTCAATGGATTATAACAAAAAGCATGAGGGCAGCGCACAGATAACGATACCGTACCTCGTTGATGACAGGCTCATTGAAAAGATGACAGAGGATATGTGATCCATTCCTCAAAAAAATAAAAAAATACTTAATAAGGAGTTAAAACATGGCAAAGATAGTTGAATGTGTTCCCAATATTTCGGAAGGCCGCAACCCTGAGGTTGTAGAGGCGGTTGTAAATGAGATTCGTAAGGTTCCGGGCGTAACATTGCTCGATTACTCAAGCGATGCAAGCCATAACCGTTCGGTTCTGACGTTCTTCGGCGATCCGGAGCGCGTTGCGGATGCCGCTGTTGCTGTTGCGAAGAAGGCGGCGGAGCTTATTGACCTCACAAAGCATCAGGGCGCGCATCCCCGCATGGGTGCTGTTGACGTAATACCCTTCATTCCCATAAAGGAAATGACGGTGGAGGAGACCGTTGAGCTTTCAAAGCGTGTAGCTCAGCGCGTATGGGATGAGGCGAAGATGCCCGTATTCCTATATGAGGATTCCGCATCGGCTCCCCATCGTGTAAACCTTGCCAAGATAAGAAAGGGTGAATTCGAGGGCATGGCTGAAAAGGTCAAGGAGCCCGAATGGGAGCCGGATTTTGGCGGCAGGACGATTCATCCCACCGCGGGCGTTGTTGCGGTTGGCGCAAGGATGCCCCTTGTAGCGTTCAACATCAACCTCAACACATCGGACGTCAGCATCGCCGACAGGATAGCGAGGATACTGCGTCGTTCCTCCGGCGGACTTGATTGCGTAAAGGCGATGGGCGTTCTGCTTGAGGACAGGAATATAGCTCAGGTTTCGATAAACATGACCAACTTCCACAAGACGCCCCTCTACCGTGTTGTTGAGTATACCAAGGCGGAGGCAAAACGCTGGGGCGTTCAGGTAATAGGTACAGAAGTGATAGGTCTTTGTCCGATGCAGGCGCTCATTGATTCCGCTGAGTACTATATGCAGATAGAGCAGTTTGATTACGACAAGCAGGTTCTGGAGAATCATCTGTTGTAATGAGTACGCTTCTTGTAAAGAATATAGGCGTGCTGGCGACGGCGGAGGGGAGTGAGCCGCTTCGTTCCGCCGCACAGCACGATGGAATAAAGCGTCGTGAGAATGCTGCGATAGTCATAAACGGCGATACCATTCAGGGTGTTTACGAAAACGACTCCGCTCCTATCTGTGACGAGGTGATAGACGCCGAGGGTCGGCTTGTAACAGCTGGTCTTGTTGACGCTCATACGCACCTGATTTTCGGCGGATGGCGTCAGCATGAGGTTCCGTTGAAGCTGCGTGGAGCGGGATACCTTGAGATTTTGCAGGCAGGCGGAGGAATACTGAATACGCTCAAGGCAACAAGAGCCGCGTCCGAGGACGAGTTGTATGACCGTGCGGAAAAAGTCCTCTCTGAAATGCTTGCTCACGGAATAACGACGGTCGAGGCGAAGAGCGGATACGGTCTTGACATTGATAACGAGCTTAAACAGCTCAGGGTTATAAAACGACTTAAAGAGGAAGGCGGATTTGATGTTGTCCCGACATTTATGGCGGCTCATGCCGTACCTCCTGAGTTCGCCGGCGATCCCGATGGCTACATAGAGTTCATATGCACTCAGATTCTTCCGAAGGTTGCGGACGATGAGCTTTGCGAATTCGTTGATGTGTTCTGTGAAACCGGAGTTTTCGATGTGGAACAGAGTCGAAAAATGCTTCAGTTTGCCCAAATATACGGGTTCAAGACAAAGATTCACGCCGATGAGATAGACGCCATAGGCGGCTCCGTGCTTGCCGGTGAGATGGGTGCGACCAGTGCCGAGCATCTTATCGCGATAAATAAAGAGGGCATTGATTCGATGGCAAGGGGAGGGACAATAGCCTGCCTGCTTCCGGGAACATCGCTCTATCTTGGCAAGGACTTTGCTCCCGCACGCAGTATGATTGAAGCAGGCGTCCCCGTTGCGATATGTACGGACTTCAATCCCGGCTCATGCCCAAGTTGCAATTTGCAGTTCTGCATGAATCTTGGCTATCTCAAGTATAGAATGACGCCTGAGGAGGTTCTTTCCGCCGTTACAATAAATGCGGCATGTGCTGTCGGGATGGGAAAAAGCATAGGCACGGTCGAGGCTGGCAAGCAGGCGGATATAGTCATATGGGACGCTCCCGATATCGACTATCTTGTTTATAGGTTTGGGTCAAATTTGGCTTCAAAAGTTATTAGGAAAGGAAAAATAGTAGAATGAAACTCAAGGAAATGACAGTAGTAGATTACATGGAGCTTCTCGGCTCCGACGCACCCGCACCCGGCGGCGGTAGCGCTTCCGCACTCGTTGGTGCGCAGGGCGTTGGACTTTTCACAATGGTTGCGGGCCTTACCCTCGGCAGGAAGAAATACCTTGATTTCACCGATAACTGCAATACGATAATCGAACAGGGCAAGCCCATACAGCTTGAGCTTATCGAGCAGATAGATCGCGATACCGAGGCGTTCAATCAGGTTTCTGCCGCGTTCAAGCTCCCGAAGGAAACCGATGAGGAAAAGGCAGCCCGCAAAGCAGCTATTAGGGAAGCTACTATCGTTGCAACAAAGGCTCCTTTCTATACGATTGAGCTTTGCCATAAGGGAATAATGCTCGGAAAACAGCTTTTAGGCAAGTTTAATACTAACTGCGCCTCTGACCTTGGCGTTGGTGCGCTGAATGTCAAAGCCGCCGCCTATGGCGCATGGCTGAACGTGCTTATCAATGTTTCGGGACTTGATGAGGATACTGCTGCCTTCTATAAGACAAAAGGGCAGGAGATGCTTGCTGAGATCGACGCCGCCTTTGATGAGATTAACGCGGAAGTAATGAGCTGCATGTGAGTTGATGTACAACCCTTAAGCAGGACTAACAGAATAATCACTTTAATGGTTCTTTAATGAATTGCCCGCCATGCAAGCATGGCGGGCAATAATTATGCTGTTATTTTTCCAAACTTGTGTACAGATCAGCAGACGGTCGTGTAGTATGTGCTGCCGCTGGAAGAAGTTAGCTTCCAGAAGTGCAGGTCGTTCGTGATGTAAGTACCCCAGGCAAGGCAGAAGTAGTTATCGTAGAACGAGAGGTAAGGATATGTGCTGCTCGCGTTGTTTACAGCATATATTGATGAACCGCTCGCGCTCAAATCCCAATTGCAGTAGCTGGAGTCATAGTGGTTGATGGGCCAGAGATGATCACCATAGCTGCACAGATAATAACCTGTGTATGCATTCTGCATTGCGTAGTAATAACCGGCACTCATAACATCAAAGACGTAGACATCGGAAACATTGGTCAATACGCCGTTCGAGAGGGACATCCCGGTGTTGTAGAATGGAACAGCTCCAGGGGAAGACGTATAGTCGTACATTGTATCGAGATCAACTCCACTCAAAACATACATTCCTGTACCGGAACCACATGTGATGACATAAGATCCGGTCCAATTGCTCGGAGCGGATGTGAGCATCCGGTATCCGCTCGTTCCGCCGGAGGTGTAAGAATACAGAGCATACAGGACTACATTACCTGTTACGGTGTAATAACCGGTCAGAACGGAAGGCCTTGAGGTTGTGCTGCTTACAGCGTAGGTTGACCAGCCGAGGAATGTATATCCGCTGGGAGCGCCTGCTGTGGGCAGATAGATGCTTGAGCCTTCGGTAACGGTCTGAGAGGAAACGCTGTTGACGCTGCTGGGTACTGAGAATGTTACCGTATAGTAATTTGAGGGAACGATGGGATCATCGGGTTCGATGGGATCGTCGGGCTCGATGGGATCGTCAGGCTCGATGGGATCGTCGGGCTCGATGGGATCATCGGGCTCAATAGGATCGTCGGGATCATCGGGAACACCCAAATCAATATACGTTGTATAGAACGCTTTGTTCTCATCGGTGCTCTTCCAGAAATGGATGCCATCAATATTGGTAGAGCTGATGCAGAAGAAGTTATCACTTGAGAACGAGAGGAACGGATAACGGCTGCTTGAATTGTTGATTGCAGTTACATTGCCTCCGTTACTCATAAGCGTCCACAGGCAGTACCTTGCATTGTTAGCTGTTCTGCTGTACAGATAGTTGTTGTAGACGCCAACGTATGTACCTGTCTCAAGATTCCTGATGGTGTACTGTGAGTCGGACGATTCGATTTCGAATATGTAGGGCTCACTTGCACAGTAAAGCTTTCCATCGGCGAAACTGATGCCGCTTTCCCTGAGGAGGGAAGCACCATCCGCTGAAGCGGTCTCGTAACGCTTGTTGCCCTTCAGACCTTTCAGAACATAGAAGTTGCTTGTGCTGGTACCATAGGTGATGATGTACTGTCCTTCCCATGAAGCGGGATTGGAGCCGACAAGTTCAAATGACAGATCGCCGATGCTGACGTCTTCGGAGTATGTATACAGAGCATACAGCGTGATGTCGGATGTCGGAGTATAGATACCCGTAAGGTAATCGGGCGCGGGCTGAACGTCTATATACTCATCGGTTGTCCAACCGACGAATGTGTATCCGTCGGGAGCTTCGGCATCGGGAAGTCTTATCGAATCACCGGGCTCGCAGTACATGTTATCCAATTCCTCCAGACCTCTGGGAACGGAGAAACAGATCTCATATCCGCTGTAAAGGGCGGGATCGGTATCATAGTACACGATGGCTGAAGCAACGGTTTTTCTCCAGAACTGGATCTTGTTGACTGTATACGAGGCATCTATATCGAAGTAACCGTTGTCACTTGCGGAAAGGTAAGGATTTGAAAGGTTGATGCCATTGCGAGCTACCATGCAGGAATTATTCCCATCATAAGACAACGTCCAGTTACTGTAGATGAGATTGTAACTCTTTTTATTGTACAAGACTTTCTGGTAGCTGCTGACGTATCCGCCGGTTTCGAGATTCTTAAGCGAGGATGTCAGACCGGTAACTACATTGAATACATAGGCGTTGCTGACATTGCGCAGTACGGAGCCTGTCAAAACCATGCCCGTATCAGGAAACCTTGCCGCGCCGGATGTGGTCTGATATGACTGATCACCTGACAAGCCCTTGAGTACGAGCATATTGGTGTCGGTGCCGTATGTGATTACATAGTCGCCTTCCCAATCTTCACGATCCTCCGTTACAAGTTCATAGACGGTTTCGTCGCCGCCGCTGGTCTTGCTGAACAGGGCATACAATGTAACATTGCCTGTTACGGTATATCTGTAGCCGGGCTCATAGCATCGAGGCTCGGATGTCGTTTCGTCAATGCGTTCCTCTGTCCAACCCATGAATGTCCAGCCTTCGGGATATACGTCCACGGAGGAGGGGAGAGTCATGGTAGCCGACTCATAAGCTGCCTGCTTGCCGACTGTCTTTCCGCAGGCGACCAATTTGACGACATAAACATCCCTCTTTGCGAAGTAAACCATGAGCGTACAGTCGGAGGAGGGATTGACGGTAATCGTGTTGCCGCTGATGGAGTAGGAAGCATAACCGCTTATTACCTCAACATTGGAAACATAGCATCCTCTTTCGGGCATTGCCGTTATGGTGTTTCCGCTGACGTAGACACTACCATAGGAGGTGTCGTTGGAAACGGCATTTACGGTATAGACCTGCGTTGTTGCGAAGTAAACCATAACCGTACAATCCGAATCGGGCTCGACCGTTATGATATTTCCGTTGATGGAGTAGGTTGCACGACCGCTTATGACCTCAACGTCGGATACATAGCATCCGCTCGCGGGTACGGCGGTTATGGTATTTCCGCTGACATAGACATTACCGTAGGAGGTATTGTTGGAAACAGCGGATACGGTATAGCTGGGTATGGGGGCAAAGTAGACTGTTACAGTGCAGTTGGAGTACGGTTCAACAGTGATTGTATTGCCGTCAACGGACAATGTTGCATTACCGCTTGTTACGCGTACATCATCGAGATAGCATCCGTTTGCGGGTGTTGCGATTATGGTGTTGCCGCTTACGGAAACAGTACCGTAGGAGGTGTTGTTGGAGACAGCGCTTACGGTATAGCTGGGTGTAGCCGCTGTGCCGCCGGTGTACGCCTTAATACGGATATCGCCGTTGTTGGGAACGTCCGTCCATGAGCCGTTTGAAAGCTTATAGAAGGAGGTGCTGCCGTGGTTGGTATGAACCCATTTTGCCCAGGAAATGCTTGCGGAAGCATCATAGGGAATATGAACATACTTTCCGTCGCTTGAGTCATAGTGGGGTGTGCTGAGGGTGAATACTACAGCAAACTTGTCACCGGACGAAAGCGAAACGGCGTTGTTAAGCGGTATGGTATAATAGCCGGCGTAGTCGATGTAACCCGTCTGGGAGGTCATCAGAGTACCGGAGGTGGGGTTGGTTGAGCTTGTGGGATTCTTATAAATCTGAAGCGTGTAGGATGTAGCCTCATCCCATGTAGCAAGCGCGACGGCGGTCAACTGTTCGGAACTCTGGGCAACGAATACGTTGGCGACCTGGCAGTTGTTGCTCATTGCAAGATAGTTGCTGATATTGCTTGTGCCGTCGTACTGATAGCAGTTGGTGTAGTTATCGACGGGCGCAACCTTGTAGAAGTAGCAGTACTCGTCATTGGAAGCAGTCTCCTCATAGGAGAGATAGAAGTAACCGCTCCTGCCCCAGCTTGTACCCCATGAGTTCTTGATTATCCAAGCACCGTTGCCGCTCGGGCCGTATGAGGAGTAGAAGTTGGATCTGGAGTAGTTGTCATCCCAGCCGACGACGGTAACGGCATGGTTTGCATAGACCGTCGAATTGGTCTTGTAGCAGTATCCGCCTGTGCTGGAGTTGAAATAGGAATCGCTGTGATAATAGCTTATCGTAGCGGCACCATACTCCATGATAGCGCGCTTGACCGCATCCCTGTTGGCAACGGGAATCCAGATAGCGTCGGTAACATGAGCATTGTCATAAGCGTATGCGTACTGGGAGTTGACTCCTGAGGTTGACGCATTGCTGTACTTGAGCGCGGAGGTATTCTCTGTTGCGGGGCCCTCCCAGCGCATTACGGTATAGGTTGCGAGCGAACCGGTACCGCCGTTGTTAAGATAGTTGGAATAGGTGGCAGCGGATGAGTCACCGCTAAGCATACCGAGCTTATCATATGCGGCGGAGTAGGTAAACCATGCGAGATGAAGCTCGGACAGGTCCATGCTGGTAGTAGCGGCGGCACCGGTATCCTTATTGATGATGCCGTGCTTGATCATATAGGCTTCAATGGCTGCCATTGTGCCGAATGTCCAACATGTACCATAGGGGTTCTGATTCTTGACCGGGGTGATGTAGCCGTAGGTTCGGCTGTCGTAGCTGCTGGGCAGAGTGTCGCGGACGGAGCTGTCCTTTTCGCCGCTCAGATACCGTTCCGTGAGTGTGCGTCCGCCATGATAATCCACATGATTATAACCGAAACGATTATTCTTGGACGCGATCTCTTCTCTTATGGTTTTCGCGCCGGCATATGCTATTGACGGAGCCAGCGTAAACAACATCAGAGCTGAGAGCAGAAGTGCGAGTAATTTCTTCAGCGGGTGTTTCATACAGTATTCTCCCTTCATTTGATATTTGCACCGATTCTACGGTACATTACATCTATATTATAGCACTTATTGAAAAAAAGTCCAGATTTTTTCTTTATAAATAAGCAAAAAAACATAAAAAATTTTGCGCCGCGGCATATACAAAATAAGACTTTTGTATTATATAAATAATGAAAGAATGAAAAATGCTTTTTCGATGAAAAAAGCAAGCCGACATCAGCTTGGAGTGCCGCGCTTGCTTTGGTGCTTACCCATTGAAAGAGTGATTTTTGCTCACCCGATTATCCCTTTACACATCGTTTACAACCGAGGCAAAAAGTATCGCGCCTGTTTCGGCATGGAATATCAGCATGGCGTATGGACGGTCGCAAATGACTTCGTTTTCAACTATCATAAACCCCTTGTTTACGACGATTGCCGTAGCCGCCGCCGCAGTTGTGCCGTTTTCCGTTACGGAAAGACTTCCGCCGTGAACGATTTGAGTGACCTTAACAGAGTCGGACGGATAGAGTATATTGGAGAAATTTCCGTTGATTGCATCAGATATGTTGAGCTTATCAGCCATGGCAAGTATATCGAGCTTTGTCTTAAGCTCGGTCTTGGGCATTTTGACAGTCACTTTAGATGTTTTGCAATCCGATATATGTTCCATCAGTCTTGATGCGGCGGCGGCAGGTGAAACGCCTTCGGAGGGAAGGATAACAGCCATCGCGTACTCATCGCCCATGTAAGGGATTATTGCCATTTGACCATCATCGAAGTTTCCATACAAATACTCTCCCGATGAGCTTAGCATTATTGCCTGCTCGGAGCCATTTGCGCCATTGAATGCGGAAGGTTCGGTTGCGACGGTAAAGGGAGTTTCCCAGTTAAGATCAAGCGTCAGCGCGTTCAGTATCACAAGTACGGTGTCCTTGTCAAGGTGGTCAAGCAGATTGTCGATAAGACCGTTCGTGTTATCGCTGATCCATGAGTTGATTTGTTTAAGGGCGGCTTGCGGGTCGGAAAAATCCAGCGCGCCGACCGAGGCACGGTAATAATCGGCGGCGGCATTGGCAAACGATTCGCAGATGCCCGAATACTTGCTTGCTATAACTGCTGAATTGATATTCACTCCGTCGGACTTGGATAAAAGGGCGATCAGCTTTGCCGAGCTTGCATTTATTTCCTCCATTGTCATTCCGGGGCATACGGCGTCAGTGAACTTCTGAGCGGTTGCTTCATCGCCGCCGTTGAAAAGCACCTGAAGCGCGATCTGAAGGGAAAGCGGAGAGAAAACTCCGGTGTATCCGTCGCCGACGGCATTTAGCATGGTAGCCGCGAAGCTGTGATTTGCGTCGGTGTATTTCATGTCATAATCGCTTTCGGCTGATGAGGCTTTGGCTGAGGCGTACATGGATATGGGAAGCGGCTGTCCCGGCTCATTGACGCACTTAACGTCATAGACAGGGGGCTTGTCCGTAGTATCCGAGGGCTGGTTTTCGGCATCTGCTGCATTGCTGCATCCGAATAACGAAGCTGACAGCAGGATTGCCATTGACATTGAAAGTATACGCTTTAGCATTTTGATTATCCTCCTTGTGTTTAGTGATATACTATTCTACTAATATAACGAATTAATTGCAATATGGGTTCCCCAAAAAAGATTTTTAAGTTATAATACAGCCATGAACGATGTGATAAGGGATAAATTGAAATTGCTTCCGGATAGTCCGGGCGTTTACAGAATGTACAATGCCTTGGGCGAGATAATCTATGTCGGAAAGGCTGTCAACCTTAAAAACCGGGTAAGGCAGTATTTCCAAAACACGCCCAAGCCCCCCAAGGTAGCCGCTATGGTATCCAATATAGCGGATTTTGAGTTTACGATAACCTCATCCGAGATGGAAGCGCTCACGCTTGAATGCAATATGATAAAGCAGAATCGGCCGCGCTACAATATTCTGCTGAAGGATGATAAGGGCTTTCCGTATGTCAGAATAGATTTTACAAAGGATTTTCCGAGACCCGAAATAGTGAGAAGGGTAAAGAAGGACGGAGCAAAATATTTTGGGCCGTACCTTTCCGGTTTGGCTCTCAGGGAATCCATAACGGCGGTCAGGGATTATTTCCCCGTCAGGCATTGCAAGAAGGATATAGCCAAAGCCATAGCGAGGCGCGAGCGTCCGTGCCTCATGTACCATATAGGCAAATGCTGTGCGCCGTGTTCGGGAAATGTCACTCGTGAGAGGTATCATGGGTACCTGAATGAGATTGCCCAGCTCTTGCAGGGGCATTGCAAGGACATAGTAGACAGGCTCAGACAGCAGATGAACGACGCTTCGGAAAAAATGGAATACGAGAGAGCGGCTGTACTGAGGGACAGGATAAAAGCCATAGAGAGTCTTGCGGAAAAGCAGCGTGCCGCAACGACCGTTATAAACAGCTTTGATGTTTTTTCCGTTGCCAAGGACGATATGAACACGGTCGTATACGCTATATTGATGCGAGATGGGAATGTGGTCAAGACCGACAGCTTCTTTCTTACGGCGTCGGATGAGCGGGATGAGGAGATAATGGCGTCGTTCCTGATGCAGTTTTACATGGGAAGCGGACATATCCCCAATGAGGTAGTATGCTGTGTAATGCCTGAGAGCGCGCAAAGCATAGCCGAATGTCTTAAAGAGGAGTGCGGTCATACCGTAAAGCTCGCGGTTCCTCAGAGGGGTGAGAAAAGACAGCTCGTTGAGCTTGCTAAAGTGAACGGCGTTGAGGCGTTGAAGCGGAAAAAGGAATTGACTGTTAAAGAGTGGGAGCGCGGGGAAGGCGCGCTCATGGAGCTTTCGAGGATAGTCGGCATGGATGAGATACCGCGAAGAATGGAATGCTTTGACAATTCCCATTTTCAGGGAAGGGATACCGTCGGCTCAATGGTCGTCTTTATAGACGGCAAACCCGAAAAAAGCCTTTATCGCAGATTCAAGACAAATGCTCATACCGATGGCGACGATTATGAAGCTATGCGCGAGCATCTTACCAGACGCTTTAAGAGGGCAATGGAGGGCGATGAGAAATTCAACGAGCTTCCCGACCTGCTGATAGTTGATGGGGGAAGGGGACAGCTCAACATCGCGCTTGAGGTTCTTGAGGAGTTCGGGCTTTCATACATACCTGCCATCGGACTTGCGGAAAGAAATGAGGAGATAATATTGCCGGACAGCGAGGAGAGCGTTATTCTGCCCCGCTCAAGCAGTACGCTGCATCTTTTACAGAGGATCAGGGATGAGGCGCATAGATTCGCCATAACTTACCATCGCAGTATGCGCTCCAAAACGGCGCTTTTCTCTGTATTGCAACAGATAGACGGCGTCGGCGAGAAAAGACGGCGTGCGCTGTTTGATAAATTTCTGACATTGGACGCTATAAAAGCGGCGTCGGTCGAGGAGCTTGCCTCGGCGGAGGGCATGAATCGGGCTGTCGCACAAAAGGTTCATGACTATTTTAACGGCGAAGAAACGAAGCAATGAGAAAATTAGGAAATGTTGGGGGATAAATATGAAATACAGGCTTTTGGCGATTGATATAGACGATACCCTGCTTCCGAGAAACGGAGTCATATCCGAGAAAAACAAGCAGGCGATAAGGCGTGCCGAGGAAGCGGGGGTATACGTTACGATAGCGACGGGCAGGGGCTTCTACGGCTCATCCCGCGTATGGAAGGAGCTGAACATAAATCGGCTCATAATCAACTACGGGGGTGCGTTGATAAACGATACCGTTACGGGTAAGCCATTCATGGTTACTGAGCTTGAGAGTGGATTGGTTAATGAAATACTTTGTCTCGGAGAGAGCATGGGACTGCATACCCATCTCTATCAGGGCGATGAAATAGTTTATGAGCATGAGCATATCTACGGCAAGGTTTATGCGGAGCATTTGGGACTTCCCGCAAGGATCGAGCCGAACATAAGAAATATGACATGGAAGAATGTTCCCAAGGTGCTTATAATTACCGAGCCGGATAGAGTTCCCGGACTGCTGAAGTTTTTTACCGAGAGATTCAAGGACAGGGTTGCCGTTTCAGCCTCCTCTCCGGGGTTCATAGAGTTTAACAAGATAGGAGCAAGCAAGGGCTCGGCTTTAAGAATACTCGCGGAGCATCTTGGAATAGATATTTCCGAAACCGCGGCAATAGGCGACAACACCCTCGATAAGGAGATGATAGAGTATGCGGGCATCGGGTGCTGCGTTGCCGATGGAAACGATGAGGTCAAAGCGATTGCCGACGTTATTGCGCCAAGCTGTGCGGACGACGGTGTAGCATACTTTATAAATGAATATATTCTTGATAATAACTGTGCGGAGGCGTAATAATGCTCAGAATGGGCTTTGACATAGGCGGAACAACTATAAAGGGCGGTTTGGTTGATGACGATTTGAAGCTCGTCAGCAGGGTGGACAGACCTACGCCTTTCGGAGATGCCGGGCTTTTGTGCGACAGCATATGTGCAATGGCGGATGAGCTTACAAGGGGAACAGATCCCTGCCGTATTGCGGGCGTTACGGTTCCGGGCTCCGTCAGCAGGGACGGAGAAATAATCGACGCATGGAATATAGGACTGAGGAATATCCCGATAAGACGTATGCTCGAAGAAAAGCTGGATGCGGAAACGGTAATCGTTAAGAACGACGCGGACGCGGCTTGCTGCGCGGAGCTTAGAATCGGTGCATTGCAAGGCGTAAAAACAGGGCTTATGCTGACGCTCGGAACGGGTGTTGGCGGCAGCATAATAATCGACGGGAAGCTGTTCCACGGCGGGCTCGACCGCGGAACCGAGCTTGGTCATGCGATGATAAACAGGGGCGGTGCTGTATGCGGATGCGGACACAGAGGATGCATTGAAACGCTTTGCTCGGCATCCGCTTTAAAACGACTTGCTCAAAAGGCTTGCCAAGAACGAAAAGGAATGATATACTCTCTATCGGAGCGCGGTGAAGCCCATGACGCGAAGCTGCTCATAGACTGTGCAAGGAAAGGGGACAGCATGGCGGTACAGCTCTTTGACGAGTATACCGACGTCCTGTCCGATGCCATCGCCTCATTTGTAAACATACTTGATCCGCAGGTCATAGTGATCGGCGGAGGTGTTTCGGGAGCCGGAGATTTTTTGACGGAGAGGCTTAAAGCCAAGGTGCCGCCGAGGACGTTCTTCGGCTCATGCGGCAGCATAGTTGCGGCTCAGGCGGGGAATGACGCGGGTATAATAGGCGCGGTGATGGAATGAAGCCGCTGTGTATGAATGATTTAAGGAGGTTTATATTATGTCGATAATGTGTACGGTATATGTGCCGGACGGAATAGTGCTTGCGGCGGACAGCCGCATGACGGGAAATATAATGGTCAAGACGCCGGATGGCAAAACTCAGCAGCAGGGGACTTTTTCGATTTCCGACAATGCGCAGAAGGTGTTCATGCTCAGCAAGGTCAAGGTCGGAATAGCATCCTGCGGAGCGGCGATACTTGAAAACAGGACGATTTCCGATTTTTTGAGGATATTTGAGATAAACGAGGTGGAGCAGGGGGATTCCGTTACAGACGTAGCCAAAAAGCTCCAGGCATATGCTTATAAACACTTCCCGCATGTGAACTTCTTTGTTTGCGGATATGACGATGAGGAGCCGTTTGTTTATGACGTCAGCAAGGAGCTGAAGCGCATAAACATGGACAATGGAAACATAAGATATGCTTCGTCGTGGAGCGGCGAGCAGCTTGCGATAACAAAGCTGCTCAACTCACAGCCTCCCACGCCGATAAACCATGAGCTTATGCCCCTTAAAGATGCGGTGGATTTTGCGGAGTTTCTGGTCGATGTTACAATAAAGCTCCAAAGATTTGAGATGAAGCCCAAAACATGCGGCGGCGATATAGACGTTCTCGTCATTACAAAGGAAGGCTCGTTCTGGCATAAACATAAGCTTTTTAAGCCGAGCAATAAATAATTCTTTGCATAATCGGCATTGCTTGAGCATTAACATTCTGTATGAAGAAAAACTCATTTTCATACAGAGTGTTGATGCTCTTTTGTTCAAATGCGATATTGCAGATAATGGGCTTCGCGTATAGAATTGGCCTGTCGCGGACAGCCATGGATTCAGCATTGGGATTAAACTCCCTCGTGATGCAGGTCTATCAGATGATAGTGTCCGTGTGCATTTCGGGACTGAATATCGCGGTTGCGGGTCTTGCGGCGAAGTTAGATAGCCCGAGCATGGCAAGACTTTTTAAATCGTCATTTATTATATTTACTTTTCTATGGCTGCTGATGGCAGTTCCGCTGATGATTGCGGGCGCAGGCTTCTGCAAAACGGCTCTCGGCAATGGGAGGGTCTATCCGACTGTTTGTATAATGCTTGTGTGCATATTTATGACGGGTGTTGAGAACATTCTCAAATCC
Source organism: uncultured Eubacteriales bacterium (assembly GCA_902787375.1). Classification (GTDB taxonomy): domain Bacteria; phylum Bacillota; class Clostridia; order Christensenellales; family CAG-138; genus UBA3857. The sequence continues at coordinate 14,916 of CADAGD010000030.1, forward strand.
ATACACATCGGAACCAAGAATGTCAGGCAATGCGCCGTATCGGAGCTTTGCGAACAGGCGGCAAGGTTTTTGTTGGTTATTAATCTGCTTAAAGGTTTAACGGATAAGAGCGATGAGAACACGGTCTTTTATATAATGCTCGGCATGGTGTTCAGCGAGTTTGTGAGCGTGGGATTTCTGCTCACATCCTTTGGACGAAAGTTCGGCTTCAAGGATAAAGGAAGCAAAAAAGGACTTTATATACGCGAGATAACGGATGTTGGGTTCCCTGCGACATTGACAGCCGTCGCTTCGACATTCTTTGCTTCGGTTGGTTCGCTTATACTTCCAAACGCCCTTATGCGATATGGAATGACATATAATGGCGCATTAGCTCAAATAGGGGAGATGAATACGGTTTGTGTTCCGATAACAATGCTTCCGATGGCGTTTGTCGGAGCGTTGTCTGCGGTGCTGATGCCGGAGATACGGGGCATAGTCGAAAGAAACGGCAGTCCGTGGCGTCTGATAAGGAGGGCATTTTCATTTGTCACGGTCGCCGGAGCCGTTGCGTCGCTGCTCCTGTTTGTGTTTTATAGAAGCATATCGCAGGGAATGTTCGGCAGAAGTCCGGATCACGCGCTTATGGACATATTGATAATAAAGGGCATGGTCATCTATTTACAGGTGACGAGCATTGCCGTGCTGAACGGACTTTTGAAGCAGAGAACCGTACTTGTTTTTGCGGTGCTTGGCGAGCTGTACCAGCTCATATTGATAATGCTGACAGTACCGGTGCTTGGCATAAACGGGTATGCGGCGAGCATGGTTGTCGGAGAGGCATTGAGGCTTGCGTGCAATATGCTGAGCGTAAAAAAGCATATGCCATGCCATGAACGAAAGCATCAATACAGCGTATTTCCTCGAAGGCGGATGCGTCGAACTGACGCGAACTGAACGGCTGTAAAAAAATACTGGTATTTGGGGGATGAATGTGATAAAATCTTTAACATCATATGCGATAAGGCTTCTTGACCTTTAACGGGGATTGACGAGAAGCAAAAGAATGTGAGGTGTTGATATGGCACGAAAACAGAATGCGGCGGGATGCGCGTCCGCCTATGATACGGCACTGCGCTTTCTCACTCCAAAGGCGAGGACGGTTCGGGAGGTCGAGCTGAAGCTTGACGAGGGCTGCTATTCGGAAGGTGAGATAATGCAGACCATAGAAAGACTGACCGATGCGAAGCTGCTTGACGACGAGAGATACGCGAGGGATTTTGTTGAAACGAGACTCAATACCAAGCCGGTCAGCAGGTACAGGCTCTCAGAGCAGTTGAGAGGGCACCATGTTCCCGAAGATATAATCGAGAGCGTGCTTGCGGAAGTGGATGAGGATACGGAGCTGAAAAACGCCGTGCAGGTAGCCTCTAAATATCTCAGACAGTTTGAAAAGATAAGTGACGAAGATGAAAAAAACAAAAGGGTTTACGCAAGGCTCCAAACAAGGGGTTATTCTCACGATACCATATTAAACGCCATACGCGAGGCAAATAATGGATAATTCGATGTATCGACAATATCCGTTCACGGTGTATACATATGACTCGGTTGATTCGACAAATGCGATAGCAAAGCGGGCTGTTTCCTCAATGGGAAGCTCTCTTGATATGAGTGTTCATGTCGCCGGCGAACAGACGGATGGAAAGGGAAGACGCAACCGACATTGGCTCAATACCGATGAGGCGGTAATGATGAGCATTGTACAAAGCACAAAGCTCGGAGCAAACAAGATACCGATTCTTAACCTTGTTGCTGCTGCGGCGGTCAGGAATGCGCTTTTAAACCTGACGGGGTACGGAATAGATATTTCGATAAAATGGCCAAATGATATTGTTACAAGTGAACGCATGGAGAAAATATGCGGTATACTGTCAGAGGTTTTGACTATTAGCAACACAAAATATGCGATAATAGGCATAGGGGTAAACCTTAACGCTTCTGAAATGCCATCCGATCTGCTCCAGCCCGCAACGAGCGTTTTCAGGGAATGCGGCAGGCATATCCCGGTATTAGACGCTGTAAATGAGATATTGAATGAGTATGAAACACAGTATGACCTCATGATGAGCGATACGGAAGCTTTTCTCAAACGATTCTCCGAAAGCTGTGTTTCGCTTGGAAGGCATGTTTCGGTAATGAACGGAGATGAAAAGCTCTATGGCATTGGCGAAAGCCTTGCGCCAAACGGTCAGCTTGTGGTAAAATTCGAGGATGGCAGGACGGACGTTGTCTATGCTGCGGATGTTTCGATAAGAAACCAGGATGTGATAGACGACAGGCTTGCTAAAAAGCTTTTGCCCAAGCGAAGCTCAAAGGCGAACAAGGGCGATTGCGGACGCGCGGCAATAATAGCGGGTTCCGATGATATGCCCGGTGCTGCGCTTATGTGTACCAAAGCGTGCATAAGGTCGGGAGCCGGGCTTACCAGGGTGCTTATACCCAATACGCTTGTTCCGTCGTTCGGAGTAATACCCGAAGCCATGCTCGTTTCCAACGATGAAGGAGCGGACAAGCTCATTGATTGGGCTGACGCGATACTCATTGGATGCGGTATGGGGGTTGGTGACAGAACTGCCGGATTGCTTGAAAAGGTGTTGAGGAGCGGCAAAAAATGCGTTATAGACGCCGACGCCATAAATACATTGGCAGTTCACAGGGAACTCATGGAGCTGCTTCATGATAAGGCTGTTATTACTCCGCATCCTGCCGAAATGGCAAGGCTTTGCGAAATGAAAACAGCGGAGGTATTGAAACGCTTTACACCCTCTGCAATGGGTTTTGCAGAGAAATACGGCTGCAATGTCCTGCTTAAATCATCGTCAAGCGTGATAGCGGCTGCCGATGGCAGGCTGAGGTACAATGACAGCGGCAATAACGGACTGGCGAAGGGCGGCAGCGGAGATGTGCTTGCGGGTATAGTTGTTTCAATGGCGGCACAGGGAGCCGATCCCTTTGACGCGGCGGCAATAGGTTCATATCTTCTTGGAGTTTCCTCCGAGAAGGCACTTGGCTTTTTGCATAACAGATTTATTGAGGCGACGGATATTGTCGATATAATCAGTGCCGAATTGTTTTAGAGGGGGAGTTTATGTATTTACTCAAAAATGCTGAAATAATCACAATGTCTCCGGACTATGAGAAAAGGTTCAAGGGTGATATAATCATCGAGAACGAACGCATAGCCCAGATAGGGGAGCATTTGGAAGCTGATTCGGCACAGATTATAGACCTTGAAGGGATGACCGTACTTCCGGGCTTTGTAGACGCTCACAGCCATATAGGCATGTGGGAGGACGGCAATAGACGGCATCAACCCATATGACAGATGCTTTTCCGAGGCTGCAAGCAATGGAGTTACGACCTGTGTGACGGGACCCGGAAGCGCGAATGTCATAGGCGGCCAGTTCGCGGCTGTAAAGACCAATGGCAGGTCGGTCGAGGATATGCTGCTTCGCGCCCCAATAGCCATGAAGGTTGCGTTCGGCGAAAACCCCAAGAGGGTTTATGAGGAGCGGAAAACCATATTTACCCGTATGCAGACCGCGGCAATACTCAGAAAGAATCTGACAAAGGCGTCGGAATACAATAAAAAGATTAAAAGAGCGGGAGCGAGTGACTCCCAAAAGCCTGAGAGGGATATTGGCATGGAGGCTCTGATACCGGTTCTTGAGGGAAGGATACCGTTAAAGGTTCATGCGCACAGGGCTGATGATATACTGACCGCGCTTAGGATCGCAAGGGAGTTCAATGTCCGCCTGACGCTCGATCATTGCACGGAAGGCTATATGATACCTGAGCTTTTGAAGGAGGGCATTGCCCAAACGGGCGCAGGCGTCATAATTGGTCCCCTGCTTTGCGATAGGGGCAAGATCGAAACGAGAAATTTGAGCTTTGAGTCCCCAAGGAAGCTTTATGAGAACGGTATCGAGTTTGCCATTATGACGGATCACCCCGTAATACCGGAGCAGTATCTTCCGGTGTGTGCTTCGATAGCCGTAAGGGAGGGTTTACCCGAATATGAAGCGTTAAGAAGCATCACGATCAATCCGGCGAGGATAGTCGGAATTGATGACAGGGTGGGAAGTCTGGAGCCGGGCAAGGATGCGGATATAGCGGTTTTCAATGGTGATCCTCTGGATGTCCGCAGCCGCTGTGTTATGACTTTTATCAACGGGAGGATATGTCATAATGAGCTGTGAGAACGATATTGTAACGCGGAAAGCGCAGATGAGAAAGCTTATACGCGAAAAAAGACGGGAGCTTTCCTCATCCGAGAGGGAGCGTTCCGCTGCCGCTGTTGCGGAAGCGTTGCTTTCCATAGAAAAGCTTCGCGGAGCAGAATATGTGCTTGCGTATATGCCAATGAAGTATGAGCTTGATATACTTCCCGCTGTTGAAAAGCTGAGGAAAATCGGCGTGAAGCCCGTGTTTCCGCTTTGCGTTGAAAATGGCGGTTTAAGGCTCTTTATTCCCGCGAAGGAAAACGGCTTCAAGGTCGGAGCATATGGCATACTTGAGCCAAATGAGGAAACAGCGCAAGAGATTGAGGCAGAGGAGCTGGATGCTATACTCCTTCCCGCGATAGGATTTGACCGCAACGGTTATAGGCTTGGTCAGGGCGGCGGATATTATGACAGATTACTGGCAAAAACTGATTGCCTGAGAATTGCTGTTGGGTTTAATTGTCAGCTTATGGAGTCAATACCCGTGGAAGATACCGACCAAAGGGTGGATATTGTTGTCACGCCTGATGAAATAATGGTCATATAACCAAATTTATTTCATCCGCCTATTGAATTACAAAATAAATGTGATATAATATAGAATAAAATCGGAGTTGAGTATGCGCGTTATCGCAGGTGAAGCAAAGGGCAGGGAGTTAATTGCGCCAAAGGGCATGAATACAAGGCCGACGTTGGCGAAAGTCAAGGAGGCTATGTTCGGCACGATACAGTTTGACATTGACGGAGCAAGGGTTCTCGACCTGTTTTCCGGGAGCGGAGGCTTGGGTATAGAGGCTATCTCAAGAGGAGCGGAGCATGTGACATTCTGCGACGCGGACAGGCAGGCTTACAATGCCGTCAAGTCCAATATAGCAAATCTTCATTTCGAGAGCCGCGCGTCCGTATTCTTCGGGGATTCGCTCGCGCTGCTGCATACTCTCTCGGAGCGAGGGGAGACATTCGATATTGTGTTCCTCGATCCTCCGTATGAAACCGAGCTTGAGAACAGAGCTTTGAAGCTGCTTGACGAGCTGAAGCTTTTGAATGAAAACGCCATAGTGATGTGTGAGCATTCGGGCGGCAATCCTCCTGTTTTCGGCGAAAATTACCTTACTCGAAAGACGAAGAAATACGGTGATTCGTATGTCACCTGTGCTTTTTATAAAGGAATGGTGGGGCTATGAGCATAGCGGTTTTTCCGGGCAGCTTTGACCCGATAACGGTCGGACATGTGGAGATAGTAAAGAGAGCTGCAAAGATTTTCGATAGGGTGTATGTATCCATACTTGAGAATCCCGGAAAGGGAAGTGAATTCTCTGTAGAGGATCGTTTGGAGCTGATAAACGATGCGATAAAGGATATACCCAACGCGGTTTCAGACGCGTATGCGGGACTTCTTGTGGATTACTGCCGCAGAAAGGGCGCGAATGTAATCGTAAGAGGCATAAGAACGGGAAATGATGTTGACTATGAGGCGATGCTTGAAAGCGTCAACAACAGGATTGCTCCGGAGATAACGACTGTATATCTTATCTCAGGGGCGGAGTACATGCATATAAGCTCAAGCCTTGTGCGGCAGCTTATGAAAATCGGAATTAGCATAGATGGTCTTGTACCGAATGCTGATCATAAATTACTAAGGAGGGGTTGAATATGGCAAAGAACAGTGATCCGGCAGTTGTATTGAGTCTTGAAAAAATCAATGAGATTGAAGAGATAATCGATTCAAGTCCCGCGCCGCGCTTTGGAGGAAATACCGACAGACGTATAATAGATATAGATGACATCTACAGCTTGATAGGCGATCTGAAGGTTACGATACCGGAAGATGTCCGTAAAGCTGACAGCATAATTGCCGATGCCAAGAACATTACCACAAAGGCCGAAAAGTACGCAGCCGAGATAGGCAATAACGCTCAGGCACGGGCTGATTCCATAGTAAGCGAAGCTGAGAGCAAGAGGGAGAGCATAGTCTCCACAGCCGAAGCAAACGCGAGCAGTATAGTTGCCGCCGCTGAGGCAAAGGCGGAAAGCATAATAGCTGATGCTGAAGCTAAGCGCGAAGCGTTGCTTGATGAGCATGACATAATAATCGAGGCGGAGCATCGTGCCGAGCTGCTCAGACGCAAAGCCGAGTATAACGCACAGAGGGTTTATGACAATGCCAAAACATACGCGGATCAGATACTCGGATCGCTTATGAAGTTCCTTGAGGAATACCATGGCATAGTTGAGATAAACCGCAATGACCTCGGCGTCATCCCCAAGCCCGATTTCAATAACGGCGTTGTCGAGCAGGACAATCGTCCTGCCGAGGTCGGTCAGGCGAAGCAGAACGACGAATATGACGACGAATATGATGACGATATGGATGATGATGAGCATGGCGATGTATTTTTCGGACTCTTTAAGCGCAAAAAGAAGAAGACCGAAGAAGACGATGAAGAGGATGAATGAGCTGTCTGCTTTTAAAGAGGTGGTTTAAAAGCAACGCTTTTTCAAAGCATTAATCATCATATACTTATCTGTTGATTGAGAAAAAACGAAAACGGTTCAATGTGAATACACCTCATTGCGGGACGATACCACCGGCAATGGGGTGATGTTTTTTCAGAAAACAGCCTTTATCGCCTTATAAGACGTGAAATAAGCAATGAGTTCAGCAAGGTTAAAAAAACGGCGATGATTCCGCATATAATACCCGCGAATCTTATTTGCAGACTTGGAGTTTCAGCAAGCTGAGTTCCATACATGCTGAAAGTCGGCGCGGAAAAATCAAAGAGCGGATAGATTAACCACATTGTCAGACCTGAGAAAACCCCCGTTATAAGCTTTGTCGCGAGGTACGGCATTGCGGACAGCGATGGGAAAAGTATCTTTGATTGCACGAATATGCAGAAGCCGCCGAATGAGAGCAGAAAAGCACAGAGGGATAAGTTCAATCTCGATGGCAAGGCGGTTATCAACTGCAAGGCGTTTGTCATTTCGAAAAGACCTGATGCCGGATTAAAAACATCGGAGCTGATATGAAGCGGCGCAAGCAAGCTGCTGAGTACACAGTATGCCACACGGAAGAAAACTATGGTTCCGCCGACCCTCAATACGGAGATTACAGCGTCCGATATGGATTCCGAGAAAAGCTTCAGCATATTCGGATTCGGTTTCTTTTTAAGCTTTGGGGCATGGCAAAAGGGTTCACGATTCTTATGACTCTTGTTGATTATGATGAACAATGCCGAAAGCATTGCGGCGGGTATGTAATGCGAAATTGCGAATGGAAGAGCGTACCCTGCATTGCCCAAGAAACCCACGGAAAGTGTGGATATTATAAAAACAGGACCCGTCTGATTGAGTATGGCGCATAATACCGACGTTCGATTGATGCTCAGAACGCCGGAGGAATAAATGGATTCGCATATGAGCGAGGCTGACGGAGTGCCGCAGATACCCGTTATAAGCCAGTAGAGCATATAACCGGAGGAGCTTCTTTTGCCGCCCGCGCTGATCATGCCCGATAAGGTTATAAAATGAGCGCAAACAAAGAAGGGGAACAGCGAAGGCAGCACATTATTGGCGAATAGGAGCAAGCCCTCGGACGCTCCCTGTGCCGCGGCTGAATGAAACGGAATCAACACGATGGCGAAAGCAAGCATAAATATAAAAAAAGCATATCTCATGGTAAGATGATATGCTTTATGCGCACTAAAATAACTATCGTACGATTAGCCGATGAGATGAATCCGCCTCGGAATGTTTGTCATACGGTTGACCGAGAGCGCGAAGCGTATGTGCAAGTGCCGATATTCGTTCGATTTCAGCCGCGATTTTAGGCAAGGAGTTTCTGTCGGATGCTTTCGTTATAACGGGTATGGAAGCTGTTTTGCTGATGAGATTAAGCAGGCTTTCCGAACCGGATTTTACGGCAAGTATCCTTGCGTAAAGGGCTGACTGCTCCTTGAACGCGGCGGTCTGAAGCTCGGAAGATATGCCCAGAAGCCCGCACATGGCGATTCGTTTAAGCCTTGCCATTGTGTAACGCTTTGATTTTATCCGCGAGAGCATTTCGGGATAATCGCTGCTGTTAAGGCTCTCCCTCGCAAAGAGATTCTCAAGTCCCTCGGAAACGTCCGGTAGGGAGGCGGTTTCGTTGACGTCCAGGCATCTGAACTTATAAAGAATCGAGGCTGACAGCTCATTGTCCGTTGAGGGAAAGCTGCCTGCTTTAATCATATTCGAAACATCCTCAAGAACACAGCGCGGAAGCGCACGGCTGATACCGTCGAATACGGCGGGACTCATCCTTGTAAACCCGCTATAGTTTGAAAAAGCGCGGCGTATAGCCAATGCCGAGCTGAATTCGCCGCCAAGCTCATCGTCATTGTAACCTCCGTCGGTTCTCTTTACGGTATAAAGGCTCATGTCGGGACAGTTTACTCTGACGGCTTTTATATACTCAATTCCAAGTATGTCGTTGGGGGAGGGGGAAACTCCGCCTGCTGCCGAGAGCGCAGCGGGATATGACATCCCAGACTTCAGATTATCGGAAAGCGCGTTGCCTTCAACCGCTTTATCCGCCATGCGCTCAAGGGCTTCAATGCTTCCTGTTTCGCTCCCGAAGCATATTGAATCAACCAACCCCGTACCCGCGAGTATCCTTACTCCGCCGGAGGCAAATCGCTCGGCGCAGGAAAGCGCAAATACATCGGGCAGCTCAATTACCATATCCGCTCCGCATGATATTGCCCATTCGGCACGCTTGAACTTATCGGCGCAGGCCGGCTCACCGCGCTGAACAAAGCTTCCGCTCATTATAATGACCGCTTTCTCAGCTCCCGAAACACGCTTTGCCTCCTCGATTTGGTACTTGTGACCGTTATGAAAGGGGTTGTATTCTGCTATTATACCAACATTGCCCATAGAATCCTCAAAGTATATTATTTTTTATGCGGAAATTTCCTCACACATATGTTATAATCTAATTTGATGTGACCGTCAACTATTTTTTTCGGAAGGAGATAAGAAAATGTCGGTTATAGATAACATTAAAGCAAAAGCAAAGACTCAGAAGAAGCATATACTTCTTCCCGAAGGCACGGAGGAGCGTACAGTTCAGGCTGCCGAGCGCATCATACGCGAGGGCATTGCGGACATTTCGCTCATGGGCAATGAGGATGAGATTCGCGCCGTTGCCGCGAAGTTCAACGTAGACCTCACAGGCGTTGGCATAATTGATCCGGTCAAGTCCCCCGACTTCGACGCATATGTAGAAAAGTTCTATGAGATGCGCAAGGCAAAGGGCGTTGATATGGAGAAGGCAAATAAAATGATGCACGATCCGCTGTTCTTCGCCTGCATGATGATTAAGGACGGGAAGGCTGACGGTATGGTAGCCGGTGCTATCAATACAACGGGCAACACCCTCCGTCCCGGCCTTCAGATAATCAAGATGGCAAAGGGCATCAGCACGGTTTCCTCCTGCTTCATAATGGAAGTTCCCAATAAAGCATACGGCGACGACGGCGTTATGGTATTCGCTGACTGCGCTGTAAATATCGATCCCACAGCCGAGCAGCTTGCGGCTATTGCTATCTCCTCTGCTGAGAGTGCAAAGAACCTTGTGGGCATAGACCCCCGCGTGGCAATGCTCAGCTTCTCGACAAAGGGCAGCGCGAAGCATGAGAACGTGGATAAGGTAGTCGCCGCGACCGCCATGGTCAAGGAGCAGGCTCCCGATCTCATGATCGACGGCGAGCTTCAGGCTGATGCCGCCCTCGTTGAGAAGGTCGGTCAGCTCAAGAGCCCCGGAAGCCCTGTTGCGGGTAAGGCAAACGTACTCGTATTCCCCGACCTCCAGGCGGGCAATATAGGCTACAAGCTCGTTCAGCGTCTTGCCGGCGCGACCGCTGTCGGCCCCATCTGCCAGGGCTTTGCGAAGCCTATCAATGACCTGTCACGCGGATGCAGCATAGACGACGTTGTTTCCGTCGTTGCCATAACAGCCGTACAGGCTCAGAGCCTTTGATTATAAAGGAGCAGCACTATGAAGATTTTGGTTATTAATGCGGGAAGCTCATCGCTTAAATATCAGCTTATAGACGTTGACAACGGTGACGTCATCGCAAAGGGACTCTGCGAGCGCATAGGTATTGAAAACTCCAAGCTCACATACAAGCCCACGGGCAAGGAGCCTGTCGAGCTTGTAAGCAATATGAAGGATCATACGGATGCCATAAAGCTCGTCCTCGATGCTCTCGTTGACCCCGCGCATGGCGTTATAGCTTCCATGGACGAGATTGACGCCGTTGGTCATCGTGTTGTTCACGGCGGCGAAAGATTCGCCAAGTCCGTACTGCTTACCGATGAGGTCGTTAAGGAGATAGAGGATCTTTCGGAGCTTGCTCCCCTGCATAATCCCGCAAACATAATGGGAATCAACGCCTGCAAGGCTATAATGCCCAATACTCCGATGGTTGCCGTATTCGATACTGCCTTCCATCAGACCATGCCCGAACACGCCTTCCTTTACGGGCTGCCCTATGAGGCGTATACCGATCTTAAGGTTCGTCGCTATGGCTTCCATGGCACATCCCACGCCTATGTAACGGGCAGAGCGCTCACATATCTTGACAAGCCCGCGAGCGACACCAAGATAATCACATGCCATCTCGGAAACGGCTCGTCCGTATCCGCTGTTAAGGGCGGCAAGTGCATCGACACAAGCATGGGCTTCACACCTCTTGAGGGTCTGCCCATGGGAACAAGGTGCGGTGATATGGATCCCGCTATCGTAGCGTATCTTATGAAGAAGCTCGATCTTGACAGGGCGGGCATTGATACCTACATGAATAAGAAGAGCGGTATGCTCGGCATTTCGGGAGTATCAAGCGATTTCCGCGATCTCGGCGAAGCTGCCAAGCAGGGCAACAAGAGGGCTGCTATGGCGCTGGAAACCTTCGCGTATAAGGTAAAGAAGTACATCGGCGCATATGCGGCGGCTCTCAACGGCGTTGACGCCATAGTATTTACCGCAGGCGTCGGTGAAAATGACCGCGGTATGAGAGCTTCCATAATGAAGGATATGGAGTATCTCGGAGTGGTATTTGATGAGGAGTACAATATGAATTGTCCTCGCGGTTCCGAGCAGGTCATATCCAAGCCTGAAAGCCGCGTAAAGGTCATCGTAATCCCCACCGATGAGGAAATGATGATAGCAAGGGATACAGCGAACATCGTAAGAGCTTAATTTAAAGCTTTTTCAACAGCAAAGGCAAATATATTTGCTTTTGCTGTTGACATTATAGAATTAAAAGATTAAAATATAAAAGGTTGTCTTGTAGAATCAGGACGATGTGGAGTGTTTGATCGTGGAACTGAATGTTGCTAAAGAGCTTAAGCTTGCGGGAATTGTGAGCAAGGCGGTTATTAAAGAAAGAATGGCTCCGTTGGAGCTTCTCGGAAGAAGCATTGTTATGACCGAACCGGTTGAGGTGGAGCTTAAGTACTTCTTTGATGGCGAAGGATTTCGCTTGGATGGTAAACTCAAGACCGCGATAGAGATGAACTGTACCAAATGCGATAAGCGATTCGTAGAGCCGTTTGCCGTGGATTTCTCTGAAAGATTTCTGAGAGTTTCCGAGGCTGAGGCGGAAGAGCTTGATTGCTACCCCTATACGGGTGACGTTCTCAAGCTGGACAAGATGGTGCAGGATATGATACTGCTGAACGCTCCCATGTATGGACTCTGCAAACCTGACTGCAAGGGGCTGTGTCCCGCTTGCGGCACGAATTTAAACATAACACAGTGCGCATGTTCCCGAAACGATGAAAGCAATCCGTTTGCGGCGTTGAAGGGCCTTGCGGAGCTGTTGAAGGAAGATTAGGAGGATAAGACTATGGCAGTCCCGAAAAGGAAAACATCTAAGGCAAGGCGTGATCAGCGTCGTGCTAACTGGAAGATCAGCGCACCCGCTCTTGTAGAGTGCCCTCAGTGCCACGCTAAGAAGCTTGCTCACAGGGTTTGCAGAAGCTGCGGCTACTATGATGGCGAGCAGGTCATAGCGGTAGGTAAGGACGAGAAATAATCAGATCGTTCAAATGTGTTTAGGATGTAAGGGTACTAAACCCAGTACCCTTAACTGCCTAAATCTCGAATAAATATACAAAGTTTTTTTAAAAAACATATTGACAATTCGGGAGAAAGGATGTATAATAGTACCCGTCGCAAAAACGGATGCTAACGGGGTGTAGCGCAGTCTGGTAGCGCACGTGCTTTGGGAGCATGGGGCCGGAAGTTCAAATCTTCTCACCCCGACCAAATATGTGGCCTCGTGGTCAAGCGGTCAAGACACCGCCCTTTCACGGCGGTAACAGGAGTTCGATTCTCCTCGAGGTCACCACTTTTTAATAAGGGCCTTTAGCTCAGTTGGTCAGAGCGGTCGGCTCATAACCGATTGGTCCGGGGTTCGAGTCCCTGAAGGCCCACCAACTTTTTTAACGCGGCCCGGTAGTTCAGCTGGTTAGAATGCCAGCCTGTCACGCTGGAGGTCAGGGGTTCGAGCCCCCTTCGGGTCGCCAAAACAGAATACATATTGCTGGTGTAGCTCAATCGGCAGAGCAGCTGATTTGTAATCAGCAGGTTGACGGTTCAAGTCCGTCCACCAGCTCCACATAATTACATGGACGGGTTCCCGAGCGGCCAAAGGGAGCGGACTGTAAATCCGTTGTCACAGACTACGATGGTTCGAATCCATCCCCGTCCACCATTTTTTTATGCGGGCATGGCGGAATTGGCAGACGCGTACGGTTCAGGTCCGTATGGGGGCAACTCCATGGAGGTTCAAGTCCTCTTGCCCGCACCAACAAAGAAACCTCTTTTGCCTACTAAAGCAAGAGAGGTTTCTTATTGTTTGTGACTGCCGAATATGGTATTATAATCTTAACAGATCCGGATCTTAGGAGGCAAAAAGAATGGATAAGGAAAACACGGGCGTCCGCGTACAGGACGATCTGTATCAGTACGTCAACGGCGAATGGCTGAAGAACGCCGTCATCCCCGACGATAGGAGAATGATCGGCGGCTTCTCCTCGCTAGATGTGGACGTGGAAAAGCAGCTGATGGCAGATTTCGACGGCTTTTCCAAGGGAGAGGAGCTGCCCGACCTGCCGATCATGGAGGACGTCGTCCGCCTATATAAGAAGGCGCTTGATACAAGGGCGCGCACCGAGGCCGGCATGAAGCCGCTTTATCCGCTGCTTCGAAAGCTCAAGAGCATAAAGACAGTCAAGGAGTTCAACGAGAATATACTCGATCTCTTCTATGCCCGCATGGAGTTCCCGTTTCAGCTCAACGTATCGGAGAACTGGAAGGACACCTCCCGTTACGCGCTCTGGATCTGGGATCCCGGCCTGCTGCTTCCGGACACAACTTATTACGACAAGCCTCTGACGAAGGCATATTTGATGTTTTATCTTAAAAAGATGGTGCGGAGCCTGCTTGAGCACACCGAGCTTACCAAAAAGGAGCGGAAACAGTACGTCAAGGATGCGATCGCCTTTGACGACCTGCTTCGCAGGAAGGTGTTAAGCTACAGTGAGTTCACGGAAAACTATCATAAGCTTTATCGTCCCATGCCCGCCGAAGAGTTTTATAAACTGTCGGGCGATCTCGACATGAAGGGCCTTTTTGAAAAGCTTTACGGCGAAGGCGCTCCCAAAATGATCGTGGTGACGAATCCCCGTTTTATGGAGGCGTTTAAGGATATCTTCAACGAGAAGAATTTCCCCCTGTTTATCCATTGGTGCTACGTGAGAACCGTCTACAATTATGCGTACGCGCAGGATCTGTCGCCGGAGCTCTACGCCGTTTCCAGCCGGTATATCAACAAGATCATGGGGATCAAGGCGATGCCGACGATTGACAAGCAGGCGTTCACTTTCGTTTCCGAGATGTTCGATCAGCCGATCGGCGTCTATTACGGCAGAAAGTATTTCGGCGAGGCTGCAAAGGCCGACGTCACCTCGATGGTGGAAAGGATAATCGAAACCTACAAGGAGCGCGTCCGCAAAAACGATTTCCTCGCGCAGGAAACGAAGCAAAAGGCCATATTGAAGCTTTCGAGCATGAAGATCAAGATGGGCTATCCCGATAATTACGATCCCATATTCGATACGCTGAAGGTCAAAGAGGACGATACGTACTTCGACGCAGTACAGGATATCCGAGTTAAGAAACTCAAGCACAGGTTCTTAAGGCTTAACGAGCCCGTGGACCGCGGCGAGTGGACGATGGCCGGGCATGTGGTCAACGCGCGCTATGATACCTTCAAGAACGACGTCACTTTCCCTGCTGCGATACTGCAGAAGCCCTTCTATTCCATTGATCAGAAGATCGAGGAGAACCTCGGTGGCATCGGCGCCGTCATCGGGCACGAGATCACGCACGCATTCGACAGGGACGGTTCGCATTTCGACGAGAACGGCAATCTCTCCGACTGGTGGAAGGAGGAGGACTTCAAGACGTTTGAAGGGCGGCTCAAGGAAATGACGGAGCAGTTCGACGGCATCCCATACCACGGCGGAAAGGTCAACGGCAAGCTGGTTGTTTCCGAGAACGTAGCGGACGCCGGCGGCATGGCGGTCACGCTCGAGATAATGCACGGGCTTCCCGATCCCGATTATAAGGCGTACTTCCTCAACTGGGGCAGGATATGGTGCAGGAAGGCAACAGAGCGCTTTACAAAGCTGCTCCTCACCATTGACGAGCATTCGCCAAACGAACTCCGCGCGAACATGATACCGAGGAACTTTAAAGAATGGTATGAAGCCTTCGACGTGAAGCCCGCCGACAAAATGTATCTGCCCGAGGATAAGCGCATCGTCATTTGGTGAACACGATACCGGCGAGCTCGACTTGCGTGTTCAGCAGCGATTTGGAGCCGCAAGGGCTGGTGTACTTTTTGCAAGTTTTAGCTTAATTGGTGCGTCTTTTATCAGTTTTAGCCAATGTAATAATAACTTTTGTCTACCAGGCAAAAGTTATTATTTTTTTGCATTTTGGGGCAAAAAACATGCAAAATACAGAGAAAAACAGCATAATTCAGGCTTCGGAACCGCTCCGGAGCCCTTTCTTGCTTCGGATCACAGCCCGAATACGGGCAAAACGCCTCAAATCGCTGGTGTACTTTTTGCCTATTAACACGGAAACATAAATGGGCGAAAAGTATCAGGGCAAGAGGACTTGAACCGTTCGTTCATAAAAAAACCAATTCAAGTAACAACAGAATTGGTAAGTTGTATAATTAAGTGTCCAAAGAATAAAAAAAGAATAGCTCCATAGCGAGAGGTCTGCTACAATGTAGTTGGCGAAAAACAAAGAAAGGAGA
>CADAGD010000031.1 GCA_902787375.1 uncultured Eubacteriales bacterium
CGCGCCGCGCCACCTCCCCTGACTCAGGGGAGGCAGATTGCTTGGTTGCTCTCATGCCTGATTTGCGACGATTTGAAGCAAAAGAACCCAACATCCACAGTTCTCATATACAACAAGAATGACAAAGCACATTGGCTCCCATTGCCAAGGGGAGCTGTCAGCCGAGCAAAGCGAGGATGACTGAGGGGTTGTATGCAACTCAAAAGCTCAAGTGGGATATGGGAAAACGACCCCTCTGTCGCGGCGGCTTTACCGCGACGCGCCGCGATAGGCGCGAATTTTCGATAAGCCAAGCAAGATTTACCGCCCCTGCGAGGCATATCCTTGTCGGATATACTTCAACATGATTAAAACTGTTCATGCTCGGTATGTGCCAAACAATTTGGCATGGATGTTTGTGCGAACAAACCCCCATCCTGTGTTACGGCAGCCCTTTTATCACAACACTTCATTCGCTCATAATCTGCTTCAGCGGTATTTTTTTCATGGATTGCCCGTAGGCGAACATGATTCCCTCATACACGACGATAAAAATACCGAGAGTGATAAAGCATACCGGGAAGTCAAATTTATATTCGGGGACACCCTCGACGCCGGCAAATACGATTTCAACCATCACCCTCAGCAATGCGTACTGATAGACAGAACCGATGATAAAGCCGATATATGCTGCGGGACGGTATCCATCGAGAACGGAGCGTTTGCAGTCCGCGCTGTCATAGCCGAATACCCGCATCATGGCGATATTCTTTTGATTGGAACGGACGACGGACGTTACGGCGATGTACAGCGTGGTAAATGCCAGCACCACTCCGATAATAAAGATCATAACTCCCATCATTTCGCTTGCCAAATCCTTCATGCTTGCGGACATCTGTATCATGGCAGAGAAGCAAAACGAGGAAAAAACGATAAAGAAAACCAGCGTTTTGCGGCTTCTCAGCACGGAGCTTCTCATATCTTCAACAAAGTTCTTTTTATCCTTACCGTCACGGCTTTTGCCCTTTGTTTTAACGATTCCCCTGAGCAGATTAACGCAGGGCTGATTGAGCTTTGAAATGCTGTAACCCACGGCGATCAATCCGAATATCAATGAAGGAAGCAGCACCAGAAGCACAAACAGCATCCAATGAACGCTTACAGCCATGTCCGGCAAATAGCCGTCCGCGTTCTGTGTTCTGTAAAAGCCCGGCATGATTAAAAGGGAAAGCAAATAGCCGCACAGACATCCGACCAAGACGCTCGCTCCGAAAATGAAAAAGCCCCTTGCGATTTTGAAATCGGAATAGCCGAGTGCCTTTAATATGCCTATTTCCTTTGAATGACTGTCGATATAGTGCTTGATATAGAAGAACAGCATCACAACCGTGGTTGCGGCCAGGCAGCCGCCGCTGACGGCGCATATCACCTTGGAGGTCATCAACTGGGCGTCGTAAAAAATCTGCGCAGCCGGATCGCCTATTAGCTCGGCAACGGCGGTCAGGTCGAGATAATAGTTCAAAAACAAGTGGCAGACGGCGACGGCGCAGCAGGTCATAATGGATATGCCGAACAGCTTCAGGCTGTCCCTTATACTGACTATCATACCATCACCAGCCTATCTCATAGGCGGTCTTTTTGCCCGCGTTTTCCGTTATATCGACTATTTTTCCGCTGTTCATTTTGATTATCCTGTCGGCGGTTTCCGCAATATTGGAGTTGTGCGTCACCATTATCATAGTGAAGCCCTGTTTTGCTTGCAGATGGATTATGTAGTCCAGTACAAGTCTGCCCGTTTTTTCATCCAACGCGCCCGTCGGCTCGTCGAGGAAAAGCACCTTCGGGTTCTTTGCGAGTGCTCTTGCGATAGCGACGCGCTGCTGCTCCCCGCCGCTCAGCTCGGATGGAAACTTCTTCCGCTTTTCGGCTAAGCCAACGGCTTCGATGAACGGAAGGAAATCCTTATTTTGGGCAAGGTCGGCTCCCATCTTGACATTTTTCTCCACAGTCAGATGAGGAAGCAGATAGTATTGCTGAAAAATATAGGCGGTGTTGTCCCGGCGGAATTTGGTCAGCTCCTTCTCGCTCATGTCTCCGAGCCGCCTGCCGTCGTACGCAACGGAGCCTCCGTCCATTGTTTCCAACCCCGATATAACATTAAGGAATGTTGACTTTCCCGAACCCGAAGCTCCGAGAATCACAACGAACTCACCGTCATTTATACATACGGAAACATCATCGAGAGCTTTAAAGCGGCTGCTGCCTTTCCCGTAATACTTTGTAAGGTTCTTTACCTCTATCATTTCATTTTACCTCTCAAATTCTCCGATAATAAAGCTCTAAAGACCTCGGTAAGCATATCGCTTATCTCCGCTTCCGTAAATCTGCACATCGAGGTCGCGCAAAGCGTTGCGATACCGTGCGAATAGATCCACAGGTGACGGTACAGAATAACGGCTTCTTCTTCCGTAACCGGATACTGATCGGTAATCGACTTTACAATCAACGGATAATTCTTATCAATTTCCGGAAGGATTTTGCCCAGTACCATATCGTCCGGAAGCATCCTCATAAACAGAAGCCGGAATAACTGCGGCTCGTACATTGCAAAAGCAATGTACGCCTGCCCGACGCCCCTGAATGCCAAATTCTCCCGCAAACCACGCTGAACATATTCGGAGTAAATTCCACGGGCGCGATCCTCGATTGCCGAGATAACCTCTCCCATATTCTCAAAAACAGTAAAGATGGGCCTTGATGAGCTTCCAAGACAGCGTCCGATCTCGCGTGCCGTCACGGCGGCAAGACCTCGCTCCCTCAAAATGCCAAGCCCCGCGTCAACTATTTCCTCTTTTGTGAATTTTGCTCTCGGCGGCATGATACCCCCACGTTTCTAAAACTAATGTTGCACAACGCAGGTTTTATTATAAGCTTGAATTGTCGTATTGTCAAGATTGAATTGTTTTTGGTTCTGCTCCAATTATTGTATTCGCTCGACATAGGGAAACAAACCGTCCCCCGTGTTATCAATTACGGTGCAAAAGTCCAAGTGCAACAAGACAAAACGCTCCACGCGCCGTCCTTTTTCCGCACAGATGCGACAGAAAAGCTCATCCTATCGGAATCTGCTGTCGGACTTCCCCGACCTCGTTCACGTTGACGTTGAGCGAGAGTATTTCCTCATCGTATCCCGCGCGGGCTATCACCCTGCCCCACGGAGAAACGGCTATTGAGTTTGCATAGGAAACATAGGAGCCATGCTCATCGCGTGCGGGGGCGCAGCCGAATGTGAAAAACTGTTCATCGACGGCGCGGGCGCGGAACAGAAGCTCCCAATGCAGGGGGCCCGTTGTCATGTTGAATGCGGCGGGAACTGCGAGAAAGTCGATGCCGCGCATGGAATGTATGAACGCGGAGAAGCGTATATCAAAGCATATGCAGAGTCCGAATCTGCCGAAGGGGGTATCGAATGTGGTGGCATCGGCTCCGGGCGTCAGGGTATCGGATTCGCGGAAGCATTGTCCGCCCTTTATATTGACGTCAAACATATGCGCCTTCCGATGGCGGGCTATCGGCTTTCCCGAAGGATCATAGACGAGGCAAGTATTATAAATTCTGCCATTCTCGATTTCGGGCATACTGCCGCCTATTATGTACGCTCCGGTATCCCGCGCCGCCCGTTCGAGCATACGCGCCACGCCGCCCTCGCAGTCCTCGGCATTCATTTTAAACGACTCGGAATTATACGGACAGCAAAACATCTCCGGCAGCATTATTACGTCCGAGCCGGAGGCTTTTTTTATCAAATCGGAAGCGTGGAGTATGTTCTTGCTTTTATCATAATCCACGCTCATTTGTATAAGTGAGATTCGCATAAATAATCAGGCTGAATGATGTTTTGCTCAGAGATCCCCTGCAATGCTTCTGTATAGATCAAGGTATTTGCCTGCGCTTATTCTCCAATCGAAGTCAGTTTCCATGGCGCGCTGTACCATCTGCTGCCAGCGGGTCTTATCACGATAAAGCTCCATAGCGAGTCCCGCGACGAACGAGAACGAATGGAAGCTGTATCCGCAGAAGGAGAAGCCGTTGCCGGTATTGTCATATTTATTGTAGGGTTTGACGGTATCGGCAAGCCCTCCGGTTTCGCGGACTATCGGAATGCAGCCATATCTGAGCGCGAGCATCTGTGAAATGCCGCAGGGCTCGAACCTTGAGGGCATCAGCAGCATATCGGCTCCCGCGTAGATGCGTCTTGAGAGGGAATCGTTCATCTCGCAGCGATAGGCGAACGAGGGATTATCCCACGACATGAAGCCGAAATGCTCCTCATAAGCCTTATCTCCCATGCCGAGAACGACCGCCTGCGCGCCCTGCGATATGAGCTGCGGAAGTATCCATGAAATGAGGTCTACTCCCTTCTGGTCGGTGAGCCTTGAGATGACCGCGACGAGAGGTCTTGAGGTATCCTGTGAAAGTCCCAGCTCATTTAAAAGAGCAAGCTTGCACTTTTCCTTGCCTTCAAGGGAATTTTTATCGAATGCGGCGGCTATGTTCGCGTCGTTTGCGGGGTCGTAGAGCTTGTTGGAGATGCCGTTCAGTATGCCGCTCAAATCCCAAGCCCTGTCCCTAAGCACGCAATCGAGGGTTTCGCCGTATTCGGGCGTGAGTATCTCATTGGCGTATGTGGGGCTGACGGTGGTTATCTTATCGGAGTACATTATGCCCGCCTTCATAGCCGAAACGCCGCCCGAATACTCTATCCTGTCCAATGCCTCCTGCCCAAGCGAGAGCAGGTCGTCCACAAGCGAGCGGCCGCCGACGCCCTGAAAGCGCAGATTATGTATCGTGAATACGGTTCTTATGGAGGCATAGTCGGGACGCCTTGAATACTGCTTTACAAGCAGGGGGATATAGCCCGTCTGCCAGTCGTTGCAATGTATGACGTCCGGCATGAAGCCGAGGCGGGGAAGGCTTTCAAGCACCGCCTTGCAGAAGAAGCAGAACCGCTCCGTTTCAAACTCGCCTGAGCCGTAAACATAATCGCCGCCGAAATAGAATTCATTATCGACAAACCAATATTTCACGCCGTCCACGACAAGCTCGTCGATACCGAGAAACTGACTTCGCCAGCCGAGATGTATCCATGTATCGAATATGTGGCGCATATTGAAACGGTATTTCTCCGATATGCGCTTGTATTTGGGCAGCATTACCCGTATTTCATTCTTGGGAGCCGCTTCCAGAAGTGCCTTGGGAAGCGTTCCGGCGACGTCCGCCAGACCGCCCGTCTTTATGAATGGCAGGCATTCACTTGCCGCAAACAGAATTTTCATAGATCGTTCCTTTCGTCTGATTTGATAATCATTTCTGCCCCGTGAAGGGCGGTTTTACCTTGTCACGCTTGGTTCTTTTAACTGCCTCTCAACCCATCGGCAGGCTGCTTTGCCGAACCGCAAGTAAGTCGGGTGAGCAGACAGGTATTCCGCCTCCCATGTGTAATGGGAGGTGGATTGGAGGGCTTCAGCCCGACAAGACGGAAGGGTCGTTACTCCTTTTCACGCTTGGTTTTTTTAGCGGCTTACAACCCCTCAGTCATCCTCGCTTTGCTCGGCTGACAGCTCCCCTTGGCAATGGGAGCCAAAGCTTGCGTTCGCGCCTTGGTTATTTCCGTAAAAGCATTTTCGTTAATGCTCTTGGACAGGAAGTATTGGCTTGAGCTTTCAAACTGCAAAATCTTCCATTGGCTTGGTGCTGACAGGCATCATGCCTCCCCTGAGTCAGGGGAGGTGGCGCGGCGCGGTTAAGCCGCCGCGACGGAGGGGTTGTTTACCATTATCTCGCTTAAGTTCCGGAGTTGCTTTTCAACCCCTCAGTCATCCTCGCTTTGCTCGGCTGACAGCTCCCCTTGGCAATGGGAGCCAAAGCTTGCGTTCGCGCCTTTAGTGTTTTTCCCTTTTCACGCTTAAGTTTTTGAAGTTGCTTTCAACCCCTCAGTCATCCTCGCTTTGCTCGGCCGACAGCTCCCCTTGGCAATGGGAGCCAAAGCTTGCGCTCGCGCCTTGATTGTTTCCGTAAAAGCATTTTCGTTAATGCTCTTGTACAGGAAGTATTGGCTTGAGCTTTCAAACTGCAAAATCTTCCATTGGCTTGGAGGACGGGCATCATGCCTCCCCTGAGCCAGGGGAGGTGGCGCGGCGCGGTAAAGCCGCCGCGACGGAGGGGTTGTTTACCCTTTTCACGCTTAAGTTCCGGAGTTGCTTTTCAACCCCTCAGTCTTCCTCGCGTCGCTCGGCTGACAGCTCCCCTTGGCAATGGGAGCCAAAGCTTGCGTTCGCGCCTTGGTTTTTTCCCTTATCACGCTTGAGTTTTGAAACTGCTTACAACCCCTCAGTCATCCTCGCGTCGCTCGGCTGACAGCTCCCCTTGGCAATGGGAGCCAAAGCTTGCGCTCGCGCCTTGAGTGTTCTTATTGAATGCTTGCTTGTTGCTCCTCTAACAGGGATTCAACGGCAGAGTTTATATAAAGACACACTCCATCGAAATTGGTATCAACGTCATAATTTGAAAAGCGCAAAACTGTTATTCCATACATCTCAAGAAACTCGCTGCGTTCATTATCCTTGGCTTGCTCCTTTAAACTATAATGCTGAGAGCCGTCAAGCTCTATTACCAACTTTACCTTTGCGCAATAGAAATCGACAACGTACTTTCCAAGTACTCTTTGCCTGTAAAACTTGACGGGATACCCTCTGAGATAATCATACCAAAGATGCCGCTCCTGCCTAGTCATGTTTTTTCGCAGTACCTTTGCAATGCAGGTCAGGTTGGAATTAAGCTTTCTCTGCATATTGCCTCCTTGGAAAACTGTCGATCTGAAAGTAGACTTAGTTATCCTCTTGCACCCGTCGGTCAGCTTGGTGCGGACGAGCATTTCTGCCTCCCCTGCGTAAGGGGATGTGGCGCGGTGCGGTTAAGCCGCCGCGACGGAGGGGTTGTTTACCCTTTTCACGCTTGATTTTTTTAGTTGCTTTCAACCCCTCAGTCATCCTCGCTTTGCTCGGCTGACAGCTCCCCTTGGCAATGGGAGCCAAAGCTTGAGACATAGTCTTTGGCATTTTGACTGCTGCGATGATCAACGTGTCGATAATCGTCTGCCGAGCTTAAACCCTTCTGCCCTTTCTTATGACAAGGGGATATGTGCAATATCCGGAAAGCTGTCGATTATCGAGCACATTGACGTTTTTGTCCATAATGACCGAATCCAGCATGGAATCTTCGCCGACTATACCGCCCTGCATGATTATGCTGTTGCGCACGACGGCACCGGGTCTTATGTGAACGCCGCGGAAGAGAATGCTGTTTTCGACAATGCCTTCTATGACGCAGCCGTCGGCGACTACCGAGTTGACGGCATATCCGTTGCCGACATAGCTTGCGGGGAACTCGTCCTTTATCTTGGTATAAATGGGGTGTTCGGGATTGAACAGGTCGGAGGAAACGCTCTTATCGAGCAGCGCCATATTATGCTTATAGTAGTCAACGACGGAGTTAAGCCTTCCGACGTATCCGCCGTAATACCAGCCCTTGAGCCTCAGCTCCTTTGACCTTGTCACAAGCACGTCGTTTGTGAAATCATATCTTGCGTGGGAGTAGGTATCCTCCACCAGGTACTCAAGCGTATCCTTGCGCATAACGAAGGCGTCGCAGCTCCTGTATTTCTTCTTTGTTTTGGGGTTGTTCAGCTCCAGATCGGTTATATAGCCGTTTTCATCGATTTGAAGGCGCAGATCGTCGAAGGGGCCTTCCGACGCCTTGGAATCATCTTCGTTGTACATTATCGTAATATCCGCGTCCGAGTTTATATGCGCCTCTATCATATCGCTGAATGTGGTATTGTATATGGTATGGCTGCCCGTCAGCACCACATAATCCTGCTCCGACCTTCTTATGTAGCCCATGCAGGAGCGCAGAGCGTCAACGGTTCCCCGATAAACGCCCGTGTTGTCGTGTGTTACGAAGGGCGGAAGCACAAACAGGCCGTCGCGTTTTCTGTGCAGATCCCATTCCTTGCCGCTCTCGATATGATCCATGAGCGAATGATAGTTCTTTTGAGCGATTACGCCCACATTATAGATGCCGGTATTGACAAGATTGGACAGCATGAAGTCGATTATTCTGTATCTGCCTCCGAACGGGACTGCCGCGACCGACCTTGAGAACGTCAGCTCGCGTATCTGCATGGAAGCATCACCTGTATAGATAAGAGCAAATGCGTTTTTCATGTTCCTTCACCTCACTTGACTATCATGCCCACGGGCACGCGCTCGCCCTCGTTTATCGTGACCGAATTGGCTATGAGGGTTATATCGCCCGTAAGGGAGGTATCGTAATCGCCATCCTCCGGTCTGCGCTTTGCGCCTATCACGGCTCCGGCTCCGACTACCGCGCCCTCGGCGATTATCGCCTTTTTGATGACCGCGTTTTCTCCTACAATGGCGTTGGGCATTATTATGGAATCGGTTATTTCGGCGTTCTCACCTATCTGTGCGCCGGTGAAAAGCACGCTCCGCGTAACCTTTCCGTATACCTCGCAGCCCTCCGAAACGATGCTGTTCCTGACCTCGGCGGCTTTGCCTATGTAATGGGGCGGCAATGCGGGGCTTTTGGAATAGATTCTCAGATTCTTGTCCAGCAGATTGAATTCGGGATCGGAGCCGAGCAAGTCCATATTCGCCTCCCACAGGCTTCTTATGGTTCCGACGTCCTTCCAGTAGCCGGTGAAGCCGTAGGCATAGAGCGACGCGCTGTCAGTCAGGAGCTTTGGAATTATGTTCTTTCCGAAATCGTGATCGCTTGAGGAGTTTTGCGCATCCGCTATGAGCAGAGGTCTTAATACGTTCCAGTTGAATATGTAAATGCCCATCGACGCCTTATTGCTCTTGGGATTCTTGGGCTTTTCCTCGAACTCGATTATCCTGCCGTCCTCGTCCGTGTTCATTATGCCGAACCTTGCTGCCTCCTCCATAGGAACCGTAAGCACGGCAATCGTGGCGTCGGCGTGCTTGGATTCGTGGAAGCGGAGCATTGCCGAGTAATTCATCTTGTATATGTGATCGCCGGAGAGTATCAGAACGTATTCGGGATCAAACTGGTCTATGAACTGTATGTTCTGATAGACGGCGTTCGCCGTGCCGCTGTACCATTGGCCTTCGGAGCCCGAAACATAGGGCGGAAGTACGAATACGCCTCCGTTCATTCGGTCAAGATCCCATGGCTGGCCGCTTCCGAGGTATGCGTTGAGCGCAAGCGGCTCATACTGTGTAAGCACGCCGACCGTGTCTATCTCCGAATTGACACAGTTCGACAGCGGAAAGTCTATTATCCTGTATTTCCCGCCAAACGGGACGGCGGGCTTTGCCATGCTCTTTGTCAATACGCCCAGACGCGAGCCCTGCCCGCCGGCAAGCAGCATCGCAATGATTTTTTTCTTTGGCATATTAGTTACCTCCTTATGTGAATAATAGCGTTAAACCATAGCGCGTATCACGCCCATGGTATGTTTACGGTTTTATATGCTTGTGCGGCCCCGTGACCGAGCGCGAAGCAGCCTTCAAGGCTCTCCTGCGCAAAAAGAAGGCCTCCCCATTTTTCCTTATAGTCTGTAGAACGCGCCCTCATACCCATAGAGGGATACAAGGAGCTTGCCCTTTTTGATGGGAGCCTTTTCGTTCATCCTGCTATGCGTTGAAAAAACACAGCGCAGGCGGCGTTTTCTGAAAAGCTCATCCTTAACGGGAGCAATATCTATCGCATACTCCTTATGCTCCCCCGGCGTGAAGTTGAATATACAGAGGAGCCAATCGCCCGTTTCGGGATCGCGTCTTCTAAATGCTATGACGCTGTGCTTCGTATCGTCAAGCTTGACCCATCTATAGCCCTCCCAGCCGAGGTAATCCTTCCAGAGCGCGGGGGAGCTTGTGTAGAACCTGTTCATCTCGCGTGAAAAGCTCTGCATTGAGCGGTGATTGGGATAATCGAGCATGAACCATTCGAGGGATTTATGGAAATCCCACTCCGAAAACTGACCGTACTCGTTGCCCATGAATTCCAGCTTTTTGCCGGGAAAAGCCGTTCGATAGGCAAGCAGGAGCCTTAACTGAGCAAACTGAGCGTCGATATTTCCCGGCATACGCCCTATGAGCGACCTTTTACCATGCACGACCTCGTCATGGGAGAACGGAAGTATGTAATGCTCCGAAAAGGCATAGGACATGACAAACGTGAGCTTGTCATGGTGGTACTGCCTGTAAACGCTGTCCAGCTTGAAATAGGAAAGCGTATCATTCATAAAGCCCATGTTCCACTTGTAGTCGAAGCCAAGTCCGTCCCGCCTTGTGACATTCGGATACGCGCTCGATTCCTCGGCAATCATCACGGCATTGGTGCGCTCGTGTACGGCGCGGTTCAGCTCGCGTATAAAATGCTCGGCGGCTCTGTTGAGGTTCGAGCCGTCCTCATTGGGACGCCACTCCGATTTGCAGAAATCAAGATACAAAAGACAGCTCACCGCGTCCACGCGCAGACCGTCTATGCCGAACTCCTCGATAAGATACAGCGCGTTGGATATGAGGTAGCTGCGCACGAACGGCTTATCGAAATCGAATAAGAGCGTTCCCCAGAGCGGCATCTCGGCGCGGAGCGGATCGGCGGATTCATAGAGGGGCGTGCCGTCGAAACGTCTCAGGCCGCAGTCGTCCTTGACAAAATGCGCGGGAACCCAGTCGAGTATGACCGCAAGTCCGGCTTCATGGGCGCGTTTTACAAAGAGCCTGAGTTCTTCGGGAGTGCCGTACCTCGCGGTTATGGCGTAAAGCCCGCTCGTCTGATAGCCCCAGCTCTCGTCAAGCAGATGCTCGCACACGGGCATCAGCTCTATCGCGGTATAGCCCATATCGCGGCAGTAATCGACAAGCCGTATCGACGCAGATATGAACGACATGCCCTTTTCCCAAGAGCCGATATGCGCCTCGTATATGGAAACAGGCTTGTCATACGCAAGCCGCTTCTCGTCATTTTTCACCTTTTCAAACGCAAAATCCCATACCACGGAGGCATTGGCGGGGCGCATCTCGTTCCTTACGGAGAACGGATCGCTCTTGAGCATTGCGCTGCCGTCCCTGCCCCTAATGGCATACTTGTACCGCTGTCCCTGACAGGCGGAGCGGATTATGCCCCACATCCCGAATTCGGGTATGGGCGTCATCGGCTCCCAACGCCAGTCGTTGAAATCGCCCACAAGGTATACGCCCTCCGCATTGGGAGCGTATACAAGGAAGCGCACATCCCCCGACGCCACGCGGTGCGCCCCAAGCACGGTGTATGCCTCGCATGATTCGCCGTTCAAAAATGCCCTCAGCTCGGCTTGCTCCGCCTCGGTAAAACCCATGCCGTATTCGGGTACTGTATTGATGCTCTTGATTTCACTTTCCGTCAACGCCGCATACCTCCATAGTCTTTGCCATATTATAGCACATACTGTATATTTTGTCATTTGTTTTTTTGGGCGAATTTTGAAATGAGCGAAAAAAAGTGTGCCGATATGCCGCCGCGGTTTTCGTGAGCATTATGCAAAGTCAATATCGGAGATCGGATGTTTTTTTCTTTGCGAGCATGGATTATAAGTTTAGCATTAACAGGTATCAAAAGCCCGCAACGTGTCAAGTTGCGCATAAAATCGCACGGATTTTTTATTCCATGCCATTCGCGTTTGAGTATACAATAATCTCAATCGGGAGGTGAGAAAATGGAAGTGAACGACAGGATAAAAAGGCTCATGGATGAGCGCGGTTGGAGCGCGTACAGGCTCGCAAAGGAGGCAGGGCTTCCCGATGCGACCATCGGCAACATTTTCAGACGCAATACCCTGCCGACATTGCCCACGCTTGAGGCAATTTGCCATGCCCTCGGTATAACACTCTCCCAGTTCTTTGCCGAGGGTGATATGGTCGAAATGTCTCCCGACCTGAAGGAGCTTTTCGATAACTGGGTAAATCTCACAACCGCCCAGAAGAAAGCCCTCTTAAATATGCTCAAGGTCATGAAGGCTGATTGAGCCGCCGCGTCGGAGGGTTGTTTCCCTTTATTCCACTTGAGTTTTTTAGCTGCTTTCAACCCCTCAGTCATCCTCGCTATGCTCGGCTGACAGCTCCCCTTGGCAATGGGAGCCAATGTGCTTTGTCATTATTGTTGTATATGAGTGCTGTGGATGTTGGGTTCTTTTGCTTAAAATCGTCGCAAATCAGGCAGGAAAGCAATCAAGCAATCTGCCTCCCCTGAGTCAGGGGAGGTGGCGCGGCGCGGTTAAGCCGCCGCGACGGAGGGGTTGTTTTCACTTGTTTTGATTGTTTTTTTGATTTATAAAGCTCGGATGGGCTGCACGCTCCCGACCTTCCCTGCGCAAGGTGGCTTTGAGGCAGTATGCAGAATGCCGAAAAGACGAAAGGGTCGCTTTACCATATCTCACTTGAGTTTTTGAAGTTACTTTCAACCCCTCAGTCATCCTCGCTTTGCTCGGCTGACAGCTCCCCTTGGCAATGGGAGCCAATTCGCTTTGTCATTATTGTTGTATATGAGAACTGTGGATGTTGGGTTCTTTTGCTTCAAATCGTCGCAAATCAGGCAGGAAAGCAATCAAGCAATCTGCCTCCCCTGAGTCAGGGGAGGTGGCGCGGCGTGGTTAAGCCGCCGCGTCGGAGGGGTTGTTTCCCTTTATCCCACTTGAGTTTTTGAAGCTGCTTACAACCCCTCAATTATCCTCGCTTTGCTCGGCTTCCCCTTTGAGGGGAAGCTGTCAGACGAAGTCTGACTGACGAGGTGGAAACATTGGCGTTATCAAAAAAAACTAAGTGCTTATTGAGTTTTTTGCCACCTCATCCACCACCGCTGAGGCGGCGGTTCCCCTTCCCCTCACAGGGGAAGGCAGCCTTTTCAATTTGTCAAATCAGCGAGGGCAGGTATTTCCGGCGCATTTGGGGTTTGTCAGCGGTATGCAGCTCCCATTTCACAGGGAATCCAAAGAGCTTGAAATCTTTCTTATAGACGAAGACCATCCCGGTTTGGTGCAAAAGGAAAGATTAACGGTTTATTTGAAGGAAAAAACGCAGTAAACTTGGTCAATAAAACCCGAAATCGTATATAATCTGATAAACCCCTGTGTTTATTGGGAAATTTCAAAGCATTATCAGCTAAGTAATCAACATATATATTTTTTGCAGAAAACCCTTGACATGCAGGGACTTGTTTGCTACAATAGCCTCGACAACAAGCTGTTGTTGGTTCCATTTCCCATAGGGTATTGAAACATCTCCACCACACCCACCAAAAGGATTAGGTGCAAGGTTCCATTTCCCATAGGGTATTGAAACCCGTACGTTTGGTAAATAATTTTGGCCGTCTCGAGCGGTTCCATTTCCCATAGGGTATTGAAACACACTCTTTTACAGTGTAATGTGCTCCGTCCGGGTTCCATTTCCCATAGGGTATTGAAACGCCTGGGCAATGCCCACTTCCCAGTTACGGTCAAATGGGTTCCATTTCCCATAGGGTATTGAAACGTATATTGTTCTGGAAGAAGAATCTAAATGCTTCTGGTTCCATTTCCCATAGGGTATTGAAACGAAACACCAGTTTCGAAACTCTTCTAATACCTGGTTCCATTTCCCACAGGGTATTGCTCCGGTTGCTCGACCGTATCGTGGCTATGCTGCTATTATTTTCATTTCCCGCAGGGTATGCAAAGGGCTGCCGTGCAGTTAATGCGCGGCGGTCATTTTGTTTTGGGCAAAAAGCGGCATGAGAGCGGGATTGCTCGTTGAAATCGGTGGTATGATGTGATATAGTTTAACTGAGGATAAAATGTATGCCGGAGGTAAAAGATGCTTAAAGGAAAGACAATAGTTCTGGGCATTTCGGGTGGAATCGCGTGCTTCAAGGCGGCGGCATTGGCGTCGATGCTGAAGAAGCAGGGTGCGGACGTACAGGTGATAATGACGGAGAACGCGACCAAATTCGTGACGCCGATGACATTCGAGCAGCTCACAGGGAACCGTGCGCTTGTTGACACATTCGATCGCAATTTCCGGCATTCGGTGGAGCATATATCGGTTGCGGAGCGTGCGGACTATGTGCTTATAGCCCCAGCGACGGCGAACGTGCTGGCAAAGCTTGCTCACGGCATTGCCGACGACATGCTCACGACGACGGTGCTGGCGTGCGGCTGTCCCAAGGCGGCGGCTCCCGCGATGAACACGGGCATGTACAACAATCCGGTCACGCAGGATAATCTGGAAACGCTCCGCCGCTACGGTTGGAACATCGTGGAGCCTGCTTCGGGAAGGCTCGCTTGCGGCACGGTCGGCAAGGGCAGACTGCCGGAGCCGGAGGAGCTTTTGGAGCTGTGTCTTAACGAGCTTGCGCATGAGAAGGATATGAAGGGATTGCGCGTGCTTGTGACGGCAGGCCCAACACGGGAGGCTTTAGACCCTGTGAGATACCTGACGAACCACTCCTCCGGGCGCATGGGCTATGCCGTCGCCAAGGCTGCTTCGCAGAGGGGAGCCGAGGTCACGCTCGTTTCCGGTCAAACGTCGCTCAAAAAGCCCGCGTTTGTCAACACCGTGGACGTCATTTCCGCTCAGGATATGTATGATGCCGTCATGTCCCGCGCCTCCGATATGGACATTATAATAAAGGCGGCGGCGGTCGCGGATTACCGACCCGCCGAGGTCGCGGACAACAAGCTCAAAAAATCCGACGGCGAGCTTTCCATAAGGCTTGAGAGGACGAAGGACATACTCGCCTCGATAGGCGAAATAAGAACCCCTGCCCAATTCATATGCGGCTTTTCGATGGAAACCGAAAATCTCATAGAGAACAGCCGCAAAAAGCTCGTCAAGAAAAACCTCGACATGATCGCCGCGAACAGCCTCAAAACCGAGGGCGCGGGCTTCGGCGTCGATACGAATGTGCTGACCCTCATAACCCGCGACGACATCGACGAGCTGCCGCTTATGAGCAAGGATGAAGCGGCAAACAGGCTCCTCGACGCCATACTTCGCCGCATGGCAAAATGAACAATTCCCACATAAAAAAGCTGGCGTCCGAATCGGGCTTTAAGGCGGCATACTTTCTGCCCCCGCCTGATTACGCAAGCCATAACGACGAACCGCATATAATATGGAATGCCGCGGAATACCCGTGGGCGGATGTGACGCTCCTGCTCATATGGGCTTATTCGCCATACCCTCCCGACGTGAGGATACCATCCTATTATATAAACAGCAACGCCTCATATCATGCGAGCGTCGCTCTCGCAAGGCGGCTCGAAGCCGAGGGCGTAAAGCTTCTGCGCTGCGAGGTTCCGATAAAACAGATGGCGCTAAGGTACGGCATAGCCTCCCCCTGCCGCAATTCGCTCGTCGCGGTTCCGGGCTTCGGTACAAGGGTGGTGTTCCAGTCAATGCTCCTCGGCGGCTCGGAAAACCACAGCTTCGCCGCGGAAAGCTATAATATCGAGGATCGCTCCGAAAACCTTCGGCTTTCCTGCAATTCCTGCCGCGCCTGCATAAACGCCTGCCCCGCGCACGCCATATCCGAAAACGGGCTTGACGTCAAAAAATGTATGCGCTTTTACATGGATGGAGCCGATTATCCCGATTGGGTCTACGACATTCAGCGCACGCACATGGGCTGTGAGGTCTGTCAGCAGGTCTGTCCCCGAAACGCGGGCGTAAAAGCCGTCATGCCCCCGGAGGACATTTCAAGAGCTTTCGACCTCGAAACGCTCTCGAAAGGAATCACCAAGCCCGCAAGGCTCCTCGTCGGCAAAAACTTCACCGGGAACGGCAAGCTTGCGAAAGAGGCGGAGCATTTTTTGAAACGGGACGGATGAATATTAAAAAAGCATTGCCTTTTTTAGGAAAATGCCATATAATTATTGAAGCGATAAATTCCAGATAATCGGAGGCAATATGAAGCTTGATAATATCAAAAGGATACATCTCATAGGCATAGGCGGCTGTTCGATGAACGGGCTTGCCCAGATACTGAGGGCGAGGGGCTATGCGGTTGGAGGAAGCGATTCGACCGAGTCGCCCTTTACCGAGAGGCTGAGGGAGCTTGGCATACCGTTCACGATAGGTCAGAAGGCGGAGAATGTCGAGGGCAGCGATCTTGTCATATACTCCGCCGCGATAAAGCCCGAAAACCCCGAAAGGGCGAGGGCGAAGGAGCTTGGCATACCTGAGATGGAGAGGTCGGAGGCTCTGGGCTGGCTCAGCGAGAGCTATAAGAACGTCGTCGGCATCGCGGGCTGTCACGGCAAGACCACCATCACATCCATGCTCGCGCTCATAGCCGAAAGGGGCGGGCTTGACGCCACGGTTCATGTCGGCGGATTCGTCGAGTTTTTAAAGGGCGGCACAAGAATAGGCTCCCATGACCTGTTCATAACCGAGGCTTGCGAGTACGTCGAAAGCTTCCTGACGCTCCGTCCCACGGTCGCGCTTATAAACAACATCGACGACGATCATCTTGACTATTTCAAGGACATAGACCACATAACGGACGCCTTCCGCAAATTCATAAGGCTCATTCCCGAAGGCGGACTCTTCATAGGCTGCTCCGACGATGAGCGCGTCCGCGGCCTGCTTGCCGAGTTCAAGGGCAGCGTGAACGAGCTTTCATACGGGCTTGACAGGGGCAATTTCCCCGACTACTATCCCGAAAACGCCGTCTATGACGATTTCGGATGTCCCTCCTATGACCTCATGTTCCGAGGCGAAAAGGTCGGGCGCGTAACGCTCCATGTTCCCGGTCAGCACAATATGCTCAACTCCGTCGCTGCCATGACGGTCGCACTCTCCCACGGCACGGACTTCGACACGGCGGCTTCCGCGCTTGCCGAGTTCAAGAATACCCGCCGCAGATTTGAGTATTACGGCGAAAGGAACGGCGTCAGGGTTTTCCACGATTACGCGCACCATCCCTCCGAGATACGCGCCGCCGTCGATTCGGCTCTGCGTACCCCTCATAAAAACGTCTACTGCGTGTTCCAATGCAACAGCTACACAAGGGCTAAAACGCTCTTCTGCGGTCATCAGGGCGATTGCTTCGCGGGCGTTGGCAAGGTGCTTGTCCCCGATATTTACCCCGGCAGGGAGAAGGACGACGGCTCCGTCCATGCCCGTGACATGGTCAATGCCATAAATGAAGCGACCGGCAACGCGCTGTATCTGTCCACATTCGAGGAAATCTCCGATTGGCTGCTCCAAAACGCCTCGGAGG
>CADAGD010000032.1 GCA_902787375.1 uncultured Eubacteriales bacterium
CGCAACACCGTTGCGATTTCTTAACACTACACGCCCGCGGCTCCCTTTGGTCGCAATATCAATACTATCAGAGCTTTCTGATTTAATCAGCATTTACTATAACGGAAGCGCACATCGGCGCTTCATACATCTTCCCATGCACGAAATAGTTATACGACCTGCACCCTCCCGCGCAATGTCCCGCGTGTCGGCACTCGGCGCAGGCTCCCGTAAGAAGCCGCCTTGTGAATTTGCGGTTATAGGCAAAGCCGTCGGGGTTTTCCCAAATCTCCTTCAGGCTCCTTTCGCGCAGATTGCCCTCGATGAACGCCTCGTCATACATGGACTCGCACCCGCGCACATTGCCGACGCTGTCAATGCCTATTGAAGTCAGCCCTGCGCGGCATCCCGTGAACGGCGCACCGCCCTCAGCTACGCCCCTCAAGGCATCCTCGGAATCCGTATAATAGCCTATGTTATCGGCGATTCCAAGCGGAAAATCCACCGTTCTCATGCTCCGTTCAACGAAGTCCATGACCTCGCATGGGTCTATCCTGTAATCAAAATCGGCGTGCGCGGCATTGCCCATGGGCGAACACGCCTGCAACTGCCATGCCGCAATATGACGGTTCCTCAGTATCTCAAGCATTTCATTGAGCGTCGGGACGTTTTCGGCGTTCAATGTGGTTATGACCGATGTCGGTATGCCGTTTGCCGTAAGCGTATCAATGGCTCCAAGCGCACGTTTGAAGCTTCCCTCCATGCGGTATTTATCATGCACCGCTTCGGTTCCGTCAAGGGATACCGCCACGGACTCGACATTCGCCCCCTTGAGCCTTCTTATATGTTCCTCTTTAAAAAGGAATCCGTTTGTAATAATGGCAGTCCTTATGCCCCTGTCCGTCAGGCTTTTGACTATGGTATCCCAGTCGCCGCGCATGAACACCTCACCGCCTATCAGGGATACCCGACCGCATCCAAGCTCATAAAGCTCCTCCGCCACGCGCAGGCATTCGTTGGTGGTCAGCTCGTTTTGGCGGGGCTTGCCCGCCCTTGAGCCGCAATACGCGCATGAAAAACAACACGCAAGGGTTATCTCCCAGACGCAGGAACGCAGTCTGTAGCTCATGCTCCGAACCTCCTGCCGCAGTTACGGCAGAATTTATCCCCCTCATGCCTTTTCGTGCCGCATTCGGGACAGAACCCGATGCCGCTTTCCGCGCCGCAGGGCGGTGTGTCGCGCCCGATACTGCCCGGATCGGGCATGAAAAGTCCCATCAGCTCAGGACTTTGTTCCGTGTTTTCATCCTCCTTTTTTTCGCCCTCCTTTTTTTCGCCCTCCTTGTTTTCACCCTCCTTGTTTTCGGCTTCGGGCTTATCCGCAAAATCGCCTATGTCAGGACAGGCGTAAAGGTCATTCGTCACATTGTTCCTCCCGTCCGATCTGCTCTTGAAGAAATCGGGGCCGGCATACACCATCATAAACGGCGGCTGGTGCCTTGGTCTTAATCTTCCCTTCTCGGAGCAGTCATCCTCGCCCGTTTCGATATTCGCAGGCGCGGCATATACGGATTCAAAAACAGGCTCCCCATGCTCCTTGTAATTATTGGGATACTCCTCGTCCGAAGCCTTATCCCTATCTTCGTCGCTGTCCGTTTCCACGCCCTTTATAAAGCTCCCCGGAGCGGCATAGAGCGCGGTCATCCTTGGTCTTCTGTCCTTCATATGATGAGCCTCCTTTTTTATATAATTGTACCATGCGGGAAAATCTTTGTAAAGTGCAAATATATTTTATGTTTCGCTGCTTACATCTTTCAAAACACAATACACATTTATCGGAACTCCGAGCCTGCGGCACTCATCTATGACATGCTGTGTCCCGCGGGACTTTCCATCCCAAAAGGCAAGCACCAAATCGGCATGTTTTATTATCTCCATGTTCCTGACTATGGGTGCGCCGCGTCCATACCTTTTATAGTCCGGCAAAAACTCCGTAAGCTTTATTTGGTTTCTGACGGCATATTCCCTTGCCGATGTATCAACTCCCGTCGCCCCTCCCGAAACAATCTCCGTCGTATCCATCGGTAAATATTCATCGAGGTTTGGAACCGTCATTTGCCTCGAACCGATAATCGCAACCCTCATATTGACCTCTCTCTCTTATTTTAGATACACAGTATATCCATTCTTAACATTATATCATGTATTGAACATAAAATAAACACACAATACATCCGAAGGAGGACTGTTATGACCGTTAAAAGCGTATCCATTCGCATCGAGGAGGAGATGCTCCGAAAGCTCGCATACATAGCCGACTATGAAGGCCGCTCGATAAACAGCCATATACTCGTGCTTGTGCGCGACGCTATAAAGGCTTTCGAGGACGAGAACGGGCAAATCACAGGCGAAATAAGCCCGGATAAAAACGTGAAACCCTCAGGACGCTGACAGGAGACTTTGCCGCCGATTAAAAAAAACCCATTGACAGCTTCTATCAAGTCTGTTATAATCAGTTAGCATTTGCTAACTGATGTTAAATTGCAGTATTGAAAGGAGTTCACATGAGCGTAGTAATAGTTGGCGGAAACGAGTGTATGACAAGACAGTATAAGGAGCTTTGCAGCGAATACGGGTGCAAGGCGAAGATTTATCCCAAGATGAACGCGGGGCTTAAGGATTTGGGGAATCCCGATCTGATAGTTCTTTTTACGAGTACGGTATCGCACAAGATGGTCAGATGCGCTCTCAAGGGTGCGGAAACGAGGATAGCAAGGAGTCATTCAAGCTCCATGAACGCGCTGCGCGGAATATTGGAGGAACACGCCTGCGTTCCTGTTCGGGTTCGCTGAAATAGCTTTTAAAGCCGAGCCGTTAAAAGGCATTGATTATTCGGCAGCTCCGAATACTCTGTAAGCACAAAATCACATTTTTATCCTTTTTTGAAGAATATGCTTGAATTGGAATATAATAGATGTTATACTATATCATACTCTTTAAAAGAGAATAAAAAAGGAGTGGTTTTCCGATGATGAGCAAAAAACGAAGACTGATGCTGCTGGCAAGCATGGTACTTGTGCTTTTGTCAGTAATCAGCGTCACGGTATTTGCTGAGGCTGAGGACGTTGCGGCTCCCGCGTCACCTTTTTTACATGACGTTCTGGTCGCTTCTGCCGCCGATAATCGCAATAGCATTGGCGTTGATAACCAAGGAGGTCTACACATCGCTGTTTGTTGGAATAGTGGTAGGCGGACTGCTGTATTCCAATTTCAGCTTTGAGGGAACTCTGACACATGTTTTTAACGACGGCATAGTAGCCTCCCTTGCCGACTCATACAATGTCGGCATACTCGTATTCCTTGTGGTTCTTGGAATAATCGTCGCGCTTATGAATAAGGCAGGCGGCTCAGCGGCATTCGGCAGATGGGCAGCCTCACACATCAAGTCCAGAGCGGGTGCGCAGATAGCCACCATCGCGCTGGGCGTTTTAATATTCATCGACGACTATTTCAACTGTCTTACCGTCGGTTCGGTAATGCGTCCCGTAAGCGACAAGAGCAAGCTCAGCCGCGCCAAGCTCGCTTATCTCATAGACGCCACCGCCGCTCCGATATGCATAATCGCTCCCGTATCGTCATGGGCGGCGGCGGTATCCTCATATGTCGAGGACGGTAACGGGCTTCAGCTCTTCATAAAGGCTATCCCGTTCAACTTCTACGCCATACTTACTCTCATAATGATGATATTCCTTGCTCTGACCAATATGGATTACGGCCCCATGGCAAAGCACGAGAGGAACGCAAAGGAAAAGGGCGACATATTCTCCGGCATGAAGAGCATGGCTGAAGCTGCCGACGAATCCGCCAATCCCAAGGGAAAGGTCATCGACCTTGTTCTTCCCATACTCGTGCTTATAATCTCCTGCGTCATAGGCATGATCTACTCCGGCGGCTTCTTTGAGGGAAAGGGCTTCATTGAAGCGTTCTCCGACTCCGACGCCTCGATAGGTCTTATGCTCGGCTCGGCGGTAACGCTTGTGCTGACATTCATCTATTACCTGCTGCGCAGGGTTCTTTCGTTCAAGGAGATAACCGAATCCATACCCGAAGGCTTCAAGGCGATGGTTCCCGCGATACTCATTCTGACATTCGCATGGAGCCTCAAGGCCATGACCGACAGCCTCGGCGCGAAGGAGTTCGTCGAGCTTGCGGTCAAGGGTTCCGCTGAAGGCTTCAGCAAGTTCCTGCCCGCCATAATATTCCTTATTGCCTGCGGACTTTCATTCTCCACGGGAACGAGCTGGGGAACATTCGGCATACTAATTCCGATAACCCTTTCGGTATTCCCGCTTACCGATCCTCTCGGCGTCGTATGCGTGAGCGCGTGCATGGCGGGCGCGGTATGCGGCGACCATTGCTCCCCCATATCCGATACTACCATTATGGCAAGCGCGGGCGCACAATGCGATCATGTAGCGCATGTATCGACGCAGCTCCCGTACGCTCTGACCGTCGCAGGGGTAAGCTTCGTTGCGTACATTCTTTCCGGCTTTGTCCCCAACGCCGTGGTCGTGCTGCCCATTGCCATAGCGATGATGATACTCACGCTGTTCCTGATCCGCTTGGTAAAGAAGCCTTCATAATGGGATTCGCGGCACAGCAGCCGCAAAAAGCATAAAAGCATATAACAACAAGCATGATTCAACCAACCGAATCATGCTTGTTTTTATGATGGTTTGAATTATCTCAGATAGAAAATCTGAGAATCGGTCGCCATGGCTTCCGTTCCGAACACCACAACGAGGTTTTCGATGCCGTACTGCTCGGCGAGCTCGGAGGGCAGGGGCAGTGATGGATCTCTGTAATACCTTGTGTCAATCATAACGACGCGGCTGTAATTCATGGCGAACAGCGGAGCTATCGAGTTGCCGTAGCTGTCCTTGACGAGCATCAGGCTTTGTCCGTTGCCCTGCGGGTTCTCGATAACGGTCAGCCCGTTATTCGAGTAGACATAGGCGGCGTATTTATCGACATTGCCCTCGTCAAGCTTCTCATCGTCATAGACGCCCTCATGGACGACCGCTTTATCGGCGGCTCCTATTGTGACGGTCATGCTGTCAAGCAGGTCATTTCTCCAGACCTCAAGCGCGTCGGGCTTGGTCAGCCACAATCCCGCCTCGCGGTAATAGCTGCCGAAGAACTCATAATTCTCGACGGTAAAGGCGTCACGGCTCACGGGGGTTATCCCAAGCCTTGAGCATAAGTCCGCATAGCAGACGTACGCACCCTCCATAGTCCAATGATGGTCGGTGCGGTAAAAGAGCGACTCAACGTCCTCCTGCGATCTGTAAAGCTCCGCCAAATCGGGAACATACGCCTTGGTATCGGCTTCAATGCGCTCGACAAACTCTACGTCATGGTAGTCGGGATGGACGGCGGGCAGGCTGTCCGTGCATACGAGCGCGGAGGTCGGCACTTCCACAATGCAGGTCTTCAAGCCGTTGGCTTCGGAGAAATCGTTTATCTGCTTTACGTTCCCGTCAAGCGCGGTTGTGTCCGCGGGAAGCGGAGCGTCAAAGAGGCGACCGTTCCTTCCCCAAATCACGGACTGATTGGCATTCCTGCCGGTCAGTCTTTGATAGTATGAGTTCAGCGCGATGAGAAAGCTCCTTGCGGGGTAATGATCCTCAAGGAAAGCGTCAACATTCGATGAAAGCTCGCCCCTGACGGTATCCTCTAAAAGCTTATCCGCCGACTTTCCGATTATGGGATGTTCGGCTAAAACGCGAAACTCCAGAGGAGAAAGCTCTCCTGTGTGCTTAGGGAGCGCAAGCAACAGTACAAATATTATCCCAAGAACGGCACAGAACGCCGCTATGAGGGCGATCTGTGCCTTGGTATATGTTTTCTTATCGGTACTCAATTTCAGTTAAAAAGACCGTTCACGAAGGAAGCGGCGGCGGAATTGTCATTGGAAACAACAACGACCACGTACTGACCGTCTGTGACCTTTACGGCGGACTCAAGCTTCGCAACCTGTTCGGGACCGTATGTTGTGTAGTTATTGATGTAGTCGGATATCTTGCTCTCGACCGCGCTCATAACGGTCTTGGCTGAAGCCTCATCGACCGCCTTGACGCAGACTATCATTTCGGGTGTTGAAGCGGATACATAGACAGCGTCCTCCTTGACGCCGTCCTTATCGGCGACGAGAGCGGGGTCGATGCCGTATGAGGAAAGGGCGAAATCCTTATCGTCAACAAGAGCGACATACTCGTCCTCGAACTTTACGTTCTCGAAAATGCTCTTGGCAAGCTGCTCAACGTCATATTCCTTGCCGGTATTCTTCTGCTCGGCATTGTTCTCTTCACCGTTATTCTTCTGCTCATTGCCTGAGCAGGCAACAAGGGCAAGCGCGCATACCGCGGCAAGCATTACGGCAATTATGGTTCTGAAAATGTTCTTCATATAATTTCTCCTTTGATTATTGTTTCGCCCGGCGTCAGTTATTCTCTGTCACCTTGAGCGTTATATGATCCGCCCATATGCGGTCATATTTGAGATTAAGATGTATTCCGTCGCTCGAAGCTTCTTCGGGCAGGCAGCCATTGGCGTCATACAGACTTGACGGAACATCTATAAAGTACACGCCCTTAGTTGAGGCAAGCTCCTTCAAAAGACCGTTCATCTTCTGTATGTTGGCATTGTTGACGCCGTTGCTGCTGGTCTGATCCGTCTTTTCGGACACGGGCGGCAGCGCGGTTATGAACACCTTGATTCCCGGCTGTCTTTGCCATACAGCGTCTATGAGGTCTGAATACTTGCTGATAAACGTCGTGTAGTTTGGCCAGCCAAGCTCGTTGGTTCCCAGAAGTATTACCACCTTGCCATATGAGCCGCCCTTCAGCTCGTCGATTATCGGAACGGTTCCTCCGTCGGCATTGTCCGTCATAACGCTGTTAACGTTGAGTCCGACCTTTGTGAAGAACTTGCCGTGGGTGATTATTCCGAACCTGTAAAGTCCCTCGAATATCGAATTGCCTATGAACACCGTATCGTCAAACACGCTCTGATCCGGCTTTTCTTCGCCGCTTCCATCCGTCGGCGTGACCGCGTCCGTCGGAGCTGTTGTTTCAACAGGAGCATCCGTTGGCTGGGCGGTGACTGCCTCGAATGTGGGCGCCGCCGTAAAGTCGGCTACCTCGGTCGGAACCTGCGCTATGACCGACGTCGATTCGGGCTGCGGCGTGCTGATGTCAACTACAATATCATTATTATCGCCGCATCCGGACATGGATACGAGCCCCAATACCGTTATGGCTGAGAGCGCTGTGCAAATAAGCTTTTTCATAAGCTGAACCTCTGATTTATTTTTTGCTGATTCTTCATTATCAAATCACGCAGATAGAGTTATTATAGCAAATCAACGCTCCTTATTCAATACCTATTTTTCAAATAATTCTCATTTCAGTATTACTGTTAGTCTTATTCGTTTGCGGAAACCTCTACATCGCCGCCCGCTGAACGCAGCTCCAGCCTTGTGCTTCCGTCGCCCGCCATTACGTTCGCCTTTTTGCCCTCGAATATTTTCGTGCCGTTATAGGAGATATAACCGTCGCCGCCAACCGTCGCCACGGACGCGTTCAGACCGGAGCATTTTGATATGTCGGCGGATATGTCGCCGCCGCCTGTTCTGGCGGATACGAATTTAGCTCCGGTGCATTCGAGGGTTATGTCGCCGCCGCCGGAAGCCGCCTCGACCGAATCGGCGTTGAGCTGCGCTGCTATATCGCCGCCGCCCGATTTTGTCACGAATCTTCTTGCTGCGCCGACAGCTTTTATATCGCCGCCGCCGGTGCTTATGGAGGCGGTTTCATCCGCTATAAAACCGTGTACGGAAATATCTCCGCCGCCGGAAAACATTCTTATATCGCCGGCGCAGATCTCGTTCGCGCTGACGTCGCCGCCGCCCGTTGAGGAATTGAGCCTTGCCGCGTTTATGCTGTCAAGCTTCAGATCGCCTCCCTTGAGGGTTATATCGACTGTATCGAGCTTGCTTGGCACATACAGCCTTATCCTGCCTCCCCTTCGCATGCTTCCGATAAGCTCGAAGAAGCGTCTTTCCTCTCTCTTTTCCTCAACATAGAGCGTATCGCCCGAAATATGGAACCTGCACCTGCTCAAATCCGCTTCGGCTCCGTCCAGCTCTATGTGTCCGCGGCTGCCATCGACGCCCGTCATTTGCAGATCATAATTGATCATACTGCAATTTATGTTCCTGACGCCCGTAAACTCGCCCGCGTCAGTCAGCTCCGGCACGGTATCCATGCTCTCTTTTGAAGCGTCCTCCGATTCGCCGACGTTTTCATCGACGGCTTCTAAAGCTTCGGGAGCCGGAACCGTCTTTTGCGGCCTGTTGCCGAAAAGCTCGTCAAGGGTTATTCCATAGAACCTTGAAAGGGCTATCGCCTTATCCATATCAGGACACGCCTCGGCGCACTCCCACTTGCTCACCGCCTGACGCGATACGCCTATCACCGACGCAAGCTCATCCTGCGAAAGTCCTCTGCTTTTCCTCAGCTCAACCAATCTGTTTGCTATCTCAATGTTCATTTTTCTGACCTCCCTTTGCATTGGCTTGGCACAATTATATTCCCCTCATGGCAGGTTGCGCAAGCAATTCTGCATTGCATTTTGGCTTTTTAACGCAACTGTTGTTTGCAATCCGTGTTTTGGACATATTTAACGCCATTGTAATTTACAAGCCGCGAAACTTAAAGCCTTAAATCAAGCCTGATTTTTCAACAGGGTTTTATTTTCAAAGCTGTGGAAAACTCTCATTTTTGCGCTTGTAAAAGCATATTCTATGTGGAAAAGCCTGTGGAAACTGTGGATAACGCTTCATTTACAGCATTTTGTGACAGATTATACTATGCTTCGCATTCCTTTCGCGGAGCGTCCGAGGTATGCTTATGAACATGCTTCTCGACCGTCAGATAGTGATTGTGGGTATGTGTATGGGTTATTATATGCTCATGGGTGCTGCCGTCATGCGTGTGTGTTAAGACATGGGTATGCGGATGGGTGTGCCTCCTTTTGAGCGTATCCATGACCGCAAGCGCGGTTCCCGCGATCATAACGGCAAGAGCGGCGGCATACAGCCACGACAGGCTTTCCCTCAAAAGCACGAATGACAGGAAGGCTCCGACGAATGGAGCGACTGCGTAATACGCGCTGGTCTTAGCCGCGCCAAGCACGCTCTGCGCACGCACATAGAGGAATATGCTCAGACCATACGCGACGAATCCAAGAGCGAGCGCGGCGGCGATATAGCCTAAGCCGGGGAACGCCTCCCTCTTTATAAACGCTATGACGAGTGCGCCAAGCCCGGAAAAAAAACCCTTTAAAATGACTATCTCATATGTATCCTTTGAGGATATTTTCCTTGTGCAGTTATTCTCAAAGCCCCAACAGACCGTCGCCGCGATAACAAGCAGCGAGGCATAGGAGAAATTGAGACTGTCCCCGCCATCAAAGGAAAGCATTATGCTTGACAGGGTGATAAGCCCTATTGCCGCCCACAGCCTTGCGGAAACCCTTTCACGGAATACCGCGAGGGCGATAGCCGCCGTCGCCACTATCTCGAAATTGCCAAGAAGCGAGGCATTTGCCGACGAGCCACGGCTTATGCCGAGCATGAGAAGTATCGGCGCGGCAATATCCAGCACTATCATTCCGATAACATAGGGCAGATCGTCCCTTCCAAGCTTCTGCGCTCCTTCGCTCTTTCTTCGGCTGAAAAGCGAAACGACGCCGATCCCGATACCCGCGCCGAGATACAGGAACGCCGCCATTGTCGTTTCACCTATATGCTTGAGCAGCAGCCTGGAAATCGGTACGTTTACAGCGTAGAACACCGCCGCCAACAGCGCAAACATGATTGATTTTGTTTTATTCATACGATTCTTAAATCAGCTCACTCGGAATAAGGCTTTTAAGCACGCCGTCCTCCTCGCCCATCTCGACGGATACAAGCACGACCTGCTCGCCCTCGTCAATATCCACCTCGTTCTCAGGCGTTGCTTCGGGAAGGTCTTCCCGATTGTGTCCGTGGAAAGTGAGGCTGAGAATCTCCTTGGCAAGCGAGTCCACCTCGCCGCGGTCAAAGGCGCAGGTAAAGCAGCCCGGAACATCCGGAAACGTGATCACCATTCCGTTAGGGACTTTTTTAAGTACCGCGCAGTAATTCAACAGCATATGAATAAAACCTCCATAATAATTATGAATATAATCTTCAGGCTTTAAAACCTCGGCATGGCAGACCTTCTGAGCTTATCAAGTGCCTTCTCGAACTCCTCCGGCAGGGGAGCGGTAAACGACACGACCTCATGCGTTCTCGGATGCGTCAATCTCAGCTCGCCCGCGTGGAGAGCCTGTCCTGTTATTCCGAGCTTGTTCTTTGCCCTTCCGTAAACGTCGTCGCCGACTATGGGATGCTTTATGTATGACATATGCACCCTTATCTGATGCGTCCTTCCCGTTTCAAGCTCCACTCTGAGGAACGTAACGTCGCCAAACCTCTCAAGCACCTGCCAATGCGTCACGGCGTTTCTGCCGTCCTTATCGACAGCCATCTTTTTGCGGTCGTTCTTAGAGCGGGCGATAGGAGCGTCAACGGTTCCCGAATCCTCCCTGAAATTGCCGTCGCAGAGTGCGTAATAGACACGGGAAACGGCGTGCGTTTTAAGCTCATCCGCG
This sequence comes from uncultured Eubacteriales bacterium, assembly GCA_902787375.1. Classification (GTDB taxonomy): domain Bacteria; phylum Bacillota; class Clostridia; order Christensenellales; family CAG-138; genus UBA3857. The sequence goes on from CADAGD010000032.1 coordinate 10,738, forward strand.
AGAAAATTATGCGCGGCGTCATTCTTGGCTATGACAAGAAGTCCGCTCGTCATACGGTCTATCCTGTGTACGATTCCGGGACGAACCTCTCCGCCGATGCCGGACAGATCCTTTATATGGTACATTATGGCATTCACAAGCGTGCCGTCGGGATTCCCGGCGGCAGGATGCACCACCATGCCCTTGGGCTTGTTTATGACGGCTATGTCCTCATCCTGATAGACAATGTCTATCGGGATGTTCTGCGGAACTATATCCGTCACGGCGGGGGGCTGTATCGTTACGGATATGACGTCCCCCTCCCTGAGCCTGTCCTTGGGCTTTGCCGTCCTGCCGTTGAGGAGTATTTCCCCCTCCTCTATCATTCTCTGCACGGCATTGCGCGACAGCTCCGCCGCGGATGCCGCGTATGTGTCAAGCCTTGCTCCCGCTCCCTCGGCGGATACAGCAAGCTCGATGTTTTCATTCAAGTCACTCATAACGGCTTTTGTTCCTTTTTAGTAGACAATGATTAATTAACGCCTTGGTAAAGTGCCGATTGAAGCATATAGCTTTCAATCGATTTTTGCCGTTCTACCCTGCCGTTTTTCAAAAAAACAAGGATATTTCTCGCAGGAGCGGTAAATCTTGCTTGATTTTCCGAGATTCCGCGCCTATCGCGGCGCGTGCGCGCTGACCCGCGCAGCTCCCTTTGGTCGCAATATCAATACTATCAGAGCTTTCTGATTTAATCAGCATTTACTTTAGCGGATTCATCGGTTATTATCTCAACCATCATCTTCCTGCCCGATTTTGTGAAAACAAGCGCGAATATTATCAGTATCGCTCCGCAGGTGACAAAGGCGTCCGCCACGTTGAAGACCGGGAATTTTATAAACTCGGTGCATATGAAATCGCGGACAAAACCCACAAAGACCCTGTCTATGAGGTTGCCGAAGCCCCCGCCCAATATGCAGGCAAGCCCTATCTTGATTGGATTGTTCAGCTTTTTCCAATACCTTATCAATATGAAGACTATGAGCGCGGAGGACAGCACCGTGAGTACACTCAGAATTATGATTGATCCGTTCGTGCCGTTCAGCAAGCCCCACGCCATACCCCTGTTCTCGACCGACTCAAAGCGTATGAAGCCGGGTATGAACGCCGAATCCGCACCGAATATAAGGCTCTTTGTCACCTGATCCGCCGCGACCGAAAAAGCTATTATTAAAATGATTATTATTGGCATATCAGAATACCTCTTATACATATTGATGAGCTTTATTTTATCACGCCGGACATATTGCTTGCAAGCCCCAAAAATGTTAAAATAGCCGTGAAAAACTTATTTGGAGAAAAACCATGGCACGAGAATGGACGCCTTTACAGCTTGAGGCGATAAACGCAAACGGAGAGCTTTTGATTTCCGCCGCCGCAGGAGCGGGAAAGACGAGCGTATTGACGGAGAGAATATCAAGGCTCATATATGACGGCATTGGAGTGGACGAGCTTCTTGTCGTTACATTCACCCGCGCCGCCGCGTCTGAGATGAAGGAGCGCATATCCAAACGGCTTGCGGAGCTTTCGGAGGACGCGCTTTCATCGGGCGACTCCGCCAAGGCTTCGCGCCTGCGCCGCGCCTCCATCGACTGCGAGAACGCCAACATATCGACCATACACAGCTTTTGCACCAACGTACTGCACAGGAACTATCACGAGGTCGGGCTTGATCCCGCCTTCCGCGTCGCGGAGGAGATGGACGCCGAGCTTTTAGCGTCAAAGGCATTGAACGAGGTGCTTGAGGCGGCGTTCCTTGATAGCGAGAGCCATCCCGACGAGGGGTTTACCGCGCTCCGAGCCGCCGTATTGAAGGACGACGCTCTTGAAACGCTCATACGCTCGCTTTACCGATTTGCCATAGCACGTCCCGCTCCGATGGAATGGCTCGATGCGGCGGCGCACATGTATACCGACCGTTTCGCCGAATCGGCTTCCTCCGCCGCGCACGACCTCATGGAGTATGTATGCGGCGAATTGCAGGTATTTTTCGACGAGGCAACCGCCCTCCGAGCCGAAGTCGAGGGGCATAGGCACATTGAGCAGGCATTGGACGACGATATGAGCTTTATAATGTCGCTCATGCTCAACAGGGATTACGACTCATGGGTGGGCGCGATAGGCGGCTTTTCGTTTTCGAGGCTCACCTGGAACACAGGCACGGACGAATCCGAAAAGGCGGGCGTAAAGAGCTATCGGGACGCGCTCAAAAAATATCATACCGACCTGAAAAAACGCTTCTCCCATACGCTTGAGGAGGAGGAACGCTTCTCGCGGATTCTCAGCAAGCCCATATCGAGCCTCTGCTCGCTCACCAAACGCTTTGCCGAAAGGTATTCGGAGCTTAAACAGCAGGAGGGACTTATCGACTTTTCCGACATGGAGCAGTTGACTCTCAGCATACTGAAAAACCCAAGCATAGCAAACGAATACCGTTCGCGCTTCCGCTGCGTTTTCGTTGACGAGTATCAGGACATCAACCCCGCGCAGGAGGCGATACTCTCCGCCGTATCCGACGGCAACCGCTTCATGGTCGGCGACGTAAAGCAGTCCATATACCGCTTCCGTCAGGCGGAACCCGCGATATTCCTTGAAAAATACACCACCTACGGTGCGTCCGGCGAAAAGCGGCGCATCGACCTTAACAGCAATTTCAGAAGCAAGCCCGCCATTCTGGATGCTGTAAACGCGCTCTTTTCCAAGCTGATGCTCGGCGGCGCGTTCGGTGAAATAGATTACAGTGACAACGCCGCGCTCGTTTCGGGGCTTGCCGCAAACAAAGACGATCCCGGCAGCGTCGAGCTTGTGCTGATTGATCCCGAATTCAATGTCGAGCCGCCCAAGTTTCATCCTCTGGGCGAGGACTTCGACGACGAGGGCGACGATATGAGCAACGCTTCAATGCAGGCGGCATATGCCGCGCGGCGCATAATAGACATGGTCGAAAACGAATACCTCGACGACGGAGGCTCCAAGCGGAAATACCGCTGGAGCGACTTTACGATACTCCTGCGCTCGGCGTCCTCGACCGCCCATGAATGGCTCAAAACGCTCTCCGAGGCGGGCATTCCCTGTTTTTCCGAGATAGGCCGTGGCTTTTTCGACGCTGTGGAGGTGCGGCTCTTTATCGACCTGCTCCGCGTAATAGACAACCGCCGTCAGGACATACCCCTTTTAGCGGTGATGCGCTCCTCCATATTCGGCTTTACCGACGAGGAGCTTATACACATCAAGTCCGACTATGACGGAGAGGACATGCTCGACCATGTTTTAAATGCCGCAAACGACGTCACATCCCCCACTTGGAGCGTCAAATGCCGCGCCATGACGGACAGGATAGATTCATGGCGCGAGCTTGCCAAGCTCCGCGAGCTTGGGGAGCTTGTGGCAGCCGTGCTTGACGACACCGATTTTCCCTCCGCTGTCGGGATGCTCTACGGCGGCGAGGCTCGTCAATCCAATCTTGAAACGCTCGTCAATACGGCAAAGCGTTTTTCCGATTCGGGACGCGGCTCACTCAACGCCTTTATACGCTATCTCGACGACTCGCAAAGCTCCGCAAAAGCCGCTCCCGCCTCCTCGGCCGTATCGACCGACATAAACGCGGTGAAGCTCATGACCATACACCGCAGCAAGGGACTTGAGTTCCCCGTCGTAATACTTGCCGATATGACAAAGAGCTTCAATCGCGCCTCCAACTCCGCCGTGGGAATATTCGATTCCGAGCTCGGAATCGGTCTATGCTCGGTAGCGGGCGACAGGGGCAGCAGGAGCCTCCTCCAAAGGGCGATCGCTTTCCGTGAGCTGCGGCGTCAAAACTCCGAGGAAATGCGTATGCTCTACGTCGCTCAGACGCGAGCCAAGCAGAAGCTCATAATGCTCGGAGCCAAAAAGCGCGCGGAACGCTATGCGCTTAAATTCTCCCGAAGGCTCAACCCGGTTCGGATAATGAATGCCTCAAGCTATGCCGAATGGGTACTCGGCGCGTACTTTCCCACAGGCTGCGATATTCCAATACAGCTTCCCTGCGGCAGCGGCATTCGGCTTGAAACAGTCGGCCCCAACACTCTTGCGGGCGCACACACGGGCATGAGCCGTGAAAGCTTCGACGCATGGCAGCAGGAATCGGCTTTCCTCGACACCGACGAGCTTTCAACGCGATTCGCCGCCGACTATGCCGCTCAGGAGGATACCCTCCTGCCCTCGATGCTTTCCGTCACGGGGCTTACGCTCCGTCCGCCTGAGATATCCTCCTGCCCCCGATTCATGGAGGATGAGCATGGTATCACGGGTGCGGACATAGGCATACTGACGCATAAGCTGATACAGCTCATCTCCATACGCCCTCACACCGAGCAAAGCGTGCGCGACGAGCTTTCCGCGCTTACCGAAAAAGGTCTGTTCTCCCCCAAGGAAGCCGCCCTGATAAACATTCGCGCCGTAGCACGTTTTTTCAATTCCGAGCTTGGAAAGAGGCTCTTGTCATCCGCGACGGTGCTGCGCGAAAAGGAGTTCAACATTCTCATGGAAGCAAATGCGCTCTTGGAGACCTCCTCAAGCACTCCCGTAATGCTCCAAGGGGTCATAGATTGCTGCTTCATCGAGAACGGCGCATGGATACTCGTTGACCACAAAACCACCCATGTGGATAAAAAACACTCCCCGCGAACCGTCGCGGAGAGGTACAGAAAACAGCTCCGGCTCTATGCCGACGCTCTCGAAAAGCTTACCGGCATCCCCACAGCGGAGTGCTATGTGTACCTTTTGAGCGCGGATACCGCCGTTAAAATGTGATTCATAGCCCGATCGCTTGCCTTGGAAACGGCATCCGGCTCTGCCCATATCCGCTGAAAAATTATAATCGGCTTTGTAAAAAACTTGTTTCCGGGCTTTTTATATGATAATATTGATTATGGATAGCATATATCCGACATTTTCTTTTTTCGGAGGTGAAAACCATGTTGCGCGTGAGAAGAACTCTGAGTATCGCTGTTATTATTATGTTGGTATCGGCTGCCTTTGTCTGTGCTGTTTCCGGCTGCTCCAACAGCAATAAGAGTCAGAAGCTGTCAGAACTCGACGAAGATATGCTCATTCAGTTGCTTGCCGATCACAATATAACGATTCCGGCAAACCTTGAGACATCTGTAATACGCAATGCAATCGTCGATCTCGAAGTTGACCCCGATACTCCCGCTCCTGCTGTTAACTGGACAGTATTTTCAGATTTCTATGAACAATTACGAGGCTTTGTGAAGGAGTATTATTCCACTGCTCCGTGATGGTATTTGAAGTAAACTGATCTGCAACGAAAGACGGATACAGAAAACAGCTCTGGCTCTATGCCGACGCTCTCGAAAAGCTTACCGGCATCCCCACAGCGGAGTGCTATGTTTACCTTTTGAGCGCGGATACCGCCGTTAAAATGTGATTCAAAGCCCGATCGCTTGGGGCGGAGATGTTTGGCTTGTAATTATTGCCCGCCGTGCATAGGCACGGCGGGCAATTCTCACTTCATACTATGTTTTGTATTATACTTTTTCTCAGTTGACATTCATGCACAGACCGGCGTTGCTCATATCGTTTGAAACCACATACGAGTTTATCTGCTCAACCCTTCTGTAAAGCACTACTGTTCCGACGGCTGTTCCGGCTTTAAAGAAGTTCTGATGGCCATTGACCGTGGGTACATAGGATATGTATTTGGTCACTCCGCCTGAGAGCTTATAGCTCATAAGCCTCTGGCCGTAATTCCAGTTCCAATCTGTTGCGTTATAGTATCCGCTGCTTATGAACAGATGCGCATACTTTGAGTTTGCGTGCGCCCTCAGATACATTGACGGTTCTTTCGCGGAGCGGATCTTGTAGCCC
>CADAGD010000033.1 GCA_902787375.1 uncultured Eubacteriales bacterium
TTCCGCGCCTATCGCGGCGCGTGCGCGCTGACCCGCGCGGCTCCCTTTGGTCGCAATATCAATACTATCAGAGCTTTCTGATTTAATCAGCATTTACATTATACCAGATTATATCGAAAAACACAAATCCGCAAGAGCGTTTTTTTGCCTTTAAACTGTTTACTCCGCGTTTTTTTTGTGATATACTCATTATGGAAAAATAGGTTACTATATGATAGGAGATTTTGCTTATGGATAAAAAACCCAATTCAAAAACCAAGTCGGCGGAAAAGCCCGCCATAAGACGCTGCTCCGTCGGCGGTCAGGCCGTCATGGAGGGCGTTATGATGAAATCGGATGTGGGCATTGCCATGGCGGTGCGCCGTCCCGACGGAAAGATAGTCAAGAGCTATGAGAAATTCATATCAAAGGCTCAGAAGGGTACATTCTGGGGACTGCCCGTTGTGCGCGGAGTAGTCGCGTTTGTCGAGTCGCTCAAGACGGGCCTCAACACGACGAGCAAATCCGCCGAGTTGCTCGGCGAGGGTTTTGAGGAGGAGCCTTCACGATTCGAGAAATGGCTTGCCGAAAAGCTGCATGTCGATATAATGAGCGTCGTTATGGGCGTCGCAATGGTGCTTGGCGTGGCTCTGGCGGTCGGGCTTTTCATGTTCCTGCCCCAGTTCATCGCGTCGCTGATATTCGGCAAGGCGGCTTCGAGCGCGGAGGACGTCAATTACGTCTGGCGTTCGCTCCTTGAGGGCGGCTTGAGGCTTGCCATATACATCGGCTATCTGTTCCTCGTGTCAACCATAAAGGATATTCGCCGCGTATTCATGTATCACGGCGCGGAGCATAAGACCATCGCCTGCTATGAGGCGGGCGTGGATGAGCTTACTCCCGAAAACGCAATGAAGTATACAAGGCTCCATCCCCGCTGCGGAACCAATTATCTGTTCCTCGTCATGGCTATTTCAATAATAGTCCTGACGCTTGTGGATATTGTGATGCACTCCCTCGGCTTCCCCGGAGCCAATTTAGGCAAGGCCGCCGCGTTCATTATAAGATTCGGAGTGCGCTTATTGTTCCTTCCCATAATCGCCGGGATCAGCTATGAGGTTTTAAGGGGCGCGGCAAAGCATGACAATCTGCTTACGAAGATAGTCAGGGCTCCCGGAATGGCTCTCCAGCTCATAACAACACGCGAGCCTGAGCTTGACATGCTTGAGGTTGCCATCTACTCCTTCTACCTCGCCATGGGCGAAAAGAACCCTCTTGAGGAGAAGAAGCGCATGGAGGAGGAAGCCGCGAAGGCACAAGCGGAAGCGGAAGCGAAAAAGCAGGAGCCTGTTGAGGTTCCCATGCCCGACGAGCCCGAACGGGCGGTGATCGAATGACGGTTCACGAAGCCCTGAAGCTGACCGAGGCAAGGCTCAAAGCAGTCACCGACGAGGCGCGGACGGAGGCGCGGCTCATGCTCTCGTTCATAACCGGCACGGAGGCAGGCGGGCTGTTCTTCTCCGATAAGCGGCTGTCCGACGCGGAGCTTGCAAGGCTTGAGGATATGGTCAAAAGACGGCTCACGCATGAGCCGCTCCAATACCTTTTCGGCGAGTGGTACTTCATGGGGCTGAGGTTCATCGTTACCCCCGATGTGCTGATACCCCGTCAGGATACAGAAACGCTCTGCGAGGCGGCTCTTGATATAATCGTCCGCAGGAAATACACCTCCCTGCTCGACATATGCACGGGCAGCGGATGTATCGCCGTCGCGCTGAAAAAGCTCTCCGAGGAAAAGGGGCTTACTCTTTCCTGCGAGGCGTCCGACATATCCGAAAGGAGCATTGCAATAGCCGAGAAAAACGCGGTGATCAACGGAGCCGAGATAGCATTCAGGGCAGCCGACCTATTCTCGGATGCGGGCAGGTATGACGTCATAACGGCAAACCCTCCGTACATCAGCGCGGAGGACATGGCTCGCTTGCAGGACGAGGTGCGTTTTGAGCCTAAGCTTGCCCTTGAAGGCGGCGCGGACGGGCTTGACCTCTACCGCCGCATCGCCCTTGAGGTCGGAGCGCACATCAACGAGGGCGGCTGCCTCATTATGGAGGTGGGCGCAGGCGAAGCCGAGGCTGTCAGAGCCATGTTCAAGGCTCACGACGGCTGTATAATAAACGATTTGAACGGCGTTGGCCGTGTGGTTAAAATTGATTTTTAAGGATTGAGATATGCTTAATAAGCTTGCAAAAATAAAGGAACGCTATGAGGAGCTGGGCATGAAGCTTTCCGAGCCGTCCGTCATTGCCGACCAGAATCTGTTCCGCGAGCTTGCCAAGGAGCATTCATCGCTTGGCGAGATAGTCGCGGTGTATGACGAATACCGCGGCGCGCTGGATTCGATAGCCGAATGCCGCGCCATACTTGAGGAATCGGACGACGCGGATATGCGTGAGCTTGCCCATGAGGAGATGCGCGAGGCGGAGGAGCGTTCGGGAAAGCTTGAGGAGGAGCTGAAGCTGATGCTCCTGCCCAAGGACCCGAATGACGAACGCAACGTCATAATCGAGATACGCGCGGGCATAGGCGGCGACGAGGCGGCGCTCTTCGGCGCGACGCTTTTCAGAATGTACTCCCGCTATGCCGAGCGTCATAATTTCAAGCTTGAGATTATAGACATGAACGATACCGAGATAGGGGGCATCAAGGAGGCCGTGTTCCAGATAAACGGCAAATCGGCGTATTCTCGCATGAAGTTTGAGAGCGGCGTACACCGTGTCCAGAGGGTTCCCGAAACGGAATCCCAGGGGCGCATCCACACGAGCGCGGCGACGGTCGCAGTCCTTCCCGAAGCGGAGGACGTGGACGTCGAGATAAACCCCAACGACATCCGAATAGATACCTACAGATCGAGCGGAGCAGGCGGTCAGCATGTAAACAAGACCTCCTCCGCGATACGAATAACCCATATGCCGACGGGTATAGTCGTGCAAAGTCAGGATGAGCGCAGTCAGATACAGAACCGTGAAAAGGCAATGCGCGTGCTGAAAAGCCGTCTCTATGAGCTGTACTCCACTCAGGCGCATGACGCCGAAGCCGAAACACGCCGCGCCATGGTCGGCTCAGGAGATCGCTCCGCGAAAATACGCACATATAATTTCCCCCAGAGCCGCGTCACCGATCACCGCATAGGGCTTACACTCTATAAGTTAGAAGCCTTCATCGACGGCGATATGGATGAGATGATTGACGCCCTCATTCTCGATGAGCGCATGAAGCTGCTGCAATCACCTGCGGAAGAAAGCTGACGCCCCGAATAACACGAGAATCGGTTCCTGTGCGTGTGAAGAGCTGACAGCTAAGGTGAAAACGCAAGCTTTGGCTCCCATTGCCAAGGGGAGCTGTCAGCCGAGCAAAGCGAGGATGACTGATGGGTTGAAAGCAGTTCCAAAACTCAAGCGTGATAAGGGAAAAAACCAAGGCGTGAACGCAAGCTTTGGCTCCCATTGCCAAGGGGAGCTGTCAGCCGAGCGACGCGAGGATGACTGAGGGGTTGAAAGCAACTCCGGAACTTAAGCGAGATAATGGTAAACAACCCCTCCGTTGCGGCGGCTTAACCGCGCCGCGCCACCTCCCCTGGCTCAGGGGAGGCAAAGAACCTCAGCCCAAGCAACTACTTCCTACCCAATAGTATTAAAAAAAGCTTTATGGAAACGTTCAAGGCGTGAACGCAAGCTTTGGCTCCCATTGCCAAGGGGAGCTGTCAGCCGAGCAAAGCGAGGATGACTGAGGGGTTGAAAGCAACTCCGGAACTTAAGCGTGATAGGGGTAAGCAACCCCTCCGTCGCGGCGGCTTTACCGCGCCGCGCCACCTCCCCTGACTCAGGGGAGGCAAAGAACCTCAGCCCAAGCAACTACTTCCTACCCAATAGTATTAAAAAAAGCTTTATGGAAACGTTCAAGGCGAGAACGCAACCTTGGCTCCCATTGCCAAGGGGAGCTGTCAGCCGAGCAAAGCGAGGATGACTGAGGGGTTGTAAGCAACTATAAAAACTCAAGCGTGAAAAGGGTAAGCAACCCCTCCGTCGCGGCGGCTTAACCGCGCCGCGCCACATCCCCTGGCTCAGGGGAGGCATGATGCCCGTCCGCACCAAATCAACGTAAGATGCAACAGCTTGAAAGCTCAAGCCAATACTTCCTGTCCAAGAGCATTAATGAAAATACTTTTACGGAAGTAACCAAGGCGCGAACGCAAGCTTTGGCTCCCATTGCCAAGGGGAGCTGTCAGCCGAGCAAAGCGAGAATGACTGAGGGGTTGTAAGCCGCTTAAAAAAAACCAAGCGCGAAAAGGGGTAACGACCCTTCCGTCTTGTCGGGCTGAAGCCCGCCAATCCACCTCCCCTTACGCAGGGGAGGCATGATGTACGTCCGCGCCAAGCTGACCGAGGGGTTAAAAGGCAATAAGAAACCAAGTGCAATATGAAAACTCACCCCCTCCGACGCGGCAGTTGAAGAATCCCAAGCGCAGCAGTTAAAAACAATCACGGCATTGAAACGGGGAGATGTAATTAACAGTCATGAACACAGAGATATTTAACGCTAAAACCCAGAAGGAGAACGGGACGAACTACGCGGGGCGGATAATCCGCTCAGGCGGGCTTGTTGCGTTTCCGACGGAAACTGTATACGGGCTGGGAGCGAACGGCTTGGACGGGGAAGCGGTACGGAGGATATTCGAGGCGAAGGGTCGTCCGTCGGACAATCCGCTTATACTGCATGTGGCGAAAAAGAGCGACGTCAAGGAGCTGTGGAGCCATGTTCCGGACAACGCAAGGCGGCTCATGGACGCCTTCTGGCCGGGACCTCTGACGATAATATTCGTCAAGAGCGATATAATTCCCGACGAGGTAACGGCGGGGCTTGACACCGTCGCCGTCCGAATGCCCGAACACAAGACCGCGCTCGCGCTCATAAGGGCGGCGGGAGTGCCTGTCGCGGCTCCGAGCGCGAACATATCGGGGCGTCCGAGTCCCACGTCGGCGGAGCATGTCATAAACGACATGGACGGCAAGATAGACGTCATAATCGACGGCGGCGCGTGCAGGGTGGGCGTCGAATCGACCGTCATAACCCTTGTCGGCAAGCCGACTATACTCCGTCCGGGCGGCATAACCCGTGAGATGATAGAGAACGTGATAGGCGAGGTCGATGTTTCCCCCGCGGTATTAAGACCTCTCAAGGATGGCGAGGTCGCGGCGTCGCCCGGCATGAAGCACCGTCACTACGCTCCCGATTGCAGGGTGGTCGTCGCCGAGGGCTCATGGCGCAGAGCGGCTTCCATAATCTGCCGCGAGTACGAGATAGCGGACGCCATGGGTGAACGCTGCGTTATTTTGGGTACGGAGCAAACTCGCTCTTGTTATCACGGAATGAACTATGATATAATAGGCGATAGGGACGATCCCTCGTCGCTCTGCGCCGAGCTGTTCGCCGCTCTGAGGCGATGGTCGGGCAAGGTCGATGTGATATTCGCGGAGGCCATTCCCGAAAGCGAACAGGGACTTGCCTATATGAACAGGCTTTTGAGGGCTTCGGGCTTCAATGTGCTTGACAGATAAAACACATATTTAAAGGAGAAATATTATGACTGTTGCTGTCTGTTCCGATCATGGCGGATATGAGTTGAAGAAGGCATTGATACCGTTCATAGAGTCAATGGGGCATAGCGTCCGCGATTTCGGCTGCTTTTCGACCGATTCGGTGGACTATCCCGACTTTGCCTTTCCCATGGCAGAGGCTGTGGCGAGGGGCGAATTTGAGCGCGGCATAGCCATCTGCGGCACGGGCATAGGCGTTTCGATATGCTGCAACAAGGTCAAGGGCATTCGCTGTGCGCTCTGCGGGGACGTGCTTTCCGCCGAGCTGACAAGGCGGCACAACGATTCCAACGTGCTTGCCATGGGCGGACGCATAATAGGCGTTGAAACCGCCAAGGCGATAACAAAAACATGGCTCGAAACGGGCTTCGACGGCGGCAGGCATGAGGGCAGGATAGCAAAAATATCCGCCCATGAATAAATTAATTGGGACAAATTGTTATTGAGGAGGCAAATTATGAGCGAATTTAAGAATGTAACCGTTATAGACCATCCTCTGGTACAGCATAAGCTTGCGCTTCTGCGCGACAAGAATACCGGAACCAAGGATTTCCGCACCCTGCTTGGGGAGCTTTCAACACTCATGGCGTATGAGGTAACGCGCGATCTTCCCCTCGACGAGGTAAGGATAGAAACCCCCGTCGCTCCGACCACGGCGCATATGCTCATCAACTGCAAGGTGGGCGTCGTACCCATACTCCGCGCGGGACTTGGCATGACCGACGGCATTATGAACCTCATCCCCACGGCGAAGATGGGTCATATAGGGCTTTTCCGCGATCCCGAAACGCTAAAGCCCGTCACATATTACTGCAAGCTCCCCGCCGATGTGCAGGATCGTGACGTAATTGTGGTCGATCCCATGCTCGCAACCGGCGGTTCCGCCTGCGAGGGCATCCGTAAGGTCAAGGAGTTCGGCTGCAAGTCCATAAAGCTCATGTGCCTCGTTTCCGTTCCCGAAGGCATCCGCGCCGTTCAGGAGATGCACCCCGACGTCAGAATCTATACCGCCGCCATCGACGATCACCTCAATGAGCATGGCTATATCGTCCCCGGCCTCGGCGACGCCGGCGATCGCATATTCGGAACAATGTGATTCAAAAATACAAATATACATGAATGCCCGCACCGGAGGATGCTCTGTCCACTCCCTCGGTGCGGTTTTTTGAATCATTCGGCTGTGCTTTAGTCACGTTTATGTGAGTGCCGATTGGCTCAATGAGCTGCTGTTGGATGCTTTGCACCAAACGGGACGGCCGTAAATCAGCTCAAAAACCCAAGCACGATAAGGGAAAACAACCCTTTAACCGCGGCGTTGGAAGCAATCCGCGCCACATCCAATGTGAGAGGATGCGGCGCGGATTATCAGCGTTTATTTAATTTGATGCTCAGTTGCCGCCGAGCAGGAGGTTGAACATTAGCGTTATGTCGGATACGCTCACAACGCCGTCGTTGTTCAGGTCGGCACTTGCCAAGCTCTCAGGCGTCATGCCCGTCATATCCCCATTGAGCAGGTAGTAGTAGAGAGCCGTCACGTCGTTGAACGTCAGCTCACCGTCGCCGTCGGCATCGCCGGGGATTATCTCAGGCTCACCGCCCGTGAATTTGGCGATGAATACCTTTCCGGTTCTTCCATATGAATCCAAAGCTGCCTGGGTTGAAAGCAGCTCGCCGTCCTCGTTGTACCAGCCAAGGAAGCTCTCGCCATCCTGAGGATGTGCATATAGCTTACTATAGTAGCAGTCGTAGTTGTACTCGTAACCGGTAAATCCTTTTCCTTCTGTGTATATGTGATCAATTGGAAGTTTTGTGTTATTGCTCAAATCAAGCTCGGTCAGATTGTTGGAGTAGCAATACAAATCCTCCAGCTTGGTATTGTTGCTCACGTCAAGCGAGGTCAGGTTGTTGGAGGAGCAATACAATTTCCTAAGCGCGGTACAGACGCTCACGTCAAGCGAGGTCAGGTTGTTGGAGGAGCAATACAAATTCCAAAGCGCGGTACAGCCGCTCACGTCAAGCGAGGTCAGGTTGTTGGAGGAGCACTCCAAATTATAAAGCGCGGTACAGCCGCTCACGTCAAGCGAGGTCAGGTTGTTGGAGCCGCAATACAATTCCCTAAGCGCGGTATTGTTGCTCACGTCAAGCGAGGTCAGGTTGTTTTTGTAGCAGTACAAATACTTAAGCGCGGTACAGCCGCTCACGTCAAGCTCGGTCAGGTTGCTGCTGTCGCACTGCAACTCCTCAAGCGCGGTACAGCCGCTCACGTCAAGCGAGGTCAGTTTGCTGTAGCAGCAATTCAAATATGTAAGCGCGGTACAGCCGCTCACGTCAAGCGAGGTCAGGTCGATGTAGGAATATTGGCTGCCGCTGCACCACAACTTCTCAAGCGCGGTACAGCAGCTCACGTCAAGCGAGGTCAGGTTGTTGGAGGAGCAATCCAAATTATAAAGCGCGGTATTGTTGCTCACGTCAAGCTCGGTCAGGTTGTTGTTGTAGCAATACAAATAAATAAGCGCGGTATTGCTGCTCACGTCAAGGGCGGTCAGGTTGTTGCTTGCGCACCACAATTCCTCAAGCGCGGTATTGCCGCTCACGTCAAGCGCGGTCAGTTTGTTGGAGCCGCAAGACAAATTCTCAAGCGCGGTATTGCTGCTCACGTCAAGCGAGGTCAGGTTGTTGGAGGAGCACTTCAAAGTACTAAGCGCAGTATTGCTGCTCACGTCAAGCTCGGTCAGGTTGTTGAAGTTGCACCACAAAGTACTAAGCGCGGTATTGTTGTTCAAATCAAGCTCGGTCAAGTTGTTGCCGCAGCAATTCAAAGCCTCAAGCGCGGTATTGTTGCTCACGTCAAGCTCGGTCAGTTTGTTGTAGCGGCACTCCAAATCTGTAAGCGCGGTACAGCCGCTCACGTCAAGTGAGGTCAGGTAGTTCCAAGAGCAAGACAAAGCCTCAAGCGCGGTATTGTTGCTCACGTCAAGCTCGGTCAGGTTGTTGGAGTAGCATTCCAAAGATGTTAGCGCGGTACAGCCGCTCACGTCAAGCTCGATCAGTTTGTTGTGGGAGCAATCCAATTTTGTAAGCGCGGTACAGCCGCTCACGTCAAGTGAGGTCAGGTTGTTGTAGGAGCAAGTCAAAGACCGAAGTGCGGTACAGCCGCTCACGTCAAGTGAGGTCAGGTTGTTGTGGGAGCAATCCAAATATGTAAGCGCGGTACAGCCGCTCACGTCAAGTGAGGTCAGGTTGTTGTAGTAGCAGCTCAAAGTACTAAGCGCGGTACAGCCGCTTACATCAAGGGCTCCACAGAGTCTTTCGTTATTGTAATATGAAAATCTGAGATATACATATATTTCTTGTATCCTGCGTTCGCCATCCGAATCAATCCATTTAAATTTCTGATCGGGCCAATATGATACCCAAGTTGTGGGATCGTTGGGATCATAGTTTTCACTAAGCTTCTCTCCGTTCTTAACTCCATTCGCATCGGTCTGTTCGAGGAACGCGACAAGCTTTTGATAGTCGTGGTCGTTATAGCCTTCGGGGGTGGGGTAACGTGTCGTCAGGTCATCAAGCGCGAGGACGGGCAGAGCCGCGGCGACATTGATTATGACGAACACAGCCGCGAGTATGGCGGCGAAGACTCTTCGTTTGGTTTTCATGTTTTTGATCCTCCTTTTGTACTTTTTTAATGTCAGTTAATTAGGGAATGGGAAACGCAGGCACGGCGCGTATGGGAAGCGACGCTCACATGCTCTGTGTATATATTGTACTTTATTTGACATATATTGTCAATACTGTTTGCGTCCGTTTTAATATAAAATCAGCGAACGGCATATGGCATTTCTCAAAACACTCTTTACTGTTGCGTCAAAAGATGGTAAAATAAGCTATATATGAAAGAACGGGGCCGCTAAGACCATGAAGCGATTGATTCGCAGGACGGGGTTCATCCTGCTTGCACTTATAATACTGATAACGGGAGCTTTGGATGTTTTCGCGGAGCAGGAAACCGATGCGCGGACGGCGTCGGAAGCCAACGAAATAATAGTCCGGCGAGCCATGCGGCTTGCCTTTCTGGGGCAGGCAGAGGGCGGCGCGTCGTGGACGCCGCGTTACAGCTTCCATGCCTGCAATTCCGACTGGAAATACATCGCGGGGCAGACGGAAACGAGTATGCCCTACTCTCGGAGTGCGCTGTTCAACGGCACCGAGTTCGAGGGGATGCAGAATTACATAGGCTATATCTCTGCCGATACGGGCGCGACGGCGTCATACGGCAACACGGTGACGTACTTCCTGCGCATAGCCAACACGCCAGGCTCCGTATTCGACAACGCGGCGCGTTCGGCGGTCGCGCTCGGCTCAAGGTGGGGTGCGCTGCTCGGCTCCGACTGCTCGTCGTTCCTCTCCTACGCATGGCAGATTCCGCATATGACGACGTATATGCTCACCACCGACGCCGTGGCGTGGAATATCTGCCGCATCGTTCCTCCGACGCGCGGGCATGAGGGACACTTTACCGCCGAGGACATATCGAATCTTGAACCCGGCGACGCCATGATCTGCTGCAACAGGAGCGGCACGGACGAAAACGGAAATCCCATATATCGCGGGCATTGTGTGATAATAACCGCGATACGCACCGACATAAACGGGCAAATAGTATCCGTGGACACCGTGGAGGAGATAGCTCCGAGGGCGGTTTTCAAGAGCCGCAGTCTGAATGAATTTCTCTGGTACGCGAATAAGCTACAATCGAGCGGAGCCTACTATAAATTTTACAGGCTCGTTTCAAAGCGGCATCTGAAGCTTGAGACAGAGCTGATATTCGACCCGAACGGCGGCGACGCCATACCCGACGATATGAGCGTAAAAACCGTATTCGTCCGCGACGCCTTCGGAAACAGGAACACATATGACGGGGTTCTGAACCTTATCCACCCCACGCGGCAGGGATACCTGTTCATGGGATGGGGACTTAATCCCAAGGACGACAATGTGATAACGAGCGGAACCGAAATAGAGCTGATGCTCGACCATACGCTTTACGCCAAGTGGCAAAAATTTGAGTAATAAGGGAGCTTTTTAACATGAGCAAATTCTGTATGAGCTGCGGTGCGGCTCTTGAAGCCAACGCGAATTTCTGTAAAAAATGCGGCAAGCCGACAAGCTCCGCGTCGGGACAGGCATGTAAGGGCTGCGGCGCGGCATTGGGAACCTCGGATCGCTTCTGCAAAAAGTGCGGCACGCCCGTATTAAGCAGACAGCCCGATAAGCGCAAGTGCCGTGAATGCGGCTTTGAGCTTAATGACAACCATAGATTCTGTCCCAACTGCGGCAAGCCCATAGTCACGGAGCCGGAAAAAAAGCTCTGTCCGAGCTGCGGCAAGGAGGTAAAGAACGAGCATAGATTCTGTCCCTTCTGCGGCAAGTCCATGTCGGCGGCAGAAGCAGCCGCTCCTGCGGAGGTTGCTCCTGCGGAGGTCGCTCCCGTGGAGGTCGCTCCGGTTGAAGAAGCTCCCGTAGAAGTCGCTCCTGTGGAGGTCGCTCCCGTGGAAGTCGCTCCCGTGGAAGTCGCTCCCGTGGAGGTCGCTCCCGTGGAGGTCGCTCCGGTTGAAGAAGCTCCCGTGGAGGTCGCTCCGGTTGAAGAAGCTCCCGTGGAAGTTGCTCCTGCGGAGGTCGCTCCTGCGGAGGTTGCTCCCGTGGAAGTCGCTCCCGTTGAAGAAGCTCCCGCTGCGAGGGATACCGCTCCCGTGGCAAACGAGCTGATAAAATGCGTCAACTGCGGCGCACTCATGGTTAAGGGCAAAAAGTTCTGCACCGAGTGCGGCAAGCCCCTCAACGCGCCCGCTCCTCAAGCAATGGATACCGCAAGCCCCGCGCAGGTCAAGCCCGCTCAGCCGCCCGTCAACGATCTGACTAAATGCGCCAACTGCGGTGCGCTCATGGGTAAGGGCAAAAAGTTCTGCACCGAGTGCGGCGCAAGGCTCGCCAACGCTCCCGTAAAGCCCCAAGCCGCATTCTGCCGCAAGTGCGGAGCCGTGCTTAAACCGGGCGTGAAATTCTGCACGCAATGCGGCGCACAGAGGATGGATGTTTCCGAAATGTAATAACGCTTTAAAGGGATGTACTGAAATATAAAGAAATGCAACGGAATGCTTCGCATGGTTCGGAGCATTCCTTTTTCGCGCCCATGGAATGCCGGACGGAAAAATCAAAACCCATCATTATGAGGTTGCCGTAATCGGAAAGAAATTTTTTCCGTTTACGGCATGGTCAAAGCCTCTAATCGCTGATATAATAGCGGAGATTATACAGATGCTTTATGGCGAGGGAACCAATCGCCGAGGTAAAGATGTTGATTTGATGTATGTCTTTTAAACAGACTACAAAAAGAATTAAAAGATACATTCAGAATAGATTGACAGTTTAGTTTAATTATGTTAAAATCAATATATAAATCCGCAGCCTTGAATAATTGCTTTGGAGGAAAACATGAATAAAATAAACATTTTTGCATCAGTAGCAATAGCTGCAATCGCTTCGGGAGCAATGCTCCTTTTGCCCGCGTGCGCGGAGGATAAAGCGTCGGAGCAGACCGCCTCAATTAATCAGCCGACCGAGGTTGTTACCCAAGCTCCGACCGAATCGGCAACAGAAGAAGCATCGGCCCGGCCCACCGAAACACCGAAGCCCGATGAGGATACCGTCGATGTTCTGACGATAAAGACGGATTCGTATTACGGCAGCGGCACTCATTTTTTCAGGGGCTATGATATAAACGAAACGGTTCGCTTCAGCACGAACGAGGGTTTACTCAATGACACAAAAACAATAGAGTTTGCCGGAAACAAGTATGATTTGAAATATACGCGAACAATAGAATACGTTTTACTTAACACGGTAGTTGATGAGTATGAGGTAATTACCGACAATCCTCCTGCGAGTGCTTCTGACAGAGAGCATGTCGAACTTTTACCGGACGGAACACCATATGCCATACTCACTGAGTCGGTAAGCAAAATTAACATGAATGATTGCAAAACCGGCGAGGATGTCCGTAAAGCTGTGGAGCTTACTTTGAAGGATGAGATAGACTTTAGTGCTTTCGATGTGTGCAAAATAGAAGACCCAATCCCGGAGGCGGATTATATTTATTACCGAATATTTTGGTATAAATCAAGAAACGGAATACTTACTAATAATTATATTTCCGTTAGCGTTGATCCTGACGGTAATGTTTTCGCTCTCTGGATGCCAAGTAACGCGGACTTGGGACTTGACAATGTACCCGATAACATAAATTTGAACGACTACACGAAAGCATTCGACGCAAGGCTCAGGGAAGCTTACGGCGAAAAGCTTGTAAAGTATGAGATAAACAGGGATTCGGCACGACTGACTAATATAAACGGTTCTCCATGCATTGATGTGGAAATTGCCGTTGACTTCTATGAGGACGGCTATACCGATCCCGTAACCGACTTGGTAGAGCTTGCTGCGGTCATAAAGCCGTAATCGAAACGATTCTTTTTCCGCCCCGCTTGGGGCGGTTTTTTATCATAAGCTTTTTCACCAAATTACCTTTTCGTTGTGAGTATTATCACATTTTTCGCGGTTTGAGCGTATTATATCGTGAACGGAAAACCGTTTAAAACATTTCCCATCAAGGAGGAATAAAAGAATGTGTAATTGTAATTTCGGCAACAACTGGTGGTGGATCATAATTCTTCTGCTTCTGGCAGACAACAACGGCTGCGGCTGCAACAACGACCGCTTTGAGGGCTGCGGCTGCGGCAATAACAACAGCGCGCTGTGGATAGTCATCCTTGCCCTGCTCGGTGTATTCGGCAACGGCTGTGGCTGCGGTGAAAGCTCCTGCGGCTGCGGCAATAACTCCTGCGGCTGCTGAGTTAATTAACGGGTGCTGTCCATATGGGCGCACCCGTCAGACCGCTGACAACCCCCGAATATGCCGGAAATACCTGCCTTCCCCTATGAGTGGAGGGAAACCGCCGCCTAAGCGGTGGTGGATGAGGCGGCAAAAAACTCAATGAATACTTGGTTTTTTCGTTAGAGCCGCTGCTTCCACATCAAAGGAGGAAGCCGAGGAAAACGGACTTTGTCAGTAAGCTGACGGGTGTCGTCCATAGGGGCGCACCCGTTTTTTATTTTTTCGGAAGCTTTCTTCCTATCAGAATGGCGAGGCAGAGCTTAATTATGTCGGGAATTATGAACGGCACAACGCACACCATGAGTGCCGACCAAAGCGTATACGAAACTCCGCGACCGTTCATTATCAGCGTAAAATAGACGGTTCCGCACAAATAGCAGACGAGAAGTCCTGCAAGAAGGCTCACGGGAAGGAGCTTTTCTCTGCCGAATATTTTTTCAAAGAGTATCTTAACTCCGCCTGAGAGCAAAAAGCCGAATATATATCCTCCCGTGGGGCCGATAAGGGCGGAAACGCCTCCCGAAAAGCCCGAAAAGACGGGTATGCCAACCGCGCCAAGGGCGATGTAAACAGCTATGGCGATGCTGCCCTCAACGCCTCCGCAGATAATGAGAGCCAGAAATACCGCGAATGTCTGCATTGTAAACGGAACTGCGAACGGTATGGTTATCCATGAGCAGATCGCAAGCAGCGCGGTCATCATGGCAATGCGGGTTATGGAATTCATTTTCAGCTTCATATGCTATAATCACCTCCGATGCGTGAATGATAGCACATTCGGTAGAGGATGTCAAACGCCGCAATGTCAAATTCGGAGCAACCGGGAATATTCGATGTCGGCGCAGCATAAGAAGAAGTATGTACAAGCACAGGAAAGGCACAGTTTCACACAGGAGTATGGTTCGCGCGGGCAGTACCGCAAGCGGGGAGCGGGGAGGGCTTCACAGCGGAATTACATTGCTCGCGGCAATAGCAGGAGGGTTCTTCATAGGCGCGCTGCTGTTTGCTCCCGGCGTCGGCAGGGATGAAAAGCGGAATGCTTCATACCTGCCTCTTACTCCGTATACCAAGACCGCTTCATCCGAGGAGCCCTCGATGGAGACTGCCGAGCCTTCGCCCGCGTCGGGGAACGAGGTGTATCTTTCGTCCCCCGTAATAACCGTGAGCATAGAGGGTACGCCCACCGAGATGGAGCTTGAGGATTACCTTATAGGGGTCGTCGCCGCGGAGATGCCCGCCTCAAGCGAACATGCCGCGCTCTGCGCACAGGCGGTCGCCGCACGCACGTTCACCGCGCTCCACATGGCGGACAAAGCCAAATGCAGAAGCGGCTGCTCGGTATGCGACGATCCACAATGCTGTCAGGCGTTCCTCAGCTATTCCAAGCTGCGTGAAAGGTGGGGAAATGATTTTGATAAGAACCTCGAAAGGATCCGCTCCGCCGTAGGCGATACCCGCGGCATGGTCGCCGTCTATAACGGGGAGCTTATAAGTGCGCTTTACCACGCCTCAAGCGGCCCCGCAACCGAGTCCAGCGAGGAGGTTTTCGCCATGGCTCTGCCCTACCTCGTTTCCGTGGAGAGCTGCGAGGGCGAACACGAGATGGTCACAAAGCAGGAGTTCTCCGCCGCCGACGTCGTTTCGAGGATAAACGCCGCATACCCGGAGGCGAATATGACACTCCCACTCGCTCCGCTTGACCTCGACATCTGGGGCAGAACCAAAAGCGGCCGCGTTCAGCTCATCAGGATAGGCGAAACCGTCATACCCGGAAGCGACCTTCGTCGCGTGCTGGGGCTTAAAAGCACCGCCTTCGATGTTGTCAAGGATGGGGATACCGTCACTTTTACATGCCTCGGCTATGGACACGGCGTCGGCATGAGCCAGCTCGGCGCAAACGAAATGGCTAAAAAAGGCTCCGATTATGCCGAAATACTCAAACACTTCTATACCGGAACCGAGCTTGCAAGGCTTAAATTCGATGATTGAATCGCGTCTGCTTTAAAGCCCGTCTGCCAATAATCGCGTATGAAAAAAGCCACTCCCGAAATTCAAGTGGAGCTTTCACGCGTGATAAGCAAGATCAGATAAGGGAAGAACACAAGCTTTGGCTCCACCTGCGTAAGCTGAGCTGTCACCCGAACAATGTGAAGCTGGCTGAAGGGGCGTAAGCGTTTAAAAAACAAGCGTGATACGGAAAAATAACCAATGGAAAAAAGCAACCCTCGGCTCCCATGCGCAAGTGGAGCTGTCAGCCGAGCAAAGCGAGGATGACTGAGGGGTTGAAAGCAACTAAAAAACTCAAGCGAGATAAGGGAAGCAACCCCTCCGACGCGGCGGCTTTACCGCGCCGCGCCACCTCCCCTGACTCAGGGGAGGCAGATTGCTTGGTTGCTCTCATGCCTGATTTGCGACGATTTGAAGCAAAAGAACCCAACATCCACA